>DATMMO010000419.1:0-3019 GCA_035569695.1 Acidimicrobiales bacterium | reverse complement strand
TGGTGGCGTCGATGACCTCGCCCAGGTTGTGGGGCGGGATGTGGGTGGCCATGCCCACAGCAATGCCCTGGGAGCCGTTCACCATCAGGTTGGGGAACCGGGACGGCAGGACCGTCGGCTCCTCGGCGGTGGCGTCGTAGTTGTCGACCAGGTCCACTGTCTCCTGGTCGATCCCGGCCATCAGCTCCAGGGCCAGGGGGGCCAGCCGGCACTCGGTGTAGCGCATGGCCGCCGGTCCCTCGTCCGGTCCCGTGCCGCCGAAGTTCCCGTGCCCGTCGATGAGGGGGTGGCGCATCGAGAAGTCCTGGGCCATGCGGGCCAGGGCCTCGTAGATCGACGAGTCACCGTGGGGGTGGTAGGTCCCCATGACGTCTCCGACCACCTTGGCCGACTTGCTGTGGGGACGGTCGGGGGTGAGGCGCTGATCGAACATGGAGTAGAGGATCCGGCGATGGACCGGCTTCAGCCCGTCCCGCACGTCGGGCAGGGCGCGAGACACGATGACCGACATCGAGTACTCGAGGAAGGATCGCTCCATCTCCTCTTGGATCTCGATGGGCTCGATGAACCCCGAGACCACGTCGTCGGAGGTGCCGCTCCCAGTCCCGTCGCTTGAATTTGGTCCTGCCATCCCTGTCCTAACCCTGTGTCTTGAAACCGTCGGTCACCGGTGACCGCTACCCCGTCAGATGTCGAGGAAGCGCACGTCCTTGGCGTTCGTCTGGATGAAATGACGCCGCAGCTCCACGTCCTCGCCCATCAGGACCGAGCACACGTCGTCAGCCAGCGCGGCCTGCTCCACGCCGATCTGCAGCAGTGAACGCTTTCCCGAGTCCATCGTGGTGTCACGCAGCTCGTCGTAGTCCATCTCGCCGAGGCCCTTCAGCCGCTGGAAGTCGTTCTTGTGATTCGGGTTCTCGGCCAGATAGGCGTCCTTGGCCGCGTCGTCCTTCAGGTAGATCTTCTCCTTGCCCACCAGGGTCGAATACAACGGCGGTTGGGCCACGTAGACGAACCCCCCTTCGACGAGGGGCTTCATCTGCCGGAAGAAGAAGGTCAGGAGCAACGTGCGGATGTGGGAACCGTCGACGTCGGCGTCGGCCAGGATGATGACCTTGTGGTACCGGATCTTGGTGACGTCGAAATCGTCGGCCAGACCAGCGCCGATGGCCGAGATCAACGCCTGGATCTCGGTGTTCTTCAGCATCTTGTCGGCGCGGGCCCGCTCCACGTTCAGGATCTTCCCCCGGATGGGCAAGATGGCCTGGGTCTGCGGGCTGCGGGCGTCCTTGGCCGAGCCACCGGCCGAGTTTCCCTCCACGATGAACAGCTCGCTTTCGCGGGGGTCCCTCGACGAGCAGTCGACCAGCTTGCCCGGCAGCCCCGCTCCGTCCAGGGCTGACTTCCGCCTGGTCAGATCGCGGGCCTGCCTGGCGGCCATCCGGGCCCGGGCGGCCAGTGTGGCCTTCTGCAGGATCTGATTGGCCTCTTTGGGGTTCTCCTCGAACCACTCGGCCAACTTCTCGTTGGTGGCCTTTTGCACCAGAGAGCGCACGGGCACGTTCCCGAGCTTCCCCTTGGTCTGTCCCTCGAACTGGGGATCCTGGAGCCGCACCGAGATGATGGCGGTCAGACCCTCCCGGATGTCCTCGCCCAAGAGGTTCTCGTCCTTCTCCTTCAGCGAACCGCGGGCCCGGGCGTACTTGTTGGCCACACTGGTCAGGGCCGTCTTGAAGCCCTCCTCGTGCATGCCGCCCTCGATGGTGGAGATGCCGTTGGCGAAGGAGTGGATGCTCTCGTAGAAGCCGGCGTTCCACTGGAGGGCGACCTCCACCTCCATGGTGTCCTCGACCTGTTCGAACGAGCCGACCTTGCGGAAGAGGGCCTCCTTGGAGGCGTTGAGGTGCCGGACGTAGTCGATGATGCCGTCTTTGTACTTGAACGTCTGGGGTGGCTTGGCGTCGGGACGCTTGTCGGCAAAGTTGATCTCCAGGCCCTTGTTGAGGAAGGCCATGATCTGGAGGCGCTCGACGACGGTCTGGGCCCTGAAGTCGATCTCCTCGAAGATGGCGGCGTCAGGCCAAAAGGTGACCGAGGTCCCGGTCCGGTTGTGGGGCGCGGGGCCGGTGTCCTTGAGCTTCCCGGTCGGCTCGCCACCGTGGAGGAACTCCATGGAATGGTGCCGGCCGTCGCTGTCGATTTCGAGGACCAGCCGGGTGGACAGGGCGTTGACCACCGAGACGCCGACGCCGTGGAGTCCGCCCGACACCTTGTAGGCCCCGCCGCCGAATTTCCCACCGGCGTGCAGGGTGGTCAGTACCAGCTCTGCCGCCGACTTATCGGGGTACTGCGAACTGGGTCCGGTAGGAATCCCTCGGCCGTTGTCGACCACCTGCACGCCGCCGTCAGCCAGCAGGGTCACGTCGATCTGGGTGCAGTAACCGGCCATGGCCTCGTCGACGGAATTGTCGACGACCTCCCACACCAGGTGGTGGAGACCGGACGGCCCGGTCGAGCCGATGTACATGCCCGGCCGCTTCCTGACCGGGTCCAACCCCTCCAATACGGTGATGTCACTGGCGTCGTAGCTGGCCTCAGCTACCGATCGCTGGTCCTCTGTTTTCAGCGCCACAGGCGCGCCCTTTCCAACATTGTTTGATCTCTTGGGGACCGAGATGATCGAGCTTGGGTTCGGGGCGCTTGACGCTCCCGGCGCTGGTGCTCAATCCCCCCGGTACCGATACTCCAGTGTACCAAGGGGTAACCCCCCAATCGGCCGATGGTCGCCGGATCTAGGGACGAATCTTGACTTCGAGGTGGGCCGGCCGCGGCAGCGTCGTGGTCTCGGCCACCCGGTCGAGCAGATCGTCGCCCAAGTGCCGGACCTGGGTGGCCCAGGCCGGGTGATCCACGGTGACCACCAGCACGTCCTTATCGAGGCGCTGGGGCCGTACGTGGCCGGCGATCGCCGGCCCCACGATGTCCTCCCACTGGGCAAACAACCTGGCCAGGCCCCGTG
>DATMMO010000418.1:0-11106 GCA_035569695.1 Acidimicrobiales bacterium | reverse complement strand
CGCCATCGGCTACCAGACGTGCCAGGGACCCCAGGGTCCGTGCTCCGACTCGAAAACGACACCGTTCCTGGCCTCGAACAGTCAGGGTCAGGGTCCGAGCGAGGAGTCGCTCTTCACCCGGAACGGGGTCACGTGGCTTCTGTACACGCCCACCGCCATCTACCAACCGTTCCAGTATCCCTACATGGCCGTGGCCCGGGTCGCCTTCGGGCCCAATGGTCCGTATCTGGCTCAGTTCGCCGGCGAGACGCCGGGCCGGGCCTAGTTGTTCTCCGCCCGTTGGGCGCGCCAGTAGGGCCGGCCGTTCCTAGTCGTAGTAGCCGGAGTGGATGTACACGCAGGGAATGCCCACGGCGTGGAACATGGCGAAATTGTTGGGATCATCCTCGAAGGCCAACCGCAGGTCGAACCCGTACTCCCGCAGCTCGTCGACCGCGTCTCGCTTGAACATCGTCACCTGGGCGTAATCGCCCCTCGACCGCATGACCAGGAGGTCCCACCGCAACCCGTAGCGGGCCAGCCAGGCCAGCGTCTGGGGCTGCACCCGGAACGGGCGACCGGTGAGGAGCACGACCTGGAGGCGGGGATCGAGCAGCTCGAGCAAGCGGGCCAATTCCTCGACGACCTGATCGTCTCCGCACGCTTCGAAGAAGCGGTCCCAGTCCCGATGACCACGCTCCAAGAAGTGCTGCCGGCCGGCGGCATCGGACAGCACGCCGTCCATGTCGAAGACGACGGCCTCTCCCGGTTCCACCACGGGGCCGTCACGCCAGGCCCAGTTGGACGGGGTCCTCACCCCGGATCCGTCGCGACCGACCGGTTCCGGTCCGAGTGAGTCGGATAGGCCGTCATCCTCGACCTCCGGGCTCCATGCCTCCCCGCGGTCTCCGCCGGACCTCCCGCCCCGTCTGCCCCATGCACCACGCAATTCACCTTTCACCAGTAACTTTTGTTGGTCCGGCGCACATTCAGTGCCTGCTCAGCGTTCTCTAAGCGCGCAGGCGAGCCTAACGCCAGCAGAACTCTACGATTGAGGGCGCGTGACCAACCCAATCTCATGACCAACCCAATCTCACAGGTGGGATCGAACACGGCATCGGAGGATCCCACCATCAGCTCGCCCGTTGCCCTGTCCGAGCCCGGACCCGAAGCTCCCTCTGAGGTCGATACCGTCATCGACGTCCCCATCGGCCGCCGGGTCATGGTGGTAAGCGACCTCTTGCTCACCGGCGAGGCCACTCCCTCCACGCTGGTGCTCACCAGCGAGCTGGCCCGGACCCTCGACGCCTGGAACGGTCCCGGGATCCTGATCATCGCCGGCAACCTGTTCGACCTCACCGGGAAGGGCCCCACACAGGAGGAGGCCCAGGCCGCCATGCGGGCCCATCCCCAGCTGCGAGCGGCACTAGCCCGCTTCCTGGATTGCGACGAGCGCAGGGTCATCAGGCAGACGGGCACCCACGAGCCCGGATTCGACACCGATCCGGCCACCACGGCCGCGTTGGTGGAATTAGGGGTGGAGCGGGCCGGCGGGGTCGACCTCGTCCTGCACACGGCGGCGGGGATCCGCTCGGTGCGGGTCGAACCGGGCGAGCACGCCTACGCATCGCCGGCCAGTGCCACCGAGTCGGAGTTCGATCCGGCGGCCGACGCCAAGCCCGGCGCGGTCGAGCGCTCCTTGGCCGGCAAGAGCTGGCGGACACTGGCCGAGCGATCAGAGGGTGACGCCCCCTGGTTCGAAGGCCTGGAGCGGCTCAGCGATCCCTCCACCCTCTCCCGGTTCGTCACCTCCCGGCTGCTCTACCGACGCCTGGGTCGCTATGCCTGGTGGCTGCTGGTCCCCTTCGCCGTGGCCATCGCCTTGAAGTTCATCCTGACCCCGACCGTCCTCCGACACGCGGGGACGGGAGTGGCGGGACGGACCCTCCGCCATGTCCACGAGGCGGGATGGGGAAGCCGACTGTCGGTCGCCGCCCTGTTCGCCATCGTCGTCTTTGCCGTGCTGGCCCTGGCCCTCGGGTTGCTGAGCCGCCGCGTCTGGTCGGTGCTGGGAGGCGGGACCCTCAACGCCGTACGCATCGAAGGCGCGGCCAATGACACGGCCCGGGATGCGGCGCGCGAGCTGGTGGCCGCCGGTCACACCGGGTTGATCACCGCCGCCACCTTCCAACCCGAGTTGACCAGCCTGGGTATCGGCTTCTACGCCAACGTGGGGGCCACGGCCGAAGTGGTCGAGGAGCAGGCCGGGCGGCTGGGCCTGCCGCCGGTGTTCATCCATCGTCAGCGCCTGAGCTGGGTGGAGCTCGAGACCGGCGCCGATCTCCACGTCCGGTTGCTGTACGCCGAGACCGATCTTCGCTCGCGGAGCCTGCTCGAGCGCCTGGTATCGATCCGGCACATGGTGCGCAGCCTGCACCCGACCGTGGTGGCCTCGTACCCCAAGGGCGAATCGTGGCCACCGGCGTCCGATCTGCGCCAGGCCCACCGCCGGACCCGCCGGGTGCGCCGTCTGGCGTCGGCCGCCATCCTGGTGGCCGGGGCCATCGACCTCTTGGACGCCATCACCCCACCGTTGCGGGCTCGGCTGCACGTGGTGTTGGCCGTGCTCCCCCTGCGCGCCTCCGAGTTGGCCGGCGCCCTGGTGGCCCTGGCCGGTATGGGCTTGTTGGCGCTGGGCCGTGGTGTGTTGCGGGGGCAGCGCCGGGCCTGGCGAGTGTGCGTGGCCTTGCTCGCCGTCACCCTGTTCTTGCACCTGGTGGCCGGGGGCGACGTGGAGGAGTCGCTCTTCGCCCTGGCCATTCTCGTCGTCCTCCTCGTCAACCGGCGAGACTTTCAGGCCGCCTCGGACTGGTCGTCGCTGCGCTCGGCGGTGGTGGGCCTGGTCGGCGTGGCCGTAGCCATCACGGTCGGCGCCACCATCACCATCGAGATCTCCTCCCACTTCAGCCGACACCACCAGTTCCACATCTCGTGGGTGCAGGCGTTCCAAGCGGCGTGCGAGCGTCTGATCGGCATCCGCTCGATCTACCTGCCCATCCGGTACGACCGGTTCTTGGCCCCCAGTCTGCTGGTCATCGGGATCGGCCTGGTCGCCGTAACCCTGTTCTTGCTGTCCCGGCCCGTCGTGGACCGACGCTTGACCACAGGACGCGCCGCCGAGTTCCGGGCCCGGGACATCGTGCGCCGGCACGGGAAGAGCACGCTCGACTACTTCGCCCTGCGCTCCGACAAGCAGTGGTTCTTCTTCCGGGACAGCCTGGTGGCCTACGCCATCTACGGCGGCATCTGTCTCATCGCCCCGGACCCCATCGGGCCGCGCAATGAACGAGAGCAGGTGTGGGGGGCCTTCCGCCGGTTTGCCGACGCTCATGGTTGGGTGCCGGCCATCATGGGCGCCGGTGAGGAGTGGCTGCCCGTTTACAACGAGTCGGGCATGCACAACGTGTACATCGGGGACGAGGCCGTGGTCGACATCCAGCAGTTCTCGTTGGCCGGCGGAGGCAAGAAGGGCCTGCGCCAGGCCCACAACCGGATCAAGAAGTACGGCTACACCGCCACCTTCCACGACCCCTCCCGCCTCGACCAGGAAGTGGCCGCCGAGCTCATCTCGCTGATGGGTCTCAGCCGTCGCGGCGACCAGGAGCGCGGCTTCTCCATGATGTTGGGCCGGATCTTCGACCCCCGCGACCAGGGCCTGCTCCTCACGGTGGTCCACGGGCCCGACGGACGGCCGGCGGCCATGTGCCAGTTCGTCCCGGCCACCGGGATCAACGGCTATTCCCTCGATCTCATGCGGCGAGATCCCGGAGAGCACCCCAACGGGCTGTTGGATTTCGCCCTGTGCTCCACCATCGAGCACCTCAAGGCCGATGGCTGTGGCGGGCTCAGCCTCAACTTCGCCGCCCTCCGGTCCACCCTGGCCGGCGAGAAGGGCGACAGCACCATGCAACGGGCCGAGCGCTGGTTCCTCAAACGGGTCTCGAGCTTCGCCCAGATCGAGACGCTGTGGCGGTTCAATGCCAAGTACGACCCCGATTGGCTCCCCCGCTATGTGGCCTTCGACACAGCCGAGCACCTGGTGCCGGTGATCATGGCCATCCTGCGGGCCGAGTCCCTGTGGGAGATCCCGGTCCTGGGCCGCCTCTTGGCCGTCGGGGCGGAGAAGCGCATGCAGGCGGCCCGGCGAGAGACCGACGAGGCCATCGCCGAGAACCTGGCCCGTGGCGACTGTGACGGTGCGGCAACGAGCGACGGTCCCGGGCCCGACGGCTTGGCCGCCCGCACCGAGGTCATCGAAAGCCCGGTGGCGCGGCGGTGATCTGACCGGACCAACCTGACCCGGTCGGGCTCAGGCGGTCTCGGACCCCGAACCGGTGTCGGATGGGAGATCGGCGTGTTCGTCGGTGCCGGGCTTGGTGCTCTGGCCCGAGCTCGATGGTGGCCTGTCCCTGGTGGGGGGCTCGACCCCCGGTCCGGCTGGTACCGCGGCCAGAACCTGGTGCCGGCCGGCCATCATGCCGATCAGGCCCACCACGGCCAGGTCGATGAGCAGGATCACCAGGGCCACCAGGGGCGTCGGGTTGTCCCACACCACGATCACGACGAACCCGATGGCCAGCGTGGCCCCCTGGAGCAGTCGACGATGGGCGCGTACCCATCGGTGGGCGGCACTGCCGGCCACCCAGTTCGGCTTGTCGATCGACCGGGCCCAGGAACGAAGGCGGTTGTTGCCCACGGCCATGCTGATCACGGCGATGATCACCGAAATGAGGAGGACCACCCTCGTCGTCCCGAGGGGGAACGCTGTGATGGCGTCATAGGCGTTGGCGGCCGCCGGCTTGGAGACCGAGGTACCCAACGCGTTGAGGTACAGATCACGCCCGATGGCCACCCCCACCAACAAGACGCCCATACCCAGGGCCAGGGCCACGGAGGCACGCACCAGGCCCCGGCGCCGGTTCTGGGTGAGCAGCATGCCACCGGCGAAACAGACCACGCTCACGATGGGCAGGAGATAGGCCAGCCGATCGAGCGTGCGGATCAGCCCCTGGAGCTTGGTCAACTGGTCCGATTGGAAGAGGACGAAACTGGTGTTCGTCGTCGGGACCTTGTCGAAGATGGTGATGCCCTTTTTGTGCAGGGCCTGTCTGACCTTGGCCTGCACGTTGCCGAGGTCGAGGGAGACCTTGCCCTGCTCCGAGGTGAGCACGCCGGAGTTGTCACCGGTCAGCAGGGCCACCACCTGTTTGTGGGCTCTCTGGTTGATCGTGACCCATAACTTCTGGAACGCGGGGGATTGGACGAACGTGAGCGCGACCTGGTGGGTCAGCGACTCCAGGCTCGAGGCGATGGGCGCAGCCAAGAACTGGGCCTTCTGCGGCAGGGCGTTGGACACCCGCGCTTGGACGTTGGCCTGCCTGATGAGCTGCTGGCTCACCCGGTTGGCCACCGCCGACTGGATGGCCGGGTCCGAGGCCAGCGGACCGACGGTGGCGACATAGGCGTTGGTGTCGAGGACCTCGTTGCGTGCGAACACGACCAGCACCGAGACCACGGCGAGCAGGCTGGCCAGAACGATGAGCACCCAGGCCGACAGGCGTCGCCACCGACCGGGGCGCCGGGGAAGGCCGGGCGAGCCTTCGCCGGTCGACGCCTTGAGCTCTTCGTTCTCCCGCCCGACGTTGCCTACCTCGAGGCGCCGCTCGTCGGCCTGGTCGACCGTGTCGTCGTCGGAGGCCACAGGGTCACACTAGGAGGGCTATCAGAACAGTTGGGTGATGCGTCTCGCCGTCGCGCTGATGGAGAGTGAGTCCGGGATCAACCGGCGCGATGTCGTCGCACGTGGCCGTAGGCGGTCAGCCCGTAGATGATGAGCAGATCGATGGCGATGGTGATGACCGACCACATGGGATAGGTCCGCAGGAAGAGCAGTTGGCCGATGGCGTTCAGGCCGGCGATGAGCACGCCCACGAAGGCGGCCAACCCACTGCCGCTGAAGATGGCCAGGCCGGTAAGGAACTGGATGACGCCGAGGACCAGCATGGCCCAACCCCAGGACCGGAGGTCACCAAAGATCAGGTTGTTGGTCAGGTACTTGCCGTCGAACACGGCCACCACGCCGTCGATGACGTTGAAGATGCCGGCGATGAGGATGAGCACGCCGGCAAAGGCGCGCCAGCCCGAACCGACCTCGGGTGAGTCGACGGCCATGGTCCTAGTCCCTCCCTGCTCGCTCGCGCCTGGTCTTCCGGCGCCGCCACAGCAGCAGTCGGTCAGCCAGGGCACCGAGGATGGCGGTGACCAACAGCACCCAGATGAGGCGCACGGACGCGCTGAAGAAGACGAAGCTGACGTTGACCTTCTCGCTGTTCTTGACCACGAAGGCCACCAGGACGATGACGATGACCAGGGCGGCGACGATGCGGGCGATGTCCTTCCGCTGTCGCTTCTGGGCCTCCGACGTTGGGGTTGCCGTTGGCGGTGGGCCGGGCAGACCGCTGGTTGGGGTGGTGCTCATGATCCACATCCCCCTCTGTGTGCAGACGTGACCCTCACAGTATCCGGAGCACCTGGCTCGGACGGGGACGCTTGCCTCGCGGTCCGTCGGCCCCGCCAACCCGACGAACAGGCTGGAGCTACCCAGGGAACACGAGGTCGGCTGTCAGACGAACAGCAAGGTGGCCTGGTGGGCGAAGTCGATGATGGGCTGGGGGATGATGCCGAACACCACGGTGAACGCGCCACAGAGGGAGATGGCGACCCAGGTCAATGCGGGCACCTTCACCACCCGATGGGCCACGTCGGCGTGGGCCGGGGCCTCGGTCATGAGGGCCAGGCTGGTGCGCTCGGCCTCACCCGGTCGGCGGTCCAAACCCGGGCGCTCGGCCGACACGTCGGACGCGGCGGTGAGGGCCTCGCCCTCGGCCGCGGGGTCAGCGGCACCCTCGACCGGCGAACCGGTGGCCGCCGGGGCGCCGTCGACCTCTCCGGGGATGGGGTCGCCCACCGGCCCGACAGGCGAGTACATGGTGATCCCCACCCGCAGGTAGAAGAAGGCGGCAATGGCCGCCGACACCATGGCCACCACGGCCAGGGCGTAGGAGTGGACGTCGACGGCCGCCGCCACCACCTGGAACTTGGCCAGGAAGCCGGTGGTGAAGGGGATCCCGGCCTGGGCCAGGAGGAAGACGGCGAAGGCGCCGGCCAGCACGGGCTGGCGACGGGCCAGGCCCCGATAGTCCGAGAGCTGGTGGCCGGTGTCCCCCACCCGACCGATCACGGTGATCACGGCGAAGGTGCCCATGACCATGAACATGTAGGCGAACAGGTAGTAGAGCGACGCCGACACGCCCCGGGCGTCGGCCGCCTGCACGCCCAACAGGATGAAACCGGCATGGTTGATGGACGAGTAGGCCATCATCCGTTTGACGTCCCGTTGGACCAGGGCCAGCACGGCCCCGACCACCAGGGTGAGGATGGCCAGACCCCACACGATGGGCTGCCAGTCGGTCCGGACCACGCCGAAGGACGACACGAACACCCGCAGGAGGGCGGCGAAGGCGCCGGCCTTGGCCACCGCGGCCATGAAGCCGGTGATGGGCGAGGGGGCACCCTGGTAGACGTCGGGCGACCACATGTGGAAGGGCACGGCGGCGATCTTGAAGCCGAAGCCGACCAGCAACAGAGCCAGCCCGGCCAGGAGCACGCCGTTGGAGGCCACCACGTTCTTGGACAGGTAGCTGGCGATCTGGGGCAGGTTGGTGGTGCCGGTGGCCCCGTAGGCCAGGGCGATCCCGTAGACGAAGATGGCCGACGAGAAGGCGCCGAGCACGAAGTACTTGAGGGCGGCCTCGCCCGATTCGGCCCGCTTGTGGTTGAAGGCGGTCAGCACGTAGAGGGCGATGGAGAGGATCTCGAGGCCGAGGAAGACCACGATGAGGTCGTTGGCCGACCCCATGAGCATCGCCCCCGACGCCGACAACATGGCCAGGACGTGGAACTCGCATCCCTCGATGCCCTCACGACGGAGATAGCCGTCCCCGATCAGGGCGGTGAGGAGGATGGTGATCGACACCACGATCTGGATGAAGACGCTGAAGCCGTCGTAGGCGATGGCCCCGGCGATGGTGACCTTCGCCCCATGGGTGGTCACGTCGTGCCACTGCACGATGGCCGCGACCAACGCGGCGACCGAGATCACCACCGTGCCCCAGGTCCCCACTCCGACCCCGAAGATCTTGCGCAGGAGAGAGGAGACCCCCATGAGCACGATGGCGCCGCCCATCATGATGAGGATGGGCAGGATGCTCAGGTAGTTGATATGGGGGGTGTGGAAGGAGGCGGTGGCCGAGCTGGCCGCGGCCAGGAGATTGGCATGCATCACGGCTGACCTCCTGTCCCGACCGAAGGGGCCGAGGCGGCGGCGATCCGGCCGGTGGCTGCTGGTGGCTGCTGGGTGTGGGTGACCTGGTCGACGTGGGCCAGCAACTGGTTGACCGACGGAGTGATCCGGTCCAGGACGGGCTTGGGGTACACGCCGAGGAAGACGATGATGACGATGAGCGGCACCATGATCAGCCGCTCGTGCCAACCCAGGTCGCGCATCCTCTCGCTCTCGGCGTCGGGCTTCCCGTGGAAGACCTGTTGGTATGCCCACAGCAGGTACACCGCGGCCAGGACGACGCCGATGGTGGCCGCTATCGCCCACCACCGATGGACCAGGAAGGTGCCCGACAGGATGAGGAACTCACCCACGAAGCCGTTGAGGCCGGGCAGCCCGATGGACGCCATCACCACCAGGGTGAAGATGCCGGCCAGCACCGGGGCCGACCACTGCAGGCCCCGGAGCTGGTTGACCTGCCACGTCTTGCGGCGCTCGTAGATCCAGCCGATGAGGATGAACATGGCGGCGATGATCACGCCGTGGTTGATCATCTGCAGGACGCCACCGGAGACCCCCTGGGTGGTCAGGGCGAACGTGCCCAGGGCGATGAAGCCGATGTGAGCCAGTGAGGAGTAGGCCACCAGCCGCTTCATGTCCTTTTGGGCGCAGGCGACGATGGCGCCGTAGAGGATGCCGATCACGGCCAGCGTCAACAGGATGGGGGCCAGCGTCCGGGTGGCCTGGGGGAACAGGTTGAGGTCGAACCGGATGATCCCGTAGGTGCCCAGCTTGGCCATGACCGCGGCAAGGATCACCGACCCCGCCGTGGGCGCCTGGGCATAGGCATCGGGCGACCAGGTGTGAAAAGGGAACAGGGGTGCCTTCACCGCGAATGCAGCCGTGAAGGCCAGGAACAGCAGCACCCCCGCCGTCCCCGAGAAGTGGGTGTGCATGAGGGCGGGAAGCTCAAAGGTGAACACCCCGGTCTGGGACTGGTGGATGAAGGCCACGGCCAGGATCCCCACCAGCAAGAAGGCCGAGCCACCGAAGGTGTAGAGGAAGAACTTGACCGCGGCATAGCCCCGGCGGGCATAGCCCCAGCCGCCGATGAGGAAGTACACCGGCACCAGGGTCAGCTCGAAGAACAGGAAGAACAGCATCAGGTCGAGGGAGATGAAGCTGCCCAGACAGGCCGTCTCCAGCACCAGCAACCAGGCCACGAAGGCCCGCGGGTTCTTCTTGGTCCGGGCCCCCAGGATGCACAAGGGGAACAAGACGGCGGACAAGAGCACCAAGAACAGGGAGATGCCGTCGATGCCCAGCGACCAGTTGATGCCCAGGGACTTGGCCCAGACGTGGTTGGAGGTGAGCTGGTAGCCCCCGAAACCGGTCTTGAACTTGAAGGCGATGGCCACGGCGATGACCAGGGTCACCACCGTCACGATCAGCCCCACCGCTTCGTGGAACCACTTGGCCACCGATTCGGTGGGGATCAGCGCCACCACGGCCGCGCCGATGATCGGCACCAGGACCAAGACGGTGAGGAAGGGAAAGGAGGACGAGTGGGTCACAGTTACCACCACAGCCGAGAGAGCATGAAGGCGAGCACGGCAACCACCCCGAGGACGATGGCCAGGGCGTAGTTCCGCACGTATCCCGACTGGGCCTTGCGCACCACGCCGCCCGTCCGACGCACCAGGGTGCCCACCCCGTTGACGGCACCGTCGATGATCCCGTCCTCCACCACCGTGGCCGAGAACTGGGCCAAGCGGGCCCCGGACCGGCTGAACAGGAAGTCCAGGGCGGCGTCGATGAACCACCACCGCCGCAAGAAGGTGGGCTCCAGCTGAGGACGGTCGGCCCGGCGTGACCACAAGGTGAGGGCGACGACCACCCCGATGATGGCGATCACCGAGTCGGTGATGGCCAGTTCCCATTGGAGGTCGGCCGACTCGTTGGCGTTGTACAGGTTGGCCCCGAACACCGGGTCCACCCACTTCAGCAACTCGTAGTGCGTGCTCCACGGGAAGCTGAGCACGCCACCGAAGAAGGCCAGGAAGGCCAGCACGATCAGGGGGATGCGCATGAGCCAGGGCGACTCGTGGGGCTTGGTGATGGGGCCCGAGGCATGGACACCGGGGTCGCCGGGGTCGATGGGGGGCTTGTCCCAGCGGTCCTTGCCGAAGAAGGCCAGACCGGACAGGCGGCTCATGTAGTAGGCGGTGAGGAGGGCGGTCAGGATGCCCACCACCCACAGGGCCGGGTGGCGGGCCCAGGCCGCGTCGAGCACGTCGCCCTTGGCCCAGAATCCCGACAGCGGGGGCACGCCGGCGATGGCCAGCCAGCCCACCGTGAAGGTCCAGAAGGTGAGCTTGACGTACCGGCGCAGGTTGCCCATGCGCTTCAGGTCCTGTTCGTCGTGGAGTCCGTGGATGACCGAGCCCGCGCCCAGGAACAAGAGGCCCTTGAAGAAGGCATGGGCCACCATCAAGAAGATGGCGGCCTCGTAGGCGCCGGTCCCCACGGCCAGGAACATGTACCCCAGCTGGGACACGGTGGAGAAGGCCAGCACCTTCTTGATGTCGTTCTGGGCACAGGCGATGGTGGCGGCCACGAAGGCGGTGGCCGCGCCGATGATGGCCACGGTGAAGGCGGCGTCGGGTGAGGCGTGGAGCAACGGGTTGACCCGGCACATCAGGTACACACCGGCCGTGACCATGGTG
>DATMMO010000417.1:0-9984 GCA_035569695.1 Acidimicrobiales bacterium | reverse complement strand
ACATCCACCGCCCGCGCTTCTCGCCGACGAGGAGGCCGGCGTCGGCCAGGATCTTGGTGTGGTGCGAGACGGTGGGCTGGCTTTTGCCCAGCGGAGCCTCCAGGTCACAGGAGCAGATCTCAACCCGAGAAGCGACCAACGAGAGCAGCCGAAGACGGACCGGGTCGGCCAACGCGCCGAGGACCCGCGCCAGTTCCGCCGCCTCGGACTCGCCCAGCGGGGCATCGACGACCGAGGAGCAGCACAGGTCTCCGTCGGCCACTGGTGTGATGGTCGGGCCTTTGATCGTGGTCATCTGCTCACCTCAAATATTGACAGATGTCGATATATAACGCACACTGAACATCGACCAACGTAAATGTATCAGGAGGTGCCCCCGTGTCCCGCGTACAGCTCGCCCTCAACGTCGCCGACCTGGACGAGGCCATCAGCTTCTACTCCAGGCTGTTCGTCACCGAGCCGGCCAAGGTTCGTCCCGGCTACGCCAACTTCGTCGTGGCCGATCCGCCGCTCAAGCTCGTGTTGATCGAAGACGCCACCCAGGCACCGGGCTCGCTCAACCACCTGGGTGTCGAGGTCGAGAGCACCGACGAGGTCGCCGCCGCCCACTCCCGCCTGGCTGCCGCCGATCTGGCCACTGCGGTCGAAGAGCGGGTGTCGTGTTGCTTCGCCGTCCAGGACAAGGTGTGGGTCGACGGTCCGGGCGGGGAGCCGTGGGAGATCTATACCGTGCTGGCCGACGCCGAGATGCCCGCGGGAGAGCTTCGTTCGGCCGATCCGAGCGCCGCTGCCTGTTGCGACACCCGGCCCGACCTGGCCGTGGCCGGCCCACCGCTGTCCTGCTGCTGAGTGCCGGACCGGAACGAGGAACGACGCAGCGCCGAGCGCGTCATCGTGGGTCATGCCTTATGGCGTCGCCTGTTGGCCGAGCTGCTGGGCAGTGCCTTTCTGGCCGCCATCGTCATCGGTTCCGGAATCGCCGCTCAGCAGCTCTCGCCTGGGAACGTCGGGCTGGAATTGTTCGAGAACGCAGCGGCAACCGCAGCAGGCCTGTTCGCCATCATCTTGATGTTCGGCCCGGTCTCGGGGGCCCACCTCAATCCCGTCGTGTCCCTGGTCGACGCCGCCTTCGGGGGTTTGCGGTGGCGCCACGCTGCCGCCTACCTGCCCGCCCAGATCGCGGGCTGTGTCGGAGGTGCTGTCGTGGCCAACCTGATGTTCAGTCGAGCCGCCGTGAGCATCTCAACCAAGCACCGTGCCTCTGGCCCTCACTTCCTCTCTGAGGTCGTGGCCACCCTGGGGCTCCTCCTGTTGATCTTCGCCCTGGTCAGGACGGGCCGGAATCGGTCAGCCCCCGCCGCGGTGGGGGCCTACATCGGTGCCGCGTACTTCTTCACCAGCTCGACCAGTTTCGCCAACCCCGCCATCACCATCGGGCGCATGTTCTCCAATTCGTTCGCGGGCATTGCCCCATCCTCGGTACCCAACTTCATCGCGGCCCAAGTGGTCGGCGGTGTCCTCGCCGTGGTTGTCATCAAGGCCCTGTATCCAAGCCTGACGCCGGCCCAGGCGGGCGAGGTCGTAGTCCCACACCCCGCCGCCACTCCCGACATCCCGCCCGAACGCGTCGAGGTCGACCCGAACCGGGCCCCGTCAACACCACCCGTCCATTCCGAGGAGTCCCAGTGAGCGACAGGCCCGCCGTACTGTTTCTCTGCATCCACAACGCCGGGCGCAGTCTGGCTGCCCGTGTCCTGCTCGACCACTATGGCGAGGGTCGGGTCAAGGTCTTCTCTGCCGGTTCCGAACCCGCTGACCAGGTCAACCCTGTGGTCGTCGCCGTACTCCGCGAGCGAGGACTCGACCCCGGTCACGAATTCCCCAAACCCCTCACCGACCAGACTGCTCGAGCTGCCGATGTCATCGTCACCATGGGCTGCGGTGACACCTGCCCGGTGTATCCGGGCAAACGGTACCTCGACTGGGATCTGGACGACCCTGCCGGAAAGCCGGTCGAAGAGGTCCGCCCGATCATCGATGAGATCGACCGTCGAGTTCACCTGTTGCTTGCCGACCTGACTGCACCGAGGACGACCTGACTCGTACCTGTGGCGCTCAGGCAACGGGTCGCGCCCCTCGACGCCCTCCCTCCTGAACGGGCGGAACGACGCATGAGGCGCGCTCTGACTTCGGTGGCCTGGGCGGGACGGCACTGGTCGGCGCCCACCTACGGCAGCCGTGTGGCGGCGGAATCTCCGCCCACGGTGAGGGGGAGACCGAACAGCTCGAAGAGATGCGGATCCTGGAAGACGACGTTCCGGCTGATCCCGGATGGGCTGAGGCTGAACACTTGCAGGGTGTGGGCCTCGAAGGCGCCCTGTTCACCGAGGCAGTATGCACCGACGGCGGGTTGGCCATTGGCGGCGGTGGGGACCATGCGCCAGTCCCGGCCCCGTAGCCGGAAGACCCGGGCGATGAATTCGCGGTACTGCCCCCGGCCGATGAACCAAAGCGGGACCGGGGGCATCTCCAGTACCACCTGATCGGTCAGAAGCCGGGTGAGCGCAGGGACATCGGCGCTCTCAAACGCGGCGACGTATTGGTCGATGAGGGATCGGCTGGTCGGGTCGGACGGTTCCTCGATCCGGTCCTCGCCCACCGAGACGCCCTCGAGTCGTGCTCTGGCTCGCTGCAGGCCGCTGTTCACCGCGGCAGGGGTGGTGGCCAGGATGTCGGCGACTTCGACGGCGGAGAATGCGAGCACGTCACGCAGGATGAGGATGGCGCGTTGGCGAGCGGGCAGGTACTGGATGGCCGCGATGAAGGCCAACCGGACACTCCCACGAACGGCCAGCGTGGCCACCGGGTCGTCGAGGGCCGCGCCGAGCAGGGTGTCGGGTATCGGCTGGAGCCAGGGGACATCGAACGCTGGGACCAGGGGCTGCTCGGGGTCGTCGGCCGGAGCGCCAAGCCCCGAGGGCAGAACCCGCCGGCTCGCCGACGTCAGTGCTGTCAGGCACGCGTTGGTGGCGATCCGGTACAACCAGGTGCGCAGTGACGCTCGCTGGTCGTCGAAGCGATGGTAGGAGCGCCAGGCGCGGAGCATGGTCTCTTGCACCAGATCCTCGGCCTCGTGGACCGATCCGAGCATCCGGTAGCAGTGGGCGAGCAGCTCGCGCCGGAACGGGTCGGCCTGGCGTTCGAAGTCGTCTTTGACCGCCGTCACCGTTGGTCCTCCTCCACCCATACCGATACCTACCGGGCCGCCGGGCAGAAATCATCGGCCGAACGATGAATTTCGATGATCGGCCCGGTAGGTACTCATGTCAGCCCGGCAAGAGATGAAAGGCAAACACCATGACGAACGACACTCCAACCGACAGCGTATTGAGCGTCATCAAATCTGTCTACGGCGCCTGGGCCGCCGGCGACGCCGATGCATTCGCCCAGCTCTACACCGACGATGCCACGGTGGTGCAACCCGGCATTCACAAGAAGAACAAGGAGGACATCCGCACCACGATGGCCGCCGGGTTCGCCGGTCCCCTCAAGGGATCACGCGTTCTCGACGAGCCACAGAGCGTCCGGTTCCTCGGGTCGGACACGGCCGTGGTCATCACCGAAGGCGGCATCCTCATGGCCGGCCAGACCGAACTGCCGGCCGAACGCTGGGTTCGGGCGACGTGGGTCCTCACCAAACAGGACGAGCGGTGGCACGTCGCCGCCTATCAAAACAGCCCGGCGAACTGAGCCGACATGGCCTGGGCCGGTCCCGTAGTCTTTGACCCGTGGATGTGGCTCGTGCCCCCTCGGTATGGTCCTGATGGCCGAGACCCGCACGGCGATCCTGACTGTCGATGACGACCCCGATGTCTCGCGTGCCATCGCCCGCGACCTGCGCCGCGCCTATGGAAAGGATTACCGGATCGTTCGGGCCGAGTCGGGCGACCAGGGCTTGGAGGCGCTCAAGGAGCTGAAGCTGCGCGGCGACGTGGTGGCGCTGTTGCTGGCGGACTACCGGATGCCCCAAATGAACGGCATCGAGTTCCTGGAGCAGGCCATGGACATCTTTCCGACCGCTCGGCGAGTGCTGCTGACGGCGTATGCCGACACTGGTGCCGCCATCGACGCCATCAACGTGGTCGATCTGGATCATTACCTGCTCAAACCCTGGGATCCACCAGAGGAAAACCTCTACCCGGTGCTCGACGATCTCCTCGGTGCGTGGCAGGCGATCGACCATCGACCCATACCGGACACCAAGGTCGTGGGTCACCGGTGGTCGGCTCGATCGTCGGATGTGCGCGAGTTCCTGGGCCGCAATCAGGTTCCCTACCGCTGGTATCAGTCTGACGATCCCGAGGGAGAGCGGCTTCTCGCCGCCGCCGGGGTCGACGGACTGCGTCTGCCCGTCATCATTACCGCCAACGGCGATGTGCTCGTCGAGCCCACCGACGAGCAACTGGCGGCGCGCGTCGGGCTCGAGACGACGCCGTCCGAGCTTTTTTACGACCTCGTCGTCATCGGCGGCGGTCCCGCCGGTCTCGGTGCCGCGCTCTATGGAGCGTCAGAGGGATTGCGCACCATACTGATCGAGAGAACGGCGACCGGTGGCCAGGCGGGCCAGAGTTCACGGATTGAGAACTATCTCGGCTTTCCCGATGGCGTATCGGGCGCACAACTGACCGAACGGGCCCGCCGTCAGGCGGCCAAGTTCGGCGCAGAGATCGTCACGGCCCGGGAGGTGGTGGCGATAGAGGTCAACGGATCGGCGCGCACCGTTCGCTTCGCCGACGGTTCCACCATCGATGCTCACGCCATCATCCTCGCCTCGGGCGTGTCGTACCGGCAACTGACAGCCCCCGGTCTGGCCGACTTCACCGGGCGGGGTGTGTACTACGGATCGACGATGAGTGAGGCCTCCAATGCTGCCGGGCAGCACGTCTTCATCGTCGGCGGCGCCAATTCCGCGGGCCAGGCGGCGGTCTATTTCGCCCGCCACGCCGAGTCGGTGACCGTGCTCGTACGGGGCACGTCCTTGGCCGCGTCGATGTCCCACTATCTGGTGCAGCAGATAGAGACCATTTCGAACATTGAGGTCCGCACCTGTACCGAAGTGATTGCCGGGAGTGGGAACGAGCATCTGGAGACGCTCACACTGCGCGACAACACATCCGGTGGCACCGAGGTGGTCGACGCCGAGCTCTTGTTCGTGTTCATCGGTGCGCTCCCTCGCACCGAGTGGCTCGACGGGGTCGTAGTGCGAGACGAGCGGGGTTTCGTGATGACCGGTCCCGACCTGCCGCTGATAGGAGACCGACCGGCTGGCTGGATTGAGGAGCGGGCACCGTATCACCTCGAGAGCAGCATTCCCGGTGTGTTCGTGGCCGGCGATGCTCGGGCCCAATCGGCCAAGCGGGTCGCTTCGGCGGTGGGGGAGGGGGCCATGGCGGTGATGCTCGTGCACCGGTATCTCGAAATGGGGTGATGCGATGACTGACGACCTCACCTGTGATGTCGACGAAATTCGGACTCTCTTCTTGTTCGAGAAACTGAATGAGGAACAGCTGGGTCGGCTGTGTCAAGAAGGGCACATCGTGGTGATCGAGCCCGGCTGGGTCCTTCGGGAAGGGGAACCGGCCACATCGTTCTACGTCCTCTTGGACGGCTCGGTCACCTTGTTCCGCCGAGTCGGCACCGACGATGTCGAGATCAACCGTACGGATTCCCGTGGCGTGTACGCCGGCGCGTTTCAGGCGTACCTCGGTGACCGGATCCGGCAGCTGTACAACAACTCATTGCGCGCCAACGTCACGTCGAGGTTCTTCGTTCTGAGCGCCGAACAGTTCGCGCAACTGATGCGGGACTGGTTCCCGATGGCGCTCCACCTCCTAGAGGGGCTCTTCTTCGGCACACAGAGCACGCAGCAGGTCCTGCAACAACGAGAGCACCTCCTTGCGCTGGGCTCCCTCTCGGCCGGCCTCACCCATGAGTTGAACAATCCGGCGGCGGCGGCCGTGCGGGCCACCTCGTCGCTCCGGGACCGGCTGACCGACATGCGCCGCACATTGGCCACCATCGCATCCGGAATCGATCCGAGGACCCTGGCCTCGCTGGTTCGACTGGAGGAGGAGGCCATCGAGGGCGTGCACACGGCACCACAGTTGAGCCCCATGGAGACGTCGGATCTCGAGGACCGCCTGGGCCAATGGCTCGGGGACCATCAGATCACCGATGGGTGGGACCTGGCCCCGGTGTTCGTTCAGGCCGGCCTGGCCGAGACGTACCTGGAACGAGTGGCCCAGGACGTCGACGAGGCCAAGCTCGAGGGTGCTCTTCGTTGGCTCGCCCGTGCGGTCGAGGCCGAGATCCTGATGAACGAGATCGAGGATTCGACGACGCGGGTATCGACACTGATTGCTGCGTCCAAGCAGTACTCACAAATGGACCGTGCCCCCTACCAGATCGTCGATGTGCATGAGCTGCTCGACAGCACGCTGACCATGCTGGCGCCCAAACTCGGAGACGGCATCGAGGTGACCCGGGAATACGACCGCTCCCTCCCTCCCATTCCTGCCTACGCCGCCGAGCTCAATCAGGTGTGGACCAATCTGATCGACAACGCCATCGGAGCCATGGGTGGAACGGGGAAGCTGACCATCCGGACGTCGCGCCGCGAGGACTATCTGGCTGTGCGGATCGGGGACACCGGGCCCGGGGTACCCGAAGAGATACGTTCCCGAATCTTCGAGCCCTTCTTCACCACCAAGCCGTTCGGCGAGGGAACCGGTCTCGGCCTCGATATTTCATGGCGCATTGTCGTCAACAAGCACCACGGCGACCTGAAGCTCGAGTCCACGCCGGGCAATACCTGGTTCGAGGTCCTGCTTCCGTTGGTCGAGCCCGAGCCGGTCGATATGCATGCATCGGGTGAGTCGGCATCCTAACCAACCCGGGGCCTGTCACCCGGGCGCCGCCTCGGGAACGAGAATGCTCCTCAGATCGTCGGCACGGTGACCGATGCCGAACACCGGTCCACCTGGTTGCAGGGCGACGCCGGCCTGGAGTGGTCCGGCGTCAACCGCGTCGAATCCGAGCCGATCGATGAGCTGCATCACCGCGGCGACTGCGTCGGGGTCATTGCCTGCTGCGGCCAGGGCCAGACGATCCGGCGCCCCCGGCGGTCGCCGTGCTTGGTCGAACTTGAAGTACCCCAGGTGGTTGAGGCTCTTGACCACCCGCGCCGACGGGAACTGCTGTTGCACGACGACGCTCGTGCCCATGGGCGCGGCCGCCAGCTCTTCGTCGGCGCCATCTATCTCCTCCCAATAGTTCATGGCGTCGACGAGGATCTTGTCGGCAAAGAGATCGGGTTGAAGCCCGCGAAAGCGGTGCATGGGCACGGCCAAGACAATCAGGTCGGCGTCACCGACGACATCGCCGGTGGTGACGGCGTGAGCGCCAGGGGCGAGTACGTCAACGATGAGCTCGATGCGCTCCGCCGCTCCTGATCCCGAGATGGCAACGTCGTATCCACCGGCAACTGCGGCGCGGGCGACCGCCGTGCCAATCTTCCCGGCTCCGACGATGCCCAGGCGCATGTCGACGGGCGCAGGGCTGGACACCGGACGATCCTTAGGTCCCAGCCCCAGCGTGGGCCATGACGGAGGTGGGGTCAGGTGGAGGCTCGGCCAGTAGTTCCCTCACTCGGGGGATCACCTCGCGCCCGTACAGTTCGATCGTCTCCATCTTCTGTTCGTGGGGTACGCGCCCCGTGGCATAAGCCAGGTCGAATCGACTGAGGCCGAGCAGGCGGATGACCCATGCAATCTTGGTCGCAACCGTCTCCGGCGACCCGAGGTACAGCGATCCCTCCTCTATCTCCGCTTGGAATCGATCCATGGTGGGGCGCGCCCATCCTCGCTCGGCCGCTGCACCCTCGTAGACATGAGCCCAATGGGGCCACTGGGTGTCCACGGCTTCCTGGTCGGTCCGGGCCACGAAGCCGTGCGAATGCATGCCGATGGGCCGCGGCGAATACCCGTACTGGTCGAGGGCTCGTTTGTAAAGATCAACCAGCGGTGCGAATCGGGCCGGCGGCCCGCCGATGACGGCCAGCATCAGGGGTAGCCCGTAGCGGGCGGCACGGATCACCGACTGCGGACTGCCTCCGACGCCCACCCACGTGGGCAGATGTCCCTCTGGGAGCGGAGGGCTGAGCGACTGATTGGTGAGCGGCGACCGGAACTTGCCCGACCAGGTGACAGGTTGGCTCCGCAGCAAGCGCGTGAGCAGCTCGAGCTTCTCCTCGAAAATGTCCTCGTAGTCGGCGAGGTCGTACCCGAACAATGGAAAGGACTCCGTCAGCGACCCGCGGCCGACGATGAGTTGGGCCCGGCCGTTGGATACGGCGTCAAGGGTGGCAAATTCGGTGTAGACCCGAACCGGGTCCTGGGTACTCAGCACGGTCACCGCCGTACCCAACCGGATGCGGTCGGTTCGGCCGGCAATCGCAGCCAGGATCACGTGCCCGGCAGAATCCATCATGTCAGAGCGGTAGTGCTCGGCAATGTTGAACGAGTCGATCCCGACGTCGTCGGCCAGAACCGCCTCCTCGACGGTGTTCCGAATGACGACATCGCCGCTCAGTTCTTGGCCTGACTCGTCCAGGCTGAGGGGAACGAACGAGTCCAACCCGAACTCAATGTCTTGAGTGGTCATCTCTGCATCCTCGCTTCCTAGTATTCCGCCGCCGATTGCCTTATGCCGGTCCGTGCGTGTACAACTATATTCTATACAGATCATCATAGGAACAGAGCATTGGGGGAGGAGGACGGGACTGGCCGTTCCGGCCCCTGCGAGGGCAGCGCCATGGCCATGGCCGCCGGCCGGGCCGCCCTTGGGGTCACCGGGTCTCTTCAGCGACCGCTCGATCCTCCCTGGCGTTGGGCGCTCCCCGGCCTGCGGTGATCAGGTTGCGAAGCCTGTCGTTGATGTAGAAACGCCATGCGCTCGAACACTTGTCGAAGCATTCGAATTCGGGGACCAGCCCGAGATGGGCGAAATGAACCTCCGTCTGATTCCCCGTTCGGGCGACGGCGAAGGTGATCTCGGTGCCGACCCATTCATCTGGGTCTTCAGCGAATTCGACGTAGGCGTCGACGACCCGCCAGACGACCCGATGTCCGGGGATGAGCTCGGTGATCTTTTGCTTGGAATAGTGGATGTCCTGATATCGGTACGTGAACTCGGCGCCGAGCACATCGGTGCGTCCTTCTATCTCACCCGACCACCATCCACGGACATCGCTGATGGCCGCAAAGGCCTCTTCGGGGGTTTGCTCCACGACGAATGTCGTAGTGAAGTTCTGGCTGCTCATGAAGCGCTCACTTTCAGGTTGAGGGTCATGTGTCACGTGGCCGACGCCGGTGTTCCCGACGGCGGCCCTGCTCACGATGCGATGGGCGTTGCGTCAACGAGCGCTGCGTACTGGCGCTCCAGTGCCTTGGCCGGACCTCCCCGCCAGCTCTCGGCCAGCGTCGCCGAGAGGGCATCGGGGAAGATGTCCTCGTCCCCGTTCTCCACCCCGTCGAAGATGGCTCGAGCGACCGATTCGGGAGAGGCCTTTGGGATCTCGAAGCCTCGGGTCATGTCGGTGTCGGTCGGACCGGTCAACACGGCATGGACCCTCACGCCCTGTCCGGCTACCAGGGCACGCAGCGATTGCGTCATGTTGAACGCGGCCGCCTTCGATATGGCGTACGCCGGGGTGAGGGGCAACGGGGCGAATGCCATCATCGACACGTTGTTGACGATGGTCCCCTGGGCCTTCCTGATCAGCGGGAGGAACGCTTGGGTCACGTCGTAGGGGCCGAAGAGGTTGACGGCCAGGTGCTCTTCGAGGGCGGCGCGATCGGTCAAGTCCTCGTACAGAGCCACCCCGGCGTTGTTGACGAGGATGTCGAGGGATCTGACGCTCTGGGC
>DATMMO010000416.1:0-10436 GCA_035569695.1 Acidimicrobiales bacterium | reverse complement strand
GGGCCGCACAGTCGACGAGCAGAACGACACCTATGGGTGCTCACATCGAGTCAGACCGACGATCCCGGTATCTCCGAAGCTAGGGGGGACCGGCTCTCAGGAGGTGGACCCTATGGAGGTGCTGGAAACCATCATTGGTAGCATGCCGAGTCGTGACCGCTCCGATCATTCCTGGCGCCGAGGCGTGGGCATCCGACGGCGATTCCTACGGCGTCCTCGTCCTCCATGGGTTCACCGGCAACCCCCAGTCGATGCGCCCCTTGGCCGAGGCCTTGGCGTCGGCCGGCTTCACCGTCGATCTGCCCCTGCTCCCCGGTCACGGCACGTCCGTCGACGACATGGTCCCGACCCGATGGGCGGACTGGTCGGGAGCAGCCGAGGAGGCCTATCTGGCTCTGGCCGCTCGCTGCGACCGCGTGGTCGTCTCGGGCCTCTCGATGGGAGGGAGCCTGAGCTGCTGGCTGGCCACCCGACATCCCGAGATTGCCGGGCTGGCCCTCGTCAACCCGCTGGTCGACCCGCCGGCCGAGGACTTCCAGGCCGTGATCCGCTCGATGCTCGACGAGGGAACCGAGATCGCCCCCGGGATCGGCTCGGACATCGCCAAGGAGGGGGCCAAAGAAGCGGCCTACGAGGGCTCGCCCCTGCGGGCGGCGCTGTCGCTGTTCGAGGGGGTCGAGGAGCTCTCCCACCATCTGGACGAGATCACCTGCCCGGTATTGTTGATGAGCAGCCGGGAGGACCACGTGGTGGCGCCGGAGTCCGGCGACCTGCTCGAGGCCTCGGTGAAGGGCCCCTTCGAGCGGGTCTTCCTGGAGCGGAGCTTCCACGTGGCCACGCTGGACTGGGATGCCCCGGTGATCGAGGAGCGGGTGGTTGCCTTCGCGGCCAAGGCGCTGCGCGGCGACGACGCTTGATGGGCGCCGACCACTGATGAGCGCCGACCACCGACTCACCCGCGAAGACGTCGCCCACGTCGCCGGTCTGGCCCGGCTGCACCTGAGCGACGAGGAGCTCGATCTCTTCACCGGCCAGCTGGCCAGCGTGCTCGACCACGCCGCTGACGTGGCCTCCTTGGATCTGGCCGGCGTGGAGCCCACGGCCCACCCCTTGCCCGTCTCCAACGTGTTCCGGTCCGACGAGGTCCGGCCGTCCCTCGATCGGGACGAGCTCCTGGCTCAGGCCCCGTCGGTCGAGGACCACCGATTCCGGGTCCCTCGCATTCTCGGAGATGCACCATGACCGCACCGTCAGCGCCGTCACCGGCTGCCGATCTGGCCCGGTCGGTCCGGTCCGGGGCTCGCCGGGCCCACGATGTCCTCGAGCAGTATCTGGCCGTGGTGGACGACCGGGAGTCGGAGGTGCATGCCTTCAACCTGGTCCTGGCGGACGAGGCCCGCCGACAGGCCGCCGCCATCGATGAGCTGGTGGCCGCGGGCCGCGACCCGGGTCCCCTGGCCGGCGTGCCCATCGCCCTGAAGGACAACCTGTGCACCCGGGGAATCCCTACCACGTGCTCGTCTCGCATCCTGGACGGCTGGCGCCCGCCCTACGACGCCACCGTTGTCGACCGGCTGCGCGCCGCCGGTGCGGTGGTGGTGGGCAAGACCAACATGGACGAGTTCGCCATGGGCTCGTCCACCGAGAGCTCGGCCTTCGGTCCGACCCATAACCCCCACGACACCACCCGGGTGCCGGGCGGGTCGTCGGGGGGATCCGCGGCGGCGGTGGCCGCCGGGTTCGCCCCCCTGGCCCTGGGCTCGGACACCGGGGGTTCGATCCGGCAACCGGCGGCCCTGTGCGGCGTGGTCGGCCTCAAGCCCACCTACGGCACCGTCTCCCGCTACGGGCTGATCGCCTTCGCCAGCTCGCTCGATCAGATCGGTCCGTTCGCCACCTCGGTGGCCGACGCAGCGTTGACCCTCGACGTCATCGGTGGCCACGATCCGTGCGACTCCACCTCGCTCAACCGACCGACGCCCCTCACCCTCTCGGTGCTCGACGACGGGGTCGACGGCCTCACCGTCGGCGTGCTGACCGAGCTGCTCGACGGCGCCGACCCTGACGTGGCCGCCCGTGTCCGCCAGGCGGCCGACACCTTCGCCGCAGCCGGCGCCCGGGTGGAAGAGGTATCGGTGCCCGAGGTCAGGCTGGGACTGTCGGCGTACTACCTCATCGCCCCGGCCGAGGCTTCCTCCAACCTGGCCCGCTATGACGGGGTGCGCTTCGGGCTGCGGGTGGACGCCGAGGACACGGTGGCCATGAACACCGCCACCCGGTCGGCCGGGTTCGGCGCCGAGGTCAAGCGGCGGATCATGCTCGGGACCTACGCGCTGTCGGCCGGCTACTTCGACGCCTACTACGGGCAGGCCCTGCGGGTACGGACCCTGATCATCGAGGGCTTTGCCCGGGCCTACCAGCGCTGCGACCTCCTGCTCGGACCGACCACCCCCACCACCGCCTTCGAGCTGGGGTCCAAGGTGGACGACCCGTTGCTGATGTACCTCTCCGACGTGTGCACCATCCCGTCCAACCTGGCCGGCCATCCCGCCGTCAGCGTTCCCTTCGGATCGGGGGCGGACGGGCTGCCCATCGGTGTCCAGCTGCTGGCCCCCGCGCTCCAAGAGGGCACCCTGCTGCGTGGGGCCGCGGTGCTCGAGGCCGGGGCGCCGGGCCCGATGGTCGGGGTGAGCACCGACAGCGTCGACGCCGCCGCCCGCGCCGGAGGGAGGGACTCGTGAGCGCCGACACCGAGTGGGAGATGGTGATCGGCCTCGAGGTCCACACCGAGCTGAAGACGGCCACCAAGCTGTTCTGTGGGTGCAGGAACGCCTTTGGCGACGAGCCCAACACCAACGTGTGCCCGGTCTGCACCGGGCTGCCGGGCTCGCTCCCCGTGCTCAACCAGCGCGCCGTCGAGCTGGCCATGGCCATCGGCACGGCGTTGCACTGCGAGATCCGGCCGTCGACCTTCCACCGGAAGAATTACTTCTATCCCGACCAGGCCAAGGACTATCAGATCAGCCAGTACGACGAGCCCATCAACGCCGACGGGTGGCTGCAGCTACCCGACGGCTTCCGGGTGGGCATCGAGCGGGCCCACATGGAAGAGGACACCGGGAAGACCACCCACGCCGGGGCCTCGGGTCGGATCCACGGTGCCGACTATTCGCTGGTCGACTACAACCGCTCGGGAGTGCCTCTGGTCGAGATCGTCAGCCGCCCCGACATCCGCACCGCCGAACAGGCCCGCGCCTATGCGGCCGAGCTCCGGTCCATCCTGGTGGCATCGGGAGCTTCCGACGGGAAGATGGAAGAGGGGTCGATGCGGGTCGACGCCAACGTGTCGGTGCGCCGGTCGGCGGCCGACCCGTTCGGGACCCGATGCGAGATCAAGAACCTGAACTCCATCCGGTCGGTGGGGCGGGCCATCGAGTACGAGGCCGAGCGCCAGATCGCCCTCATCGAATCGGGCGAGCCGGTCGTCCAGCAGACTCGCCACTGGGACGAGGACGCAGGCCGGACCACCGCTCTCCGCTCCAAGGAGGAGGCTTACGACTACCGGTACTTCCTGGAGCCGGACCTGGTGCCGCTGGTTCCCGACCAGTCCTGGCAGGCTGCGGTGGCGGCTGAGCTGGGCCCGATGCCGGCCGATCGGCGAGAGGGTCTGGCCGGCCTTGTGTCCGACGGCGAGCGGGGACCGAGCGACGCCCATCGTGACCAGATCGTGACGGTGGTCGACCTGGGCCTCGACGAGCTGGTGACCACGGCGGTGGCCGCGGGCGTGGGAGCACCGCTGGCCCTGGCCCGCACGGCCAACGAGGCGGCGACCCACGCCGATGCGGCGCGGCGGCTCGACCGGGGTGCCTATGTGGCCTTGTTGAGCCTGGAGGCGGCGGGGTCCCTCAGCGCCACCCAGGCCAAGGCCGTCTTGGGCGAGCTGCTCGAAGCCGGGGGAGGGGACCCGGCCGCGATCGCCGCCCGCCTGGGATTCGAGGCCATGTCCGAGGACTCGTTGGCCAGCACCGTCGGCGACGTGGTGGCCGCTCATCCCGACGAGTGGGGTCGCTACCGGGAGGGTGAGGACAAGCTGGCGCAATTCTTCATCGGACAGGTGATGAAGGCGACCAAGGGGCAGGCCAACGGGAAAGCGGTGGTCGCCGAACTGCAGCGCCTCAAAGGCTGAGCCCGACGGCGGGGGCGTCGGTCATGGCACCGTTGCCGCCCCTCACAGCCCGAGACCGGCAGCGGCGACGCCGGTCATGTCGCCCAGATAGGGACCGAATGGGCCGAAGCCGATGCGGGCCATGGCCACGGGCCGAGGCGGGGTGATCCCGGTCGGGGCATAGCTTCGCCACGGGTTGTACAGCATCCAGAAGCCGTTCCGGCCGACGAACACCGATTCCTCGCCCGGGCCCTCTCCTTGGAGGTTGGTGGACACCAGGGGCTGGGTGCTGAGGTCCTGGCAGGGACCCTGGGGCCCGGCACAGCTGGCCACGCCGATCCCGTAGACGGGCTGGTCGAACCAATTGGCCGAGTAGAAGAGCCAGTACTTCCCGGCCACCAGCACCAGGTCGGGAGCTTCGATGATCGTGCCCTGCCAGGCCTGGTCGGGAGCGAAGATCCGGGTCGGCGATCCGACCAGCGTGAGCCCGTCGGAGCTGAGTCGAGAGGTCCAGACATTGGTGGGCGTGGCGCTTCCGCCGATGTTCTCGTCTGACTTCCACACCATCCAGTTCGAGCCGTCGGCATCGGTGAACACCCGGGGATCGATGGAACCACCGCTGGCGGTCTGGCAGATGAACTGATTGGACTGGGCCACGAATGGCCCGGTTGGTGATGGACCCACTGCGTCCCCGATGCACTGCATGGTGGGGTTCGACCCATTGACTCCGGCGGTGAAGTACAAGACGTAGGACGAGCCGAAGCGATGGACGTCGGGGGCCCAGGTAAATCCAGATTGCGCCCAGGCCGGGAGATTGGGGAGGGCGTCGGTCACCGGCCCCCAGTTGCCCATGGTCGTACCCGACACCACCGGGACGTTGGCCCCGGAGAACGAGGGCTGGCTGGTGTAGAGGTAGTACCGGTTGCCCACGTCGAGGAGGAACGGGTCACCTTGGTCCTGGCCCTGAGGGAGGTCACCCTGGTTCAGTCCCTGGGGGAGAAAGAGAGCGGGGGCCGACGGGTTGGTGGTGGTCGGAGGGGCCGGGTCGAAGGGCGCGGGGGCGGTCGTCGTGGTGGTGGGCGCAGGCGCCGTCGTGGTGGTGGAATCGGCGCCGACCGAGTGATGTGCGGCGGGTACGGGGCCGGCCCGCCCGACGGGGTCGTTGGCGAACACGGTGAGGACTGCGGCCACGACCAGTCCGACGACAACGAGTGCGCCCACGGCGTACAGAGTCGGGCGCCTGCTGGTTCGGTCGGTCGTCCCTGGCCGATCGGACGTCATGGGTTGCGTTTCCCTCCTGGGTGCTGCCGCCCCCGCGACGAGTGGTAGCCGACTGGACCTCGGTTCGGGTCTCGGCCCGCAACCCTCGGGCCAAGACTGTAACCGCTGGGGCCGCCCTTCATCGCCGTGGCCGTGGGCCGTCGCTGCGCCCGTTCAGTGCCGCCTGGCCGTTCGCCCTGACGTAGCCAGCGGGCCGGGCGACCACGACGGGTGGATCGACGGGCCCGTTGGGATGCGCCGATTTCGGCCCGGTGGGTGCCCCGATTTCGGGGGAACTGCTGGCTAGCCTTGCCCGGTGCGAATTACCGGTCGACGTCTCGTGATCATCGCCATCGTCGTAGTGGTGGCGGCGGGCGGCGTGATCGGTGGTCTGGTGGCCACCTCGGGATCCGGGCCGGAGTTCCCCGCCGCCGACTCCTACGCCCACGGCCAATTGTCGGCGGACTCCGGCCCTTTTCTCACCGATAGCGAGGGACGGGTCGTCTTTCTACGTGGGGTGAACGCGGTCTACAAACGGGCGCCCTATGAGCTCTACGTCGATCCCGGCAAGCCCTGGAACTTCACCGCGGCCGACGCCAAGCGGATGGCCAAGCTCGGCTTCAACGTCGTCCGACTGGGGGTGATCTGGGCCGGGCTGGAGCCGGGAACCGTCGGCCCCAACAATCCAGCTATCTGCACGGCGGGTACGCCCGGCAATCCTCACCAGTTCAACACCACCGTCGCTGACGCCTACTTGGCCAAAGTGAAAGAGACCGTCGACCTGTTGGGCAAGTACCACATCTATACGCTGCTCGACATGCACGAAGACGTCTACAGCTCCGAGTTCGGAGGTGAGGGCGCACCTCCGTGGGCTGTGTGCTCCGATGCGTATCCCATCGGCACGCTCCCCGGTCGGTGGTCGAACACCTACAACGACCCGGCGCTCCGAACCGCCGTCGAGCACTTCTGGTCCAACGACGTTGTCGGTGACCTTCAGGGCGAGTACGACCACGTGTGGCAGGTGGTGGCCCGCTATTTCTCCGGCAATCAATGGATCGCCGGCTATGACCCGATCAACGAGCCCTTCACCCGAGACCTGACGAAGACGTCGGCGCCGGCCGGGTCGCCCTATGTGGCCGGCCACTTGGAGTGCTTCTATACCGGCAAGGCCCATCCCGGCCTCAGCTTCCACGATGGGTCGGTCCTCTCCTGTCCACCCGATGATCCGTCGCAGGGCCTGATCCGGACCATCAAGGCCGCAGATCCTCACCACCTCGTGTTCTTCGAGCCCGACATCTTCTCGAGCCGAGGAAAACACAGCGATGTCGGGCCCATGGACCTCAAGGGATTGGTCTACAACTTCCACGTCTACTGCGGGCTGCGGAGCGGGGTCACCGGTGACCCCACCAATGTCGCCGCTTGCGCCGCCGAGGAGCTCAAGACCATGCAGCGCAGGAGTGAGGAGCGCCCCGACATGGCCGACGCCAAACAGCCGGCAGGACCAGCCTGGTTCATCAGCGAGTTCGGCGCGACGAACGACAACGATCTGATCGAGCTGCTCACGGCCAACGCCGACCAGCTCCAGCTGGGCTGGACCTACTGGGCCTGGAAGTACTACAACGACCCCACGGGGAGCTCGGACGAGGCCTTGGTGACGGCGACGGGAGCGCTGGCGCCCACCGCGGCATCCCTGTCCCGCGCCTACCCCCAAGCCGTGTCGGGTACGCCGGTCTCGTTCTCGTTCGACCCCAAACATGCAGAATTCCACCTGTTCTACGTCCCAAAGGCCCATGCGACTGCTCCGACCGTGATCTTCGTTCCCGTGGCCGTGCACTACCCGAAGGGTTACTGCGCCCGAGTCACCGGGGGCACCATCATCTCCGAGCGCAATGCCACCCATCTGGTGATCGCCAACCAGCCCTCGGCCCCGTCGGTGACCGTCAGCATCAAGCCGGTGAGCTGCAACGGGTCGGGCGTCTGAAGCCAGTAGGGGAGTAGGGATTCACGGCGGAACTATGGGGTTGAGCAGGGAGTACGCGCCGGAGCGGGCCGGCCGGGGTTGACTTGTTACCCTCGGTAACGTTACCATGGGTAACATGCCTCGATCGCGACGGGCCAACAGCCGAACCTCCAGCGGGGGCACCAACACCGATCTGGAAACCGATCGCCTGAGTCGCCGCTCCACCCAGCGGGCCCACCTGATCGAATCGGCCATCACCGTGATCCAGCGGGAGGGGCCCGGGGCCTCGATGGACCAGATGGCGGCCCAGGCGGGAGTGACCAAGCCCATTCTTTACCGGCACTTCTCCGACCGGGCCGGGCTGGTGAAGGCCATCGCCGAGTTCGCCTTCAGTGAGGTCAGCGCCGGTCTGGAAGCTGCCCTGCATGCCAACGCCACACCGCGAGACCTGGTGGAGTCGACCATCGATACCTACCTCGTGTTCATTGAGTCCGATCCCGACGTCTACCGATTCCTGGTTCAGCGAGGCGTGTCCGAGGCGGGGGTGTCGATCAACGACTACATCTGGCAAACCAGCCGGCAGGTGGCCGTGGTCCTGGGCGAGGCATTGCGGGCTGCCGGTCTCGATTCGGGGCCGGCCGAGGTCTGGGCTTTCGGCATCGTGGGCATGGTTCATGCCTCGGGCGACTGGTGGCTGGAGCGCAGGACGATGCCCCGGGCCCGGCTGACCGAGTACCTCACCAGCCTGGTATGCGACGGCCTTCCCGATCTGAGCGTCTTGGGTAGCGCGGGGACGTGGCTCCCTGCTCCCACCGACGCAGGGTCCGAGCAACCAACCGACATTGAGCCTGAACAACCGACCGACACGGCGAAGGTATTACCGATCGCCGCTGTCGCCGACGCAAGGAGGTCACCATGACCGTTACCGTCGAACAACCCCGCACCAGTACGGCCAAGGAACCACGAACCGCCGACAAGAAGATCGATCGGCTCAACACGGCATCGCTCCGACGAGTGATCGAGCCCGACACGGACGTGCAGGGTGGAGTGGGCCAGGGCCAGGTCATCCCGAGCGAGATGCTCACGGTGGCCGATCTGGACCTCCACCTCACTGACTCACAGCGGACCACGCTGTCCCGCGAGGAGCTTGCCTCCGTGGCGATCTCCGGCGTCCGCTTCGAGACCTTCCTCATGTCCGGGTTCGCCGCCCAGATGGCCTGCAGCTCGGACCTGACCGATCCCCGGATCGTCTACATGCTCCATGAGATGGGCGAGGAAACCCGGCACTCCCGCTTGTTCATCCGCCTGGTGGATCAGCTGCAACCCAAAGCCATAGACCCGCTGCAGACCCGCCTCGGCCAGTGGTTCTTCCGGCGCGTGCTGCGAGTGGTGCTCAACCGGCCGGCTGTCTTCTGCGTCCTGGTGCTGGCCGGCGAGGAGATCCCCGACCTCTTCCAGAAGAAGATCGCTGACCATCCCGAAACCGACCCCTTCGTCCGGGACGTGAATCATTACCACCGTATGGAAGAGGCCCGACACCTGGCCTTCGCTCGAGCGGTGTTGCCGGAGCTGTGGTCGGAGGCGTCCTTCATCGACCGCGCGCTGATCCGCTACGAGATTCCCAGACTCATCCGACTGATGTTCAACGGCATGACTCATCCAGGGGTCTACCGGACCATCGGGCTTCCCGCCCTGAAGACCTGGCTCGATGCAGCTCGCAGCCCGTCCCGGGTCGCCCTGCGCCATGAGGCGACCCGGCCTGTCCTGGCCGCGTTGGTCGACGGCGGCTGCTTCGTGGCCGGGTCGATCCCGGCCCGATGGCGACGTTTGTGCGGCGTCGGCCGCTCGGGTGAATCCGAGTAGCCGCCCACGAGGCAGTGGGGCTGGAAACCGATCCAGACACCGATCCAGATATCCGGACTAGCCGGTCCGGATGACGGCACGGCGACCCTCCTTCGACACGTGCGAAGGAGCGGAGCGGGTGACATTCTGGGGATGAATGGTGGATATCTCGAGCCGTCTTGGGGATGTCTCAAAAAGTTCTGGGGACAAGGTCGGGATTTTCGCGTCAGCCCATTGACCTGCACCGATGAGAGGCGCAAGGTATCGCTAGACGGAAAACAGACGACCAGCCGGCAACGGTTGGAACCGGGGTTTCCGAGTAGGCGGTCCGGTGTCGGATCGGCGAGCCCGCAAGGGCTTGTCGGACCGGTGGTCGCTGCAGGGTCGTCCGACACGGCCCGGCGCGATCGCCCCGGATTTGTCCGCAACGCGGTCCCGAGGAGCTTGGGCGGCTTGTCCGTCCGGTTACTCGGGGCCCTTTGCGCGTCCGGGCTCGAGGAGGTCTCGATGTGATCCGATCGAGGAGTCAGGCACGCCGATCGATGAGACACCGAGCGCTCAGCTAGTGGCTGTGACCGCTCAGTGTTCCGGTCGTGGTGGTCGCTTCGGGCGCGTCCATGAGACAGGGATCCTCATGGTCGTCGTCGCACCGTTCACACTCGAGCTCCAGTGTGCTGTGGGCAATCGAGAAGGGGCCGGCGACGGCCCGCTTCGCCTTCTCCCCGACCACTTGGGCCTCCTCGAGGGTGGGATGTCCGGTGAGCACCAGATGGGCTGACAGGGCCCTGACCTCGCTCGACAGGCTCCAGACGTGGAGGTCATGGACCTCGGCCACACCGGGCACGGCAACCATGGCGGCCGTGAGTAAGTTGAGATCGACGTCGGCCGGTGTCGATTCGAGGAGGACGGACACGCTCGATCGGAAAACACCGGCGGCCTCGTAGACGATGATGGCGGCCACGACCAACGCGCTGACGGGGTCGAGCCACGTGGCGCTTTGGTCGAACAGCAACACAATGCCCGAGAGGAGCACGGCCGCAGATCCGAGTGCGTCACCGGCCATATGCAGCACGGCCGAGCGCATGTTCAGGTCGTTCGAGCCGTCTCGCAGGAGGAGCACGGCGAGACCGTTGGCCATCATGGCCAGGGCGGCAATGATGACCACCGTGCCGGCATGGACCGGCTGGGGATATTGCAGGCGGTGGATGC
>DATMMO010000415.1:0-12089 GCA_035569695.1 Acidimicrobiales bacterium | reverse complement strand
TCATGGCCGTGGGCGCCGAGGACTTCATTCCTGATATTGCGTCGAAGGCGGCTCTCAACCGGGCCGGACTTCCCCACGAAGTGGCCGAGGTGGGTGCTTTTCTGGCCTCTGATCGCGCCTCGTTCGTCACCGGTGCGGTGATTCCGGTCGATGGAGGTTGGTCGGCGAGGCTCGCGTAGCAGTATGGATGGCGTGAGCACCTCGACGAAACCCGAACTGGAGCCTCAGGCGCAACCGGGCCGACCCTACGACGGCACCCGGCGCCGCGAGCGGGCGGCGGAGACAAGGGAGCGGATCCTCGTTGCCGCATCCGAGCTTCTCCACCGCACCTCGGTCCGGGACTGGAAGAAGCTGACCGTCCGGGCCGTGGCCGAACGGGCCCAGGTCAACGAGAGGACCGTCTACCGCTATTTCGGGAGTGAGCGAGGGCTCCGAGATGCGGTCATGCACCGAAACGAGCAGGAGGCCGGCATCGACTTGGCCGGCATGCAGGTCGAAGACGTCGCCACCGTGGCCGCTCAGATATTCGGGCACGTCTCGCAGTATCAGCGTGACCGCCACCCTCCCCTCGATCCCACTCTGATCGACGCCAACATGCGACAGCGGGAGGCTCTCCTCGGTGCCATCGCGGCACGGGCCGGGCAGTGGTCGAAAATGGACCAAGACCTGGCGGCGGCGATGTTGGACGTGCTCTGGAGTGTGGCCTCGTACGAACGCCTGGTCGTCGACTGGCAGATCGACCACGAACGGGCGAGCCAGGGGCTCACGTGGGTCATCGGGCTGGTCGCCGAGGCCGTTCGTGACGGTCGAGGTCCGGGTTCGGCTCCTGAGAACTAGGGTGCGCAGATGGCAGATGCCCGCCTGGCCCAGGGAGAACGAGCCGTGCTGTGCGACTTGCTCGTCGAGCTCGGACCCGAGGCGCCCACGCTCTGTGAAGGGTGGGCGACCGCCGATATGGCGGCCCACCTCGTGGTGCGCGAGCGACGGCCGGACAGCGGCCCTGGGCTCGTCCTGCCCGCCCTGGCGCCCTATACCGAGCGGGTACGGACTGCGGCCCGAGAGAGCACGCCCTACACCGACCTGATCGCCCGGGTTCGCAGCGGTCCGCCGATGCTCCTCCGACCGTTCGACGGAGCCATGAACACCGTCGAGTACTTCATTCACGTGGAAGACATTCGCCGGGCGCAGGAGGGCTGGGAGCCCCGCTCCCTCTCGCCCGAGCTGACCGAAGCCCTGTGGGCCCGAGTCGGGGCCCGCGGCATGGCCAAGAAGGTTCCCGCCACGGTCGAACTCAGTGCTCCAGGACGGACGGCCAAGGTCAGCGGGAGCGGACCGCGACTGGTCGTCGAGGGCGATCCCGGTGAGCTCATCCTGTTCGGAGCAGGTCGTCAAAGCGCCGCCCGCGTGAACGTCACCGGGGATGCCGACCTGGTCACCCAACTGCGCGCCGCTTCTCTCGGCGTATAGACGCCGACATCTCGGCACGGGGCGGACTCCAGCCGCTCGAGGTGATGGCTAGGGGCGAGGTCGAGACCCGGCTGTCGCCGAACTGGCTAGCTCGAGGTGGTTGTGGATCCGTTGGCGTTCTGCCCGCAGTAGGCGTCGATCGCCTTGCCTGCGTCTGCCACGTTGGCGGTGTTGAAGGCACTGGCATCGCCCGAGCTGATGGCGTGGTCGGCCGCCAGGACCAGAACCCCGGCCTGGTTGACGATGGCGGAGGGCGCCTTCGACTGGAAATCGCTGAGGAGGCTCCGGTTGGCCTTGAAGATGGGGATGAGATCGGAGGCTTGGTGGGCTGTCGACGTGGCCTGGTCGAGCTGAGCGTTGTCACTGCAGAAGGCCACCTTGTCGCCGGCGCCGGGAACTTGACCCACCTGGGCGAAGAAGTGGGCGGTCCCGTTCTGGACCGAAGTCACGGTGACGAGGACCGGCAACTTGGCGGTACCCCCCTTCGGCGTCAGCGTGCATCTGAGTGTGGCACCGATCACGCCCTTGAGACTTCCCGGGCAGCTGACAGTGGGCACCGGTTGCTGGGTGCTCTTGGCCAGCTGCTGGGCCACTTGCGACTCCACCGTGCTCTGGGCCACGTCGCCGGAGCCAGCCGACAGGCTGGCGCTACAGGCGCTGAACAGTGAAGCACCGGCGACAGCAGCGACGGCAAGAAGACCTACTCGGTATTTTGACACCCTGCAGTGTATGCACGGTCAATGGGCAGGCCGGACGTACCACGTCGATGTCCGATCGCCTCTCGCCCATTCAATGCTGGGGCAGGCCGGCTGCCGCCACGACGAAGACAAGAGTGAGAGTGCAGCTGAAGCTGAGGGGGCGAGAACATAGCGAAATGAGCGGCGCTACCATCGCCTTGAAGGGCAAGGGAGGCGTCCGTGCAATTGGATGACGCAGACCAATCCGTGCAGAGCGATACGGCGGGCCGGCTGGTGGGCCACTTGCCCGAAGACCTGGCGTCGGCCTCGATGACCCTGGCCCGGCGGTTCTCCTCCCATGCCACCTTGTGGTGCTGGTCGCCGCGTTGGCCTCAACACGCCGAGCACGTCGCCGTCGAGTTCGTGCATCCGGTCATCGTGGGCAAGCGCGCCCTTCCCGCCGTCGCCGTCTCCGACGCAGACCCCATCACCGTCCTCCGCACACTGGTCGAAGCGGGCGATGTGCTGCTGGTGGTGGCAACGGCGATGACCACCGAGGTTGCCGCTGTGCTCCAGCGTGCCCCGGCATGGGGCATCGAGACGATCTGGCTCGGGTCCGGCCCGCGCCCCCGATTCGGCCTGGCCGATCACCTGCTGTGGTTCGACGACCTCGGCGACGAGGCGGCGGCCAACGGTACATTCGTGCTCGCCTACCACGTGCTGTGGGAGCTGACCCATGTGTGCTTCGAACATCCGGGGCTCCTGGCACAACCGATGGCCGACGAAGCGTGCGCCGATGGGACCTGCCTGACCTGCGCCGATGAGGGCCGGGTGGCAGAAGTAGTCGAGCTCCACGGGCCCTTCACCCTCGTCCGCAGCGGAGGGGAGACCGAGGAGGTCGACACCACCCTGGTTGAGCCGATTGCGCCGGGCGATCTGATCCTGGTCCATGCCGGCGTGGCCCTATCCCGATTGGACGCGGAGCGAGTATGACCGAGGGCACCGACTTCCTCTACCCCTTCATCGAGGGCGGCGAGCAGGACGCCGCTGGCCTGCTCGCTGACCTGGCCACCTCCGCCGCAGCAAAAGGGGCCATCAGCGCCCACCTGCAGGCCGTGACGCTGGCCGACCGTGACGCGGTCATGACCACCCTGGCCCAGGCCATGGCCCAACGGTTCAGCGCCGGCGGCCGGCTGTTCGTGTTCGGCAACGGTGGCAGTGCCACCGACGCGGCCGGCATCGTCGCTCTGTTCCGAACGCCGCCCTGGGGTCGCGCCCTTCGGGCCCGGTCCCTGGTGGCTGACCATGCTGTGCTCACCGCCCTGGGCAACGATGTCGGCTTCGAGTTGGTGTTCTCCCGCCAGCTCATCGCCTACGCACAAGAGGGCGACATGGCCCTTGGTCTCTCCACCAGCGGCAACTCCACCAACCTGCTCAGCGCGTTCGCCGAGGCGAGGAGGCGAGGGCTGTTGACGCTGGGCTTGGCCGGCTCTGACGGCGGTCAGATGGCTGCGTCCTCCGACGTCGAGCACTGCCTGGTGGTCCCGTCATCGAGCGTGCACCGAATCCAGGAGACCCAAACGGCCATGGCCTTCGAGCTGTGGTCCCGTGTCCAATCCCTCGTGTGAGGAGCGTGAACCGATGAGTACGGAGCCCCATGCCACCAACGCTGCTCCATCCCGGACCGGACGCAACGAGGCCGCCGTTCTGGACCGCATCGAGGAGTTCCGCCGGCGCCGGCCGCGATTCACCGATGAGGTGGTGACACTGGCCCACGGTGCCGGGGGCAAGGCCTCGGACGCTCTCATCGGCGCCGTGTTCGTCGACGCCTTCGCCAACGACACCCTGGCGCCCCTGGCCGACGGGGCTGCGCTCACGTTGCCCTCCGGTGAACGCCTGGTGCTCAGCACCGACTCGTTCGTCGTCAAGCCACTGCGCTTCCCCGGTGGCTCCATCGGCCACCTGGCCGTGCACGGCACCGTGAACGACCTGGCCGTCATGGGTGCTCGTCCAACATGGCTCTCCGCCGCGTTCGTCATCGAAGAGGGATTCCCGGTTTCCGAACTGCGGGCCGTCGTGGCCGACATGGCGGCTGCGGCCGGTGCCGCCGGAGTCGAGATCGTCACCGGTGACACGAAGGTGGTCGGGCGGGGTGCGGCCGACGGGCTCTACATCAACACGGCCGGCGTGGGCGTGCTCCCCTCCGACCGACGCCTCGGGCCCGAACTGGTGCGAGCAGGGGATGTCATCGTGAGCTCGGGGACGATCGCCGACCACGGTATGGCCGTCATGCTGGCCCGAGGTGACCTGGCTCTGGAAGCGGACCTGCGCTCCGACACGGCCCCCCTCGGGTCACTGGTCGCCGATCTCCTCGATGCCGCCCCCTCGACCCGCTGGCTGCGCGACCCGACCCGGGGTGGGGTGGGCACGGTGTGCAACGAGCTGGCTCGGTCCACCGATCTGGCCATCGTCCTCGATGAGGCCTCGTTGCCGGTGGACCCTGCCGTCAGCGGAGCCTGCGACATCCTGGGCATCGACCCGTTATATGTGGCCAACGAGGGCAAGTTCATCGCCGTGGTCGGTCCCGAGGATGCTGCCGCCGCGCTCGACGCCCTGCATGCCCATCCCTTGGGTCGACACGCCGCCCGGATCGGCGAGGTACGCGCCGATCCGGAGGGAATCGTCGTGTTGCTTACCTCCTTCGGTGGCACCCGCATTGTCGACATGCTGGTCGGTGATCCTCTCCCCCGCATCTGTTGATGACCGACACCTCGACCGAGCCGGTGCAGCGCTGGCAGCTGCGGGTGACAGGAACGGTCCAAGGGGTGGGGTTCCGGCCGTTCGTGTACCACCACGCCGTCCGGCTGGGCCTCGGCGGTTTCGTCCGCAACGACAGCGCCGGGGTGCTGATCGAAGTGGAGGGTCTCGAGGCAGCCGTGGCCGAACTGGGCCGATTGCTGGTCGACGATGCTCCACCGCTGGCTCGGGTTACCGGGGTCACCGTGGTGCCGCTGACCGTGGTGCCCGATGGCGGCGTTACTCCCCCATCGAAAGCAATCGGAGCCGCCCGTTTCGTCATTGCCCGCAGTGCCGATGATGGCCACCCCGACGTGCCCGTCAGCATCGACACTGGTCCCTGCGAGGACTGCCTGGCCGAGGTGAACGACCCCGCCGATCGACGCTACGGCTACGCCTTCACCAACTGCACCAATTGCGGTCCTCGGTACACCCTCGTTGTCTCTGTCCCCTATGACCGCCCGGCCACCACCATGGCCGCATTCATCATGTGCCCGGCCTGCCAGCACGAGTACGACGATCCCGCCGACCGTCGTTTCCATGCCCAGCCCAACGCCTGCCCGGCCTGCGGACCGCACCTCGAGCTGCGCGGTCCGGGGGGAGCTCCGTGGTCCGGCTGGGGCGGGGCAACCGGCGGCGCCGGCCCCGTGGCTGACCACGCCGTCGCCCAGGCCGCAGCTGCCCTGCGCTCGGGGGCCATCCTGGCCATCAAGGGCGTCGGCGGCTACCACCTGGCCGTGGACGCCACCTCGTCCCCAGCCGTCACCGAGCTGCGTCGACGCAAGTCCCGTGACGACAAGCCCTTTGCCGTGATGGTGCCCAACGGAGACAGTGCTCGCCAGCTCGTCGAGCTGACCGATGCCGGTATGGCCCTGCTTGCCTCTCCGCGCCGTCCCATCGTCGTGGCGCCGCGGAGGACGCCGAGCGCCGTGGCCCCGGGCGTGGCCCCGGGCCTGGCCGAGCTGGGAGTGATGCTGCCCTACTCACCACTCCATCAACTGCTGTTGACCACCGTGGGCCAACCGCTGGTCATGACCAGCGGCAACGTGTCCGACGAGCCCATCGCCTACACCGACGATGACGCTGTCGATCGACTGGGGCCGATGGTGGACGGCATCGTGACCCACGATCGACCCATCCACATCCGTTGCGACGACTCGGTCGTTCGCGCCCGCGGCGATGTGACCCAGGTGCTCCGCCGGTCTCGGGGGTACGCCCCCGAACCCATCTACCTCTCCGCCCCCGCAGCTCACGCCGTGCTGGCCGTGGGGGCCGAGTTGAAGAGCACGGTGTCGGTGGTCAAAGGGTCCACGGTCGTCGCCAGCCATCACCTGGGCGACCTGGAGCACCCCGCCACCTACCGCGCCTTCCTCCAGGCCATCGACCACATGTGCCACCTCGGTGGGGTGACTCCCGAGATGGTGGCTCACGATCTCCACCCCGAGTACCTCTCGACCAAGCTGGCCACCGAGCTCGAGCTGCCCACGGTCCCCGTGCAGCACCACCACGCCCATGTGGCTTCGTGCCTGGTCGACCACGGGCGTACCGGACCGGTGCTCGGCATCGCCTTCGACGGCTTGGGCTATGGGACCGACGAAACCCTGTGGGGTGGCGAATTCCTGGTCGCCGACCTGGTCGACTGCGAGCGGGTCGGCCACCTGGCCCCCATGGTGCTGCCCGGGGGCACGGCCGCCATCCGCCAGCCCTGGCGCATGGCCGTGGCCTGGCTACTGGACAGTTGCGGGCCGGCCCTGGCCGCCGACCTCGGCGGCGGCCTCGACAGGCGAGCAGACACCCTGGTGCGCCTACTCGGTGGACCGAGGACCTCGATGCCCGTGACCACCAGCGTCGGCCGATTGTTCGACGCGGTGGGCGCCATCGTGTGCGAGCGGAGCTCGGTGAGCTACGAGGGCCAGGCCGCCATCGAGCTCGAGGCGTTGGCCGCCCAGGTGCCTCCCGGTGCCATGGCCCCCTATCCCGTGGGGCGGTCAGCTCGGGACGGCCGACTGGTGATGGAGCCGTCACCGATGGTGGCGGCGGTGGCGGCCGACCGAGTCGGGGGGCGGCCGCCACCGGAGATCGCTGCGGCGTTTCACGAAGGAGTCGCTGCCGCCACCGTTGCCGCGGGCGTCGACCTGGCCACCATGCGAGGGCTGTCCAGCGTGGTCCTCACCGGCGGCGTGTTCCAGAACGCCAGATTGTCAGGTCTGGTCGAGGCCGGACTGCAGGAGCACGGGCTCGAGGTGCTGGTGCACCGCACCGTTCCACCCAACGACGGTGGCATCAGCATCGGCCAGGCGGCCATCGCCGTTGCTCGCGCCGCCGGTTGACCTGGGGCCGCCGAACGGTGGGAAACCCACCCATTGGGAAATGCACTCATTGCCGGTCCTACCCGGGAAGCGCAAGCTCCAAGAAGCAACTGTGTGCCCATTGGCGAGCGTGGGGGACGAACGTGACGACAGCGATAGACGAGACACTGATCCATGTCCTGTGGATCAACGCAGGGCTCGGCTGTGACGGTGACTCGGTCGCCCTCACCGCGGCAACCCAGCCGACCGTGGAAGAGATCGCCCTCGGGGCTCTGCCCGGCCTCCCCAAGATCGCCATCCACTGGCCCCTGATCGATTTCGAGAACGGCCCGGTGGGCGGGGCCGACGATTTCATCGAGTGGTTCTTCAAGGCCGACCGGGGCGAGCTCGAGCCCTTCGTGCTCGTGGTCGAGGGGTCGATCCCCAACGAGGCCATCAAGGGCGAGGGCTACTGGTGCGGATTCGGGAACGATCCCGACACCGATCAACCCATGACCACCAGCGAGTGGCTCGACCGACTGACCCCCAAGGCGACCGCGGTGGTCGCCGTGGGCACCTGCGCCACCTACGGCGGCATCCATGCCATGGCCGGCAACCCGACCGGGGCAATGGGCGTCCCCGACTACCTGGGCTGGGGTTGGAAGTCCAAGGCCGGCCTGCCCATCGTGTGCGTGCCCGGGTGCCCCATCCAACCCGACAACCTGTCCGAGACGCTGGTGTACCTCCTGTACCAGGCCTCGGGCCAGGCGCCCATGATCCCCCTGGACGAAGCCCTCCGACCCCAGTGGCTCTTCGGCGCCACCGTGCACGAGGGCTGTGACCGCGCCGGCTACTACGAGCAGGGCGACTTCGCCTCCGAGTACGGCTCCCCCCAGTGCATCGTCAAGCTCGGGTGCTGGGGGCCGGTGGTGAAATGCAACGTGCCCAAGCGGGGCTGGATGAACGGCATCGGTGGTTGCCCCAATGTGGGCGGCATCTGCATCGGCTGCACCATGCCGGGATTCCCCGACAAGTTCATGCCCTTCATGGACGAACCGCCCGGGGCCCACGTCTCCACCATGGCCAGCGGGGCCTATGGCCGCCTCATTCGTCCGCTGCGCAAGATCACGCTCAAGACCCTGGACGACGAGCCGAAATGGCGAAAGCCGGGCAAGAAACTGACCACCGGGTACCGAGGCGAGTGGAGGTAGGACATGGCCACAGCACCAACCAAGAACGCCGACGGCCTGGTGGAGATGGCCTGGGACCCGATCACCAGGATCGTGGGCAGCCTCGGTATCTACACCAAGATCGACTTCTCCCAGGGCAAAGTGGCCGAGTGCCACTCGACGTCCTCGATCTTCCGTGGGTACAGCATCTTCATGAAGGGCAAGGACCCGCGCGACGCCCACTTCATCACCAGCCGCATCTGCGGCATCTGCGGCGACAATCACGCCACCTGCTCGTGCTACGCGCAGAACATGGCCTACGGCGTGAAGCCTCCCCACCTCGGTGAGTGGATCGTCAACCTGGGCGAGGCGGCCGAGTACATGTTCGACCACAACATCTTCCAGGAGAACCTGGTGGGGGTGGACTTCTGCGAGAAGATGGTGGCCGAGACCAACCCCGGTGTGCTCGAGATGGCCAACCGGACCGAGTCCCCCCATGCCGGCGAGCACGGCTACAAGACCATCGGCGACATCATGCGGTCACTCAACCCGTTCTCGGGCGACTTCTACCGCGAAGCGCTGCAGATGAGCCGCATGACCAGGGAGATGTTCTGCCTGATGGAGGGGCGCCATGTGCACCCTTCCACCCTGTACCCCGGAGGGGTCGGCACCGTCGCCACCATCCAGCTGTTCACCGACTACCTGAGCCGGCTGATGCGCTACGTCGAGTTCATGAAAAAGGTCCTGCCGCTGCACGACGACCTGTTCGACTTCTTCTACCAGGCCCTGCCCGGCTACGAGGAGGTCGGTCGCCGGCGGGTGCTGCTCGGCTGCTGGGGCAGTTTCCAGGATCCTGCCGTGTGCAATTTCAACTACCGCGACATGACCCAGTGGGGACGTGCGATGTTCGTCACTCCCGGCGTCGTCGTCGACGGCAAGCTGGTCACCAACGATCTGGTCGACATCAACCTGGGCATCCGCATCCTGCTCGGCAGCTCCTACTACAACAGCTGGGAAGACCAGAAGATGTTCGTCACCCGCGACCCGTTGGGAAACCCGGTCGACCGCAACCATCCCTGGAACCAGCACACCGCCCCCCAGCCCCAAAAACGCGACTTCGATGACAAGTACAGCTGGGTGATGTCGCCCCGCTGGTTCGACGGCACCGATCACCTGGCCCTGGACACCGGGGGCGGACCCATCGCCCGGCTGTGGTCCACCGCCCTGTCCGGCCTGGTCGACATCGGCTATATCAAGGCCACCGGCCACAGCGTGGAGATCAACCTGCCCCGCACCGCGCTCAAGCCCGAGGTCACCTTCGAGTGGAAGATCCCCCAGTGGAGCAACGCCATCGAGCGCGATCGGGCCCGTACCTACTTCCAGGCCTACGCGGCCGCGGCCGCACTCCACTTCGCCGACAAGGCCCTCGAGGAGATACGGGCGGGGCACACCAAGACCTGGGAGCGCTTCGAAGTGCCCGACGAGGGAGTTGGCTGCGGGTTCACCGAAGCGGTGCGAGGCGTCCTCTCCCACCACATGGTCATCGAGGGGGGCAAGATCGCCAACTACCACCCGTACCCGCCGACGCCGTGGAACGCCAGCCCTCGGGACGTGTACGGCACCACCGGGCCCTACGAGGACGCGGTGATGAACACGCCCATCTTCGAGGAGAACGACCTCGACCACTTCAAGGGCATCGACATCATGCGGGCCGTCCGTAGTTTCGACCCATGCCTACCCTGCGGCGTGCACATGTACCTGGGCAAGGGCAAGACCCTGAAGAAGCTCCACTCGCCCACCGCCGCCCCGAGCATCGACTGAGGTGGGCGTGCCCGACCTGAGCGCGGTCGCCGATCGCATCGAGTCACTCCTGGACGAGCTGCAATCAGCGACTGATGAGCACGTGTGGGCCCGGGTCGAGGAACTGGTCCGCCTGCTCACCGAGGTGTACGGCGCGGGCTTGGCCCGAACGGTGGAACTGGCCGAGGGCCATCCCGACCTCGTTGCCCGGCTGGGACGCGACGAGCTGGTGGGCAGCCTCTTGGTCCTGCACGACCTGCACCCGGACTCGCTCGAGCACCGGGTGACCAGGGCGATCGACTCGGTTGCTCCCCGGCTCCGCAAGGGAGGAGCGGCCATCGAGGTGACCTCGCTCGATACCCGAGCGGCCACCGTGACCGTCACGGTGACGGCGCTGGGCGGCGGCTGCGGTTCCACCGGCCAGGCGTTGTGCGACACGGTGCGCCAGGCCCTGGATGACGCCGCACCCGATGCCGCCATCGACGTGACACTGTCCGTCGATACGACGCCGACCCCCACGCCAGTGCGGCTGGGCCGCAAGCCGGTGGGTGCGACGCAGGGGCCATGACCGCCGCCCCCACGACCGCCGGGAGCGTTAACGGTTCCGGCCCGGCTTCCATTGCCCCTGACCGCCCAGCGGGGACGGCGGAGGCCCTGGACGTCCTGGCCCGCATCCGCCGGCCTGGACCGACCCCGACGGTGGCCGAGCGCTGCGAGATGTGTGCGGAACCGATCCCACCGGATCACGCCCATGTGGTCGACATGGGCCAGCGCAACCTGGTGTGCACGTGCCGCGCCTGCTACCTCTTGTTCACCGACCGCGGCGCCGCCGGCGGTCGGTACCGGGCCGTGCCCGAGCGCTACCGCACGGTACGTGACTTCGCCCTGACCCCGTCGCAATGGAGCTCGCTGCAGATCCCGGTGGCGGTGGCGTTCTTCTTCGAGAACTCGAACCTCGGCGCCACGGCGGCCTTCTTCCCCAGTCCCGCCGGGGCCACCGAGTGCCTGTTGCCTCTGGACACCTGGCGGGAGGTGTCAGCGGCCAATCCGGTGCTCCAGACACTTCAGCCCGACGTCGAGGCCGCCCTGATCCGCACCGACGGCGACGATGCGGGCGCCGGGGTGGAGTGCTTCCTCGTTCCCATCGACTCCTGCTACGAGCTGGTCGGCCACCTGCGAGCCCTCTGGCGGGGTTTCGACGGTGGGAGCCAGGTCCACCAGGCGATGGCCGCCTACTTCGACCGCCTCCGGGACAGAGGGGCCTCCGTAAGCAGGGAGAGCATCGATGGCTGAGCTCAGCGCGGAAGTCGTCGACGTGCGCGTGGAGCGTTACGCCGCCGTGCCCACGCTCATGTGGTCGCTGCAGGTGCGTGAGTCCACCGGGGTTCGCGTCCATACCGTTGCCCTCCATGCCCAAGTACGCATCGAGCCCCAGCGCCGACGCTACGACGAGGTCGAGCAGGACCGGCTCCTCGACCTGTTCGGCGTGACATCGCGGTGGGGCGAGACACTGCGCCCCTTCGTCTGGACCCACCTCGACACCATGGTCAGCGGGTTCTCGCATGAGACGGTGGTCGACCTGCCCATGGCCTGCACGTACGACTTCGATGTGGCCGGATCGAAGTTCCTGCACGGCTTGGATCACGGCGAGGTGCCGCTGGTGTTCCTGTTCAACGGCACGGTGTTCACCAAGGGTGAGGCCGGCTTTGCCGCCGAGCTGGTTCCCTGGAACCTGGAATGCCAGTACCGACTGCCCGTGGCGCTCTGGCGCGAGGTGATGGACGCCTATTTTCCCGGAGGCGGGTGGTTGCGGCTCGATCGAGGGACCATCGATCGCCTCCAGCGGTACCGGGTCGAACAGGCCCTGCCCACGTGGGAGCAAGCAATCGCCG
>DATMMO010000414.1:0-7446 GCA_035569695.1 Acidimicrobiales bacterium | reverse complement strand
CGCCGCTGTTGGACTGCTCGAGCACCATGTTGAACGTCTCGTAGCCACCCGACACCGGTGCACCGGCGATCGAGGTCACAAAGGGCACGGTCTGCTGCTCGCTGGAGTTGGGGGGCAGGTTGATGGCGCCGATGTACTGCGTGCCAGCGTTGAGGACGATGGAGCCGGTCCCGAAGTCGGGCGGGATGACCAACTTCCCCCACAGCGAGGCCGGATGAAGCCGGTCGGGCACGGGCAGCTGCACACCAACGGTGGTGCCCCCACTGGCGAAGGTATAGCTCTGGGGCAGTCCCAGCTGCTTGAAGCTGAAAACGGTGTCGGGAACCGAGCCCGAGGTCGAGCTCGGTGCCGGCGAGGCAGGAGCCGCCGGTGCGATGGCCGCTCCGGCCGAGGCAGCGAACGCGGCCGGCACGGCCAGGCCGAACACCATGGCCACGATGGCGCCGATGGTGATCGGGCGTCGTGGCATCCATGAGCCCCGGTTCCGGCCGTTATCCGCTTGTACTGGTCTCGTCACGTTTGAAGCTCTCCTCGGAACTCCTGCACGTGGTCTGCGCAGTTCGCTCCCGTTGCGTCCGCTTGCCAACCGAAGCGAATCGCACCACGGTCGTCGCCCACCGGCTTGACCGCTCGGCCCACCAGTACGCCGGCCCGGTCCGAATTGCGAACCTGACCCCATAAACGGGACACGGACTCGGCTTCCTACCGACTTCCACGCCCCTTCATCTCACATCGTCAGGTTACCACTACGTATCGTGTTGGTCACATCACTTTACGGAGGTTTTATCCAGTACACAGCATATTCTTAGAATTAGCTGGGTGACTAACTACCAATAATAGTGAGTTATTCGGTACTAGGAGTGGTCACTCAGGGTGACCTCGCCGAATTCGAAGGGGGATTGCCGGCGTCGGTGGGGTTCGTCAGGCTGCTCGTTCAGGAGCGCAATGGTCGCCAAGTTCCAGACGACCTGTCGAGGACAACTCCGGCCCTGTCCGAAAGTGCGCCGGCTCAGCCCGAGCCCACCTCGACGGCTATCGACGGATCGGGCGCCGGTTCCAGGGCGGCGCTCAGCGTCGTCGGGGTGACCGGGGCAGAGCTCGAGCTCAGTCCCGCCTGGAGGAATCGGATCGTCTCGGCCCGAACGGCGGCGGCCTGCGGGGTGTCGGCAACGAATGTGTCCAGATGGTCGCCGCCGGTCACGGTGAGGAGGCCCTTGACCATGGCCGCCGTCTGGTACACCTGGGTCGAGTCGGGCAACAGGCCATACTCGTCATCGGTACCCACCGCCACCAGCAGCGAGCCCGCTACCGGTGTCCCCCACGGCCCGTCCACGCCGTCGGGGATCTGGCTCGACAACGACAGATAGGCCTTGATGCGCGGATCGGCGTAGGCCGGGTTGAGGGCGAGCATGGCCACGTCGGTGCCCCCGTCGGAATGGCCGGCAGCGGCGATGCGGTGCGGATCGACGGTGATGAAGGGGCTGGCCTTGCCGGCCAGCAGCTCGGTGATCACGAACGACAGGTCCCGGGCCTCGTCGGGGAAGTCGGTCACCGCGGTGCCGGGCAGCGTATCGGCCGAGTCGGGGAAGAGGGGGGCGGCGACCACGTAGCCGGCCGACACCCACGCGTCCAAGAGAGTGGTGTACTTCGACGGGTCGCTGTCCCAGCCGTGGGCGAAGACGATCACCGGCAGCGGCCCTGTCAGCCCCTTTGGTCGCAGGATGACGGTGCTCAGCACCCGTCCGGACACGGCGCCGACATCTCCCCGGGCCGGTGTGTCCCGGGTGGGGTCGTCGAGGGTGATCGTCTCGCTCTGCACGGCATAGGGGGGCTGGAGTTGCGGACCGGTCGTCGAGGTCGGCGACGATCCGACCGGGTGCCCGGGCGAGGTCGAACCGGGCCCGGTCTGAGTCTGGGGCTGCCCGGTCTGGGACTGCGCCTGGGTCCTCGGCCCTGAGCTGGAGCTGCCGCCGAACGCTCCGGTACCGACCAGGACGGCCACCACCACAACGGCCAGCGCCACCGCACCGACCCCGGCCGCCGTCCTGCGCCGACGGCGGGACGGGGCGCCGCTGACCGGTCTTTCGCTGGTCACGGACCGGCGGCTCACCCTCTTATGGTCGCCCACCCGAGCGGCCATCGCCATTCACCGCTCATCGGGTCAGGGCCGCCGCGTCGCCTCGAATCAGGGCCGTGTCGCGGGGAGGGGCACATCGTGCTCGAGACATGCCATCCCTTTTCGTGCAGTCCGGGCCCAATCGAGGCAGCACATTGGACTCAAAGTAGTACGTTGACCACCGAGGGGATTGAAGCCAAAGCGAGACTCGCGGTGATCCTCCTGAGGAGGACCGATGTCCCTGCAGCACCCCGTCCTGGCCCGATTGGGCTCCACCCCAGAAGAGTACGAGCGCCTGGGCATCAGCAGCGATCACATCGAACCCCGAGAAGACGGCATGCGGACCGACGGCGGAAAGGGGACATTCGAGTGGTGGTACCTCGATGCCACCCTCTCCGACGGCTCCACGTTGGTCGTCACCTTCAATACCAAGTTGGTCACGGCCGCCGACCATCCCCTCGAGCCGTATGCCAACGTCTGCTTCGACCGACCCGACGGAACGAAACTGGACACGAACACCCCCGTCTTCACCGAGGACTTCAAGGCGTCGACCGAGGGGTGCGACGTGCGCATGGGGCCCAACAGCTTCGTCGGCGACCTGCACACCTACGACATCCACGTCGAGACCGACGAGATCACCGTCGACGTGACCCTGACCGGCGAGGTGCCGCCGTGGCGACCGAAGACCGGCCACTTTCTCTTCGAGGAGGATGAGCACCTCTTCTTTGCCTGGCTGCCCAGCGTGCCTCAGGGCAAGGTCACGGCCACGATCACGGTCGGCGGGGAAACCGTCGAGGTCACCGGCACCGGTTACCACGACCACAACTGGGGCAATTGCTCGATGCTGAAGGTCATCGACAACTGGTACTGGGGCCGCGCCCAGCTGGGGCCCTATACGGTCATCGCCTGCCTGGTCACTGCGGCCGAACGGTATGGCCGGGCCGCCTTTCCCATCTTCCTGTTGGCCAAGGACGGCCAGGTCATAGCGGATGACGACGCATTGGTCACCTTCGTCGAGAGCGAGGTCCACATCGACGAGGGCACCGGCAAACCGGTGGGCGACGTCCTCACCTATACCTATGCGGGCGAGGTCGACTTCCGGGTCACATGGGAGCGAAAGGAGACCATCTTCCGAGCGCAGTTCATCGACGCCCTCCACGGTCTTCAGCACTTCCTGGCCCGGATGATCGGATTCGACGGTGCCTACCTGCGCTTCACCGGCACGATCACCCTCGAGAAGCTGGAGGACGGCCGCGTGGTGGAGACCGAGACGAACGAAGCCATCTGGGAGGAGATGTACTTCGGCCGCAACCACAAGGACTGAGCAGTCCTGACCAGTCCTGACCCGCTCTACTCTGCTCGTCGCCCTCGCGTACAGCTCGGGTCCCTGACCGAGAGAGGCGAAGCCCTCAGGGGGTGCGGGTGCCGTCCAGTTGGATCTGGGCGTTGGTGGGCAGCACCTCGACGCTGATGTCGGGAATGGGGAAGGTGAAGTCGGGGTACTTCCGCACCGCCTTCTCGCGGTAGCGGGTGGTGGAGTGCACCGGGTCCGAGTCGAAGTGGGGAATGACCTTGGTCCCGAACAGCTCGAGCATCTCGTAGACCTCGTCCTCAGCCATCGAGTCGGAGGGAAGCCCGAACACCAGCTGATCGCAGCCCACCGTCTGGTACTTGGCCACCTGCTCGGCCACCTCGTCGGGCTCGCCGCACAGGATCCAGCCCCCCTCGATAAGGGCATCAAGGCTCTCTTCGTCGGGCACCGACACCGGCGGCTCGGGCCACACCGGGATGCCGTCCATGTGGGGAATGGTGTCGTGGTAGTTGCACACCATCGAGTAGAGGTAGCCCCGGCCGGGTCGCAGCGCGATCTCCCTGGCCTTCTTGCGGTCGGCCATGCAGATCACCGCGTTGGTCATCATGATGTTGTCGTTCACGTACTGACCCAGGGGTTCGGTGCAGTTGGCGATGCCTTCTTTGTAGGCATCGAGGCGGCCCTGCAGGTTGTAGATGGGCTCGAAGTTGAAGGCGATGGCCCCGATGCCCAGCTGACCGGCCTGGGTGAACGTGCCCGGATTACCGCATCCCAGCCAGATCGGGGGGTGCCCGGCGCCGTAGGGCTTGGGCAGGATGTTGTGGGGCGTGGGCACGGTGAAGTGGTCGCCGTCGAAGGTGTAGTCGCGCTCCTCCCACATGCGGGGGATCTCGCGGATGACCTCGTTCCACTCGGCCTTGGTCGAGTTCTTGTCCAAGATGTTGAAGGCGGCGATCTCGTGGCTGCCCGCCCCCCGACCGGTCCCCCACTCGAACCGTCCCTCGGTCATGTGGTCGAGCACGGCGACCCGCTCGGCGCACCGCACCGGATGGTTCACCCGGGGCGAGAGGTTCATGATGCCGGTGCCCACGTGGATCTGCTCGGTGGCACAGGCCAGGTAGCCCATCACCACCTCGGGGGCCGACAGATGGCTGTACTCGGTCAGGGAGTGGTGCTCGCCCAACCAGGCGTACTTCCAGTTGTACTTGTCGGCGTGGATGACGTACCCGGTCTCCCGCTTGAACATCTCGTGCTCACAGGCGGGGTCGAACGCCGCAGGACCGGGCACGTAGCCGTTGAGAAAAACTCCGAACTCCATGGCGGTGGGCTCCTCGCTCGCGTTCCCCGATAGGGCGGTTCGCTCCCCCACAGGGGGCGATGGGGCACGGTAACACCTGGGCCGCTAAAGTGCAACGTGTTCCAGAAATGTGCCTGATCGGCCAGGTCAGGACGGGGCCAACCGTGGCCGCGACGGGCAACGAGAACAACCGAGGGGGCACCCGGTGGAGACCATCGACCGATTGATCCGAGACCGAGCCGAAGATGACCACCTCGGTCTGGCCTACCGGGACCGGACGTGGAGTCACGCCCAGGTCACCACGGCCCAGGCCGATCGGGCGGCGGTGCTGGCGTCGTTGCGCAAGCCGGGCCCGTTCCACGTCGCCCTCCTGCTCGAGAACATCCCCGAGTACGTCTTCTGGTTGGGGGCGGCGGCGCTGGCCGGTGCGGTGATCGTGGGCGGCAACCCCACCCACCGGGGCGACGAGCTGGCCCGGGACCTCTCCCATACCGAGTGCCAGCTGCTGATCACCGACCAGCGGCTGGTGGAACTGGTCGACGGGCACGACCTCGGCCCCGCTCTCCCGCCTGACCGCATCCTGGTGATCGACGACCCCACCGGCGACTCCTCCACCGGCGATGCATCCCCCACCACCCCCTACGGCCGGCTGCTGGCCTCCGTGGCCGGCTCGCCCCTCCCCGACCCGTCGGTCACCGGCGTGGACGAGGACACCCTCGGCCTGCTGCTGTTCACCTCGGGAACCTCGGGGGCGCCCAAGGCCTGCCGCTGCACCCAGGGACGCCTGGCCCGCATCGGCGGCATCGTGGCCCAGATGTTCGGCCTCACCGCCGACGACGTCTGCTACCTGGTCATGCCCCTGTTCCACTCCAACGCGCTGATGGCCGGCTGGGCGCCGGCGCTGGCCGGGGGGTCCACCGCCGTCCTGCGCGACAGGTTCAGCGCCTCCCAGTTCCTTTCCGACGTCCGGAAGTACGGCGTGACCTACTTCAACTATGTGGGCAAGCCGCTGTCCTACATCCTGGCCACGCCGGCCCAGCCCGATGATGCCGACAACCCCCTGGTGCGGGCGTTCGGCAACGAGGCGGCCGAAATCGACGTGGCCCGGTTCGCCGAGCGCTTCGGGTGCACGGTGCAGGACTCCTACGGCTCCACCGAGGGCGGGGCCTCGGTGACCCGTACCCCCGATACCCCACGCGGCGCGTTGGGCCGCGCCCTGGAGGGGACCATGGTGCTCGACCCCGACACGGGCCAGGAGTGCCCACGGGCGACCTTCGACGAGCACGGCCGGCTGACCAATGCCGACCAGGCCATCGGGGAGCTGGTGTCCAAGGTGGACGGGGCCGGGTTCGAGGGCTACTGGCGCAACGACGAGGCCGAAGCGGTGCGGCTGCGCAACGGCTGGTACTGGACGGGCGACCTCGCCTACCGGGACGAGAACGACTTCTTCTACTTCGCCGGCCGGGACTACGACTGGCTGCGGGTGGACGGCGAGAACTTCGCCGCCGCACCAGTGGAGGCCATCCTCAAGCGGAACCCCGACGTGGTGCTGGCTTCGGTCTTCGCCGTGCCCGACACCGTGGTCGGCGACCAGGTGATGGCCGCCCTCCAGCTGCGGGCCGGGGCCGAGTTCGACCCGGACGCCTTCGGCGCCTTCCTGGCCGCCGAGGAGGACCTGGGCACCAAATGGGGGCCGCGGTTCGTGCGCATCGCCCACGAGCTGCCGGTCACGGCCACGACCAAGGTCCTCAAGCGAGCACTGCGCACCGAGGGTTGGCGTTGTGCCGATCCGGTGTGGTGGCGGCCGACCAAAGACTCCCCGTACCAGCGGCTCTCGGTCGAGGAGGCCGACGCTCTCGACGCCGCCATCGACGCCCGCTGAGCAGGGCTATGCGGTGATCCCGAACCGCTCCAGGCCGAAGGCGCGGATGGCGTTGCCCCGGGCCAGGAGGTAGACCTCGTCGTCGTCCAGGCCGGCCTGGGCGCACAGCTTGGTCAGCACTTCTTTCGAGTGTGGCCAGGTGGAGTCGGCGTGGGGGTAGTCGGTCTCGAAGCAGATCTGGCTCATGCCGATGGCGTTGCGCTCCCGCAGCCCGACGGCGTCGTCGAAGATGCAGCCGTAGACGCGGTTGGGGATGAAGCTCGACGGTGGCACCTTGAGGAAGGTGCCGAAGCTGTTGTCGCTGCGCTCCTCCCACAGCTTGTCCGCCCGCTCCAGGATGTAGGGCATCCAGCCCACCTGGCCCTCGGAGTAGGCCAGGGTGAGGGTGGGAAACCGCTCCAGGGTGCCCGAGAAGATGAAGTCGAGCAGCGAGCCCATGGCGTTCTGGAATGTCAGCGTCGAGCTGATGATGGCCGGGGCGTCGGGCGAGGTCGAGGGCATCTTGGACGACGAGCCGATGTGCATGCACACCGTCGACTCGGTCTCCTGACATGCAGTGAAGAACGGGTCCCAGAAGTGGCCCTTGTCGTGGATCGACGGGAACCCGAGCGGATAGGGGTTCTCGACGAAGGCGATGGCGAAGCTCCCCTTGTCGGCACAGCGCCGGACCTCTCGGGCGGCCAGGTCGGCGTCCCACAGGGGGACGATGGTCAGAGGGATCAGCCGGCCCCGGGCCTCCCCGGCGCACCAGTCGTCGATCATCCAGTCGTTGTAGGCCTGGATGCAGAGGAAGGCCAGCTCCTTGTCGTCCCGCTCGGAAAAGGTCTGCCCGGCGAAGC
>DATMMO010000413.1:0-17447 GCA_035569695.1 Acidimicrobiales bacterium | reverse complement strand
AGCGGCCCCGGTCAGGCCGGGGCGGGGACCTTGGTGCCGAGCAGGCCCATCATGTTGCCGCCCATGATCTTTCTGATGTCTGCTTCGGGCAGGCCGGCCAGCTCGTCGACATAGGACACCGGCTGGGCCAGGCCCTCGACGTGGGGGTAGTCCGACCCGAAGATGATGTGGTCGGCCCCGAGCAGCTCGACCAGGGTGCGGGGGTCCTCCTCGTGGAAGGGGTGCATCCAGAAGTGGCGCCTGAAGGTGTCCGACGGCCGCTCCTCGTACTCGTGGGGCATGGTCTTCCAGGTGTGGTCCAGGTGCTCCAGAAGGGAGGGCACCCAGCCCGCCCCGTTCTCGATCAGGGCGATGCGGAGCTTGGGGTGGCGCCACAGGGCCCCGTGGCAGATCATCGAGGTGACGGCGTCTTGGATGTCCCGGTGGGTGTTTCTCACCGTGGCCGTAAAGCGCTGGGGCTCGGCGAAGGCCTGGGTCTCGGTCTGGGACCCCTCCCACTCGTTGGTGTAGCGGACATAGCCGGTGTCCGAGGCGTGGAAGACGACGAGCAGGCCCGCCTCTTCCACCTTGGTCCAGTAGGGGTCGAACTCTTTCAGGGCGAAGCTGCGCGGTCCCCGGTAGCCCCAGGCCGGAGCGGGGCGCATGAGGACGACCTTGGCCCCGTGGTCGATCAGGAAGTCCAGCTCGTCCAGGGCCTTGTCCAGCACCCCGGGGGTGATGATGGGGGTGGAGAAGACCCGGTCCTTATAGGCGTAGGGCCAGGCCTCGAGCATCCAGGTGTTCAAGGCGTGGATGGCCGCGGCACACAGGTCGGGGTCGTCGCGCATGCGCTCTTCGATCAGGCTGGCCAGGGTGGGCAACATGATGGCGAAGTCCACGCCTTGTTCGTCGAGCAGGGTGAGCCGGGCACTGGCCTCTCGAAAGGCGGGCGGGCAGTCGATACCCCGGCCGATGATCTCCCGGTAGGTCTTGCCCTCGGGGTTGCCCACCTTGAAGTACTCCTCTTGGGCCCCGGGCCGTCCCACCCGGTCGAAGGTGGGGTTGGGGATGTAGTCGCTGACCTGGCCCCGCACCATGATCTTGGTCCGGCCGTGGAGATCGACGTAGTCGATGGCCCCTTTGTACTCGGGCGGCAGGTACTTGGTCAGGGCGTCGGTCGTCTCGTAGAGATGGTTGTCGGCGTCGAAGACGGGGAAGTCGAAGGGCGAAACGGAAGACATGGGGACCCCCTAGCAGGTACGGATTGCAGTTCTACCAATCGTTTGGTATAAGGCTAACACGGTGAACGGCCCACCGCACTCGGTGGTGGGTGAAGATAACGGTACCGCCACGCCCTGACCGCCGCGGGGCGATGGCGCCGCCACGGCCAATGGCATACCCAGATCCGCGAGGACCACATCCCATGCACTCCATCACCCTCGACCCCCGCCCATGAGCGAAGCCGTGTGGGCCGAGCCCGCCTTCCCCGACTACCTGCCCACGGTGGGCAACGCCGTGGCCGACGCCGCCGCCACCTGGGGGGACCACCAGTTCGTGGTCACCCCGGACGACTCGGTCACCTATGCCCAGCTCGACCGGCGCTCCCGGCATCTGGCAACCCGACTGGTCGAGGCCGGAGTGACGAAGGGCGACAAGGTGGCGGTGCTGTTCCCCAACAGTCCGGCCTGGGTGATCTCGTGGGTGGCGGTGACCCGTATCGGTGCGGTCATCGTGCCAGTGAGCACGTTCTACAAGGAGTTCGAACTGGGCCGGTTCCTCCGCCACTCCGATGTCGCCTACCTGCTCGGTGTCCCCTCGTTCCTGACCCACGACTACGTGGGGCGACTGGCCGCCGTCGCCCCCGAGCTCGACGACCAGACCGACCCGGAACTGCTGCTGCCCAGCCTGCCCCAGTTGCGCGGGGTGTTCTTCTGGGGCGACTCCCCCGTCCCCTGGGCCACGGGTGGATGGGGCGACGGCCTGGGCGACGAGCCACCGGCGCGGCCGGCCGCGGTGGCCGCGGCCATGGAGGCCGACGTCTCCCCGGCCGACCCCATGATGCTGATGTACACCTCCGGTTCGACCGCCGACCCCAAGGGCGCACTGCACAGCCACGGGGGCATGACCCGTCACGCCACCAACATGGCGGCCCTGTCGCAATGGGAGAGCTCGTTCCGGCTGTGGTCGCCCATGCCCTTCTTCTGGGTCGGCGGGTTCCACACCATCATGTTCCGCGCCCTCGTCTCCGGGGCCACGCTGGTCACCCAGGGCGCCGTCGACGCCGGCGAAGTGCTCCAGACCATCGAACGCGAGAGGATCACCCACATCCTGGCCTGGCCGGGGACCACCCAGGCGCTGATGGATCATCCCCGGTACCCCTCGACCGACTTCAGCTCGGTGCTGGGCGGGTCCCTCTACGACCAGGTGCCGGTCGATCGCCGCCCGTCCGACCCGACCCTGAGCTGCAACTCGCTGGGCATGACCGAGACGTCTGGTCCCCACAGCTCCTACACCGTGCACGAGGAGCAACACGGCGTGCCCCCCGAGTACCGGGGCACGTTCGGCCGCATGGTCCCCGGCGTCGAGGTCCGGATCGTCGACTTCGACACGGGCGAGCCCCTGCCCGACGGAGTCGAGGGTGAGGTGGTGGTCCGGGGCTATTCGGTCATGCTCGGCCTCTACAAGCAGGAACGGGCCGACACCTTCGACGCCGAGGGCTGGTACCACACCTCGGACCGGGCCCTCTATCGCGACGGCTGGTTGTTCTTCTCGGGCCGCCAGTCCGACATGATCAAGACCAGCGGCTCCAACGTCGCTCCGGCCGAAGTCGAGATCTGCCTGACCACCTATCCCGAGGTCATGCAGGCCTTCGTCCTCGGCGTGCCCCACCCCACCCATGAACAGGACGTGGTGGCCCTGGTCGTGCCCTGGTCGACCAAGGACGGCCAACCGGGGACGCTCGACACCGACGACATCACCGCCCGACTCAAACAGCAGCTCTCGTCGTTCAAGGTGCCCACGAAAATGTTCGTCCTGTCCGAGGACCAGGTTCCCTGGCTGCCCAGCCAGAAGCCCGACCGCCGAGCCCTGGCCCGGCTGGCCGAGGAGCTGGTGAAGAGCGGAGCGTAGAGCTCGCCCGTGGCTCAGTGCGCCTCGAACCCGGGGGCGTCCCGGGGATCGTCGATGGTGAGGCCGGTGATCCCCGGCACCGACCGTTGCAGCAGGCCCGTGGCCACTCCCTCGAGCATGGCTCTGGGCAGGACGCACTCGGCGCAGTTGGCCGACTCGAGCAACAGGCGAAGGCCGACCGCGCCCGACGCGGTGTCGACCGATACCAATTCGAGGTCGCCGCCGTCCGCTTGGACCAGGGCGGCCACCTCGACCAGCGCGGATCGAACCTCGGATTCGTCGATCATGTCCTCCCCCACTGTCCTCGGTGCGTCCGCCCCCGCGGATGGTAGCCCTCCCTCCGCCCCAGAGGTTCAACAGTTGTACGCCAGCCCCAGGCCGGGGACGGGCCAGGGACAGGAGACCAGACGGCCGGTGGTACCCAGGGTGATGAAGGCCGTCGCCCGCCCCGGACCGCCGAAGCACAGGTTGGTGGTCATGTGGTCCTCGAGGCCGGGCGGCAGTTGGTACTGGGTCACCGTCGCCCCGTCGGGGGCGACAGAGGTGATGCCCCCCGTCACCAGGGTGGCGACGCAGATGTTGCCGGCGGCGTCGACTGCCAGCGAGTCGAAGCCACACAGACCGGGAAGCGTGCAGAGCACCGACTCCACACCGTGGCCCACCAGCGGGGCCAGCTCTCCCGGGCCGGTGATCGGGCGAGCCCGGAGCCGGGCCGTCACCGTCTCGGCGTAGTAGAGCGTCTCCCCGTCGGGCGAGATCCCGATCCCGTTCGGGCTCTCAGCGGGAAACACCACCTCGTCCAGACGGCTCCCGTCGATGGTGGCGTAGTACAGGGAGCCGACGTCGCGCTGACGGCCCTGGAACTTGCCGGTGTCGGTGAACCAGAAGGCGCCGCTCCCGTCGAACACGATGTCGTTGGGCCCCGACAGACGACGATCGCCATCATGGCTGTAGAGCACCTCGACCGAGCCGGTGGCCAGATCGACCCGCTCGATCCAGCCGCCCTTCCAGTTGCCGTCGGCGAACCGGCCGCCGTTGTTGCAGACATACAGTGCCCCGTCGGGGCCGATGGCCGCCCCGTTGGGGCCGCCCCCGCACTCGGCCACCACCTCGACTCGGCCGTCGGCCGTCACCCGGGTGACCCGGCCGGCCTCGATCTCGGTGAGCAGCACGCTGCCGTCCGAGCACGCCACCGGGCCCTCGGGGAACGACAGGCCGTCGGCCACCACGGTGACCTGGTCCAGGACGACGGTGGTGAGGGCGGTACCGGTCGGCGCCATTTCAGGCCTCAGGGACGATGCGGACGTGCATCGGCTTGTCCTCGCCGATCAGGGCCCGAAGGCCGTCCTCGGCCCGATCGATGGGGTAGGCATCGCTGGCGAAGGTCTCGAAGGGCCACTGCGCCGAGTCCAGCAGTGAGATGGCGTACTCCATCGAGGCCAGCGACCGGGACACCGCCCCTTTCAAGGTGAGCTGCTTGGCCGAGACCAGGTCCACCGGGATCTCGGCCATCCCGTTGGGGCCCTTCATGCCGGCCAGGACGACCGTGCCCTTGCGCCCGGCGATGCGCACTGCGTCGGTCACCGAGCTGAGCGACATCGGCGTGCAGTCGATGACCAGATCGGGCGGGGCGGACATGGCCCCCAGCACCTCGTCGACCACCACGGCACCGGTCACGTCGAGGGCGTGGTCGGCGCCCATCTCCCGGGCCAGCGCCAGGCGTGCCGCGTCCACAGCCAGGCCGGTGACGGCGATCTCCCTGGCTCCGGCGGCCGAGGCGGCGATCACCGAAGCGATGCCCCGAGGTCCGGGGCCCAGGATGGCGATGGACATGCCGGCCCGGAAGCCACCGACATCGAGCACCCAGTCGACCCCGTTGGACATGACGTTGAACAGCGAGGCGGTGGCCACGCTGATGTCGGGCGACATGGGCACCACGATGGCTTCGGGGGCCAGGTAGAGATGGGAGGCGAACCCGCCCCACAGGGCGGGAGCCACATCGGGCGAGCGGAACCCGTAGATGGTGGTATCGGCGAACTCGGGGGCCGTACACCCCCGGAGCCCGGCCCGGCAGGTGCGGCACCGACCACAGGTCAACGTGGAATGGACGGCCACCCGATCCCCCTCCTCGACGTTCCACTTGGCCTTGGCGGACGGGCCGATGCGCAGGATGCGACCGAAGGGCTCGTGGCCGGGCACGATCGGGTAGCGATCCCCCAGCGCACCCTCGAACACCTCCACGTCGGTGCCGCACACGCCGCAGCCCTCCAACGCCACCAGGGCGTCGTCGGCGCCGATGTCAGGCAGTGGGGCCTGGCGCACCTCGTAGTGCTCGGGCCTGGTCTGGACCACGAACGTCGCCTGGTCGACCATCAGCTTCCTCCTTGTTCGTCGATCAGTGTGCTCGTCACCGCAGCGGACGAAAGAACGCCCGGATGCTGTCGGCCACGGCTTGGGGCTCCTCCCACGAGGCAAAGTGACCACCGGAGGGCATATCGACCCAATGGCGCACGTCGTGCACCCGGTCGATCATCTCCCGGGGCGCTCGCCGGGGCGGAAAGCTGGGCTCGAACCGGGGCATGGCCACCCCGGTGGGCACGGGCAGGCGCCGGCCCGGCTCCAGGGGTGGGTCGGCGGTCACCCGTTCGAAATAGGCACGCAGCGACGAGGCGATCGTCCCCGTGACCCAATAGATGGTGAGGCCAGTCAGGATCTCGTCCTTGCTGTAGCGGCGCTCGAGATCGCCGTGGCAGTCGCTCCACGACCGGTGCTTCTCCACCAACCAAGAGGCCAGGCCAGCCGGGGAGTCGTTGAGGGCGTGGCCGATGCTCTGGGGCTTGGTCCGGTGCAGCTGGGCATAGGCCCCCTCCTCGGCCCCCCACTCCCGGGCGTAGGCGGCGAAGTCGAGCTCGGCCTCAGACGGTGGTGACGCCGGCGGCTCGAAGGAGGCCAACGGCATGAGGGCGGGATCGTGGGTGTGCACGCCGACCACGGAGTCGGGGTGGGCGAAGGCCATCCAGCCATTCACGTAGGCCCCCAGCCCGGTGCCGTGCAGGCCGTACCGGTCGTACCCCAGTCCTTCGGCCATCACCCGGTGCAGGGCGGCGGCGGCCCGGTGGTACCCGAAACCGCGGATCCCGGTCGACCCGGAGAAGCCGAAGCCGGGAAGCGAGGGCACAACCACGTCGAAGGCTTCGTCGGGTGGGCCGCCGTGGGCCCCGGGATCGGCCAGCAACGGGACCAGCTTGGTCATCTCCGGGTACCCGCTGGGCCAGCCGTGGACCAGCACCAACGGCAAGGGGCTCCGACCCGTTCCCCGTTGATGGGCGAAGTGGACGACGACCCCGTCGACCGAGGCCCGGAACTGGGGCAACTGGTTGAGCCGTTCCTGTTGCTCGAACCAGTCAAAGCCGCTCCGCCAGTAGTCGACCAGCTCGGCCAAGTAGCCGGCATTGGTGCCGTAGTCCCACCCGGCATCGGTCGGCTCCTCGGCCAACCGGGTCCGGGCCAGCCGGCGCGAGAGGTCGTCGATGACCGATGCCTCGACATCGACTCGAAAGGCCGTGATCTCCACAGTTCCCCCTGTCCGTTTCGGTACGGGGCTCCAGCGCGTCGTGGCCCCGACGAGCCGGCTACCGCGTCGGTGGCGGCGCCGGGGTGAAGCGGTAGAGCTCCTCGGCGTTGCCGCGCAGGATCTTGTACTGGAGCTCCTCGGGCAACTTGGCCTGGTTCAGGCGCTCGTGGGCCAGCTTGAGCGAGTGCGGCCACGTGGTGTCGGAGTGGGGGTAGTCCATCTCGATCATCACGTTGTCCTCGCCGACCACGTCGAGCATGCCCAGACCGGTGGCATCGTCGATGAAGCAGCCGTAGAAGTGGTTCCGGTAGTCCTCGTACACGTCGATCTTGAACACATCGGCCTCGCCGCTGAAGACAGCGTGGGCCCCCTCGACCCCGTTGCCCCCGAACTGTTCTCCCTTGGCCACCCAGTGGCGCTGGGTCTCGAGGACCTGCTTGGACCGCTCCAGGAACCAGGGGATCCAGCCGATGCTCCCCTCGGACAGGGCGATCTTGATCTCGGTGAACTCCTGGAACAGGCCGGAGAAGATCCACGACAGCATGCACGCCGCCGGGCGGATGGCCCCCATGGACATGTTGGCCATGAACGGTGAGTTGGAGGCGATCTTGTACATGGTGGACGAGGAGCCGATATGGATGGACAGGACCTGCTCGTTGGCCTCGGCCGCGGCGATCACCGGCTTCCAGTAGCCGCTGGCATCGTGGATGGTGGGGAGGCCGAGGGGCTCGAAGTTCTCGGAGAAGCAGAAGGAGTGCGAACCCTTGGCCGCGGTGCGCTCGATCTCCTTCACCGCCAGCTGGGGATCCCATAGGGGGATGATGGTCAGCGGGATGTAGCGACCGGGATCGGTCGCACACCACTCGTCGATCATCCAGTCGTTGTAGGCCTGGACGCACAGGAGGGCCAGGTCCTTGTCCTTGGCCTCCCAGAACAGCTGGCCGCAAAAGCGCGGGATCGACGGGAAGTTGATGGAGGCCAGCACCCCGGCCTCGTTCATGTCCTCCAGCCGTGCCTTGGGGTCGTAGCACCCGGGGCGCATCTCGCTGTAGGGATAGCCCTCCACGGTGATGTCCTCGGGCGGCCGGCCGGCGGTGGCCCCCAGGCCCCCGGTGACCTGCTTGGTGTCCTCGTAGACCCAGTACTCCTGGCCGTCGGACTCGGTGATGATGCGCGGACCCACGTCCCGGTACTTCTTGGGCAAGCGGTCCATCCACACGTTGCCCGGCTCGATGACGTGGTCGTCGACCGACACGATCCAGTTGAGGTCATAGTGTTTCTGGTCTGCCATCACTGCCCTCCTGTTTTCGAATGTGGAACATGCACCGGGCCCGGGTGCCGGCAGCTCCTCAGGCCTCGAGGCCGGCGGCGATCACGTCGTCGTGGTATCGGGCATCACCCAGATCGAACTCCCAGTGCTTGGCCCGTCGGGTATAGAGCTGTACGTCCGTCTCGACCATGAAGGCCACCCCGGCATGGACCTCGTGGGCCCGATGCACGATGCGCTGGATGGCCCGGCTGGCCTGAGCCTTGGCCAGGGAGACCTGGCGTCGCGCCGGTAGGCCGTTGTCGAGCCGCCACGCGGCCTGATGGCAGAGGAGCTCGCTCAGGTGAGTGTCGATGGCGATATCGGTGCACAGGAACTGCACCGCCTGGAACTGTCCGATCGGTTGCCCGAACTGCTTGCGCTGGAGGGCGTACTCGACCGAGAGCTCGAGGAGGCGCTTCCCGGCACCGACCATCTCGGCACAGCGCAGCACCGTGGCCCGGTCGAGCGCCGGTCCCAGCAGCGACCAACCCTGGCCGACCTCCCCCACCACATCCTCGGGCGACACCTGGACCCGGTCGAAGGTCACGGCGAACAAGGGGACATCGCCGATGTTGGGCATGGGCGTGACGGCCACGCCGTCGGCGGCCGGATCGACCAGCAAGAGCGTGGTCCCATCCGGCCCGGCCTGGGTGCGCGCCGCTACCAGCAGCCGGGTGGCCACGTGGGCGTAGGGCACCAGGATCTTGGTCCCATCGATCTCGTAGCCGGCCGGCATGTCCCGAACGGGCAGGGTCACGGCGTCGGGACCGAAGTCGGCGCCTGCCTCCATGAGGGCGGGGACCACGATGGTCCGGCCGGCGACCATCGAGGCCACCAGGTCGTGATGGCGGCCGCTGTCTTCGCCGACCAGCGCCTCCCCGGCGATGACGGCGGAGGCCAAATGGGGGCTGGGCACCAGCGCCCGGCCCAGCTCCTGATAGATGACGGTCAGGTCCACCAGGGTCCCGCCCGAGCCGCCGAGGGCCTCGGGGTAGGTGAGGCTCAACCAGTCGAGACCGGCCATCTCGTCCCAGAGGGAGGGAAGGTAACCGACGTCGTCCTGCTCCAGCTGTCGCACGGTGGTCAACGGGCAGCGGGCCTCGAACAGCTGTCGGGCGATCCGGCCCAGCTCCTCATGGCCGTCGTCGAGGGTGGTGTCCATGCCTAGCTCGTCTCCGGTCCGCTCACCGGGGCAGGCCCAGCCCGCGGGTGGCCAGCACCATGCGCTTGACCTGTGAGGTCCCGCCGGCGTGATTGGCGTAGGACCAGCGGTACCAGGCTTCGGCCCCGCCGTCGAAGGGTGCCCAACGGCTCTCCTGGCGGAGCTGGGCCAACGGACCGACGATCCGACTGATGGTCTGGGCGAACAGCGGCTTGTTCTCCTTGGACACCACCACCCCCAGGGCCCCACCGAATTGAGGTGGACGCCGGTTGGTGGCGTTGCTCAGCGATTCGTAGGTGAGCAGGCGCTCGGTCTCGACCATCAGCTCGAGCTCGGCCAGCTGCGACCGCACGATGGGATCCTTGATCAACAGCACGCCGCCGCGGGTGGTGGTGTTGCAGTAGTCGATCACCTCGTCGAGCATGAGCCGCATCTCGGCATGCCGGGCACCGGCGCCGCCACCGGCGTAGAAGGCGTTCATGATGTAGCTCCAGCCCTTGCCCTCCTCCCCGATGAGCATGTTCCCGGGCACGCGCACGCCGTCTAGGAACGTGTGGTTCTGCCGGCCGCCGGCCATGTTGTAGAGCGGGGACAAGGAGACGCCGGGGGCCTTCAGGTCGAGGCAGAACACGCTGATCCCGTGGTGGGGCCGTGCCTCGGGGTCGGTGCGTGCGGCCAGGAACATCACGTCGGCGTGGTGGCCCCACGTGGTGTAGGTCTTCTGCCCCGTGACGATCCAATCGTCTCCGTCCCGCTCCGCCCGGGTGGACAGGGAGGCCAGGTCCGACCCCGAGTCCGGCTCGGTCAGACCTTCGGCCCAGAAACGGTCGAAGGCGGCGATGCCGGGGAGGAACCGCTTCTTCTGCTCCTCGCTCCCACCGACCAGCAGGGCGCCGGCGGCCAGTCCCCAGCCGATGGCGTTGACCATCGGCGCATCCCGGGCCGTGAACTCCTCGGCCAGGATCAGTCGTTCGGTCTGGGTCCGGCCCAGTCCTCCGTACTCGACCGGCCAGGTCAGACCGATCCAGCCGCGGGCCCCGACCTTCCGGGTGAATTCGAAGGCGAACCGCCAGAGGTCGGGGTCCTCGTTGAACTCATGGTTGAAGGCCATCTCCGGCGGGAGCTCGGCGTCCAGGAAAGCCCGTACCTCCTGGCGGAAGGCGTTCTCTTCAGCGGTGAAGGTGAAGTCCACGGTTCCCTCGCCCTATCGGACCCGAACGGTCACGCACCGGTGGTCGACTCCCAGACTCATCATCCCTGCGTTCCCCCATCGACAGAGCCGCATGCCCCGACCACCGAGCGGCATGTGCAGCGGTGGCCGAGTTGGCGTGGGCCTAACCGTCAGTTTCTACCATCGACGTGATCAGCGGTCAACCAATCGTTTGGTATTGAGAACCCCGGTCGGAACTGCCACACTGGGCTGGTCATCACGGCAAAGGGGGGCGAGTGGCGCAGGCCGCGGATTTGGCATCAGCCCTGGAATTCGAACGGGTCGACGAGCAACGGTGCCGGTTCGCCAACGCCGGATCGGGCGAACGGGGCGTCGTGTTCGGCGGCCAGCTGCTGGCGCAGATGATGGTGGCCGCCGCCGCCACGGTGGACCCCTCGGGCACCAAATCGGTGAAGTCGGCCCACGGGCTGTTTGCCCGCCCCGTCCTGGTCGACGAGGACGCGGACGTGACCGTGGACCTCCTCCACGGCGGACGGGCCCTGTCCATGGCGACGGCCACCGTCTGGCAAGGCGGCCGACCCTGTGCCCGGGGTCAGATCCTCTTGGACGGGGGCGAGGACGACCTGATCCGGCACAGCTCCGACGCCCCCGCCGTCGACGGGCCCGACGCCGCCGTGGCCTGGGGTGAGCCGGTCGAGGGTCGCGAGATTCGCACGGTGGGGGGCGTGGACATCCTCGACGCCGACGCCACCGGCCCGGCCGAAGTGCTTGTGTGGGTGCGCACCTCGGGGCCGCCCGACAACCTGGTCGTCAACCAGGCGCTCCTGGCCCACGCCACGGCCAGCTTCCTGATCGGCACGGCTATGCGACCCCACGCCGGCGTGGGCCAATCGGTCGCCCATCGCGACATCTCGACGGGTATCGTCGGTCATTCCATCAGTTTTCACGAGGACGTCGCCCCCGACCAATGGATGCTGTTGGCCAACGAGAGCCCCTTCGCCGGGCGGGGCCGAGCCTATGGCCGGGGGCAGGTCTTCACCCGGTCGGGCCAGCTCGTGGCCTCGTTCTCCCAGGAAGCCATGATCCGTCATTTCCCCGCCGGACAGAGCGCGGTGGGCCGGGAGGACACCGTCCTGTGAGCCTCACTCACCACCAGCGATAGGAAACCGGATATGCGCTTTGCCAACCTCGACGGACGGATGCACCTGTTGGTGAGGGGCGGGACCATCGACGTGGCCCGGGCCTCGGGCGACAAGCTCCCGAGCGACCCCCAGGCCTGCCTGGATGGGTGGGACGAGCTGGTGGCGTGGGCCGAGGGGGCCTCCGACGCCGATGCGACCGTGCCGTCCGGTCCGCTACTGGCTCCGGTGCCCCGGCCTCGCCAGGTCGTGGGCATCGCCCTCAACTACCAGAACCACGTGGGCGAATCGAACTTCTCCGCCCCCGAGGAGCCATCGGCGTTCACCAAGTTCCCCAGCTGCATCGCCGGGCCCGGTTCGGACATCCCCATCGCCAGCGGGACCGTCGACTGGGAGGTGGAACTGGTGGCGGTCATCGGCCGCCGGGCCCATGACATTCCCGAAGGCCGGGGGTGGGATTTCGTGGCCGGCCTCACGGTGGGGCAGGACATCTCGGACCGGGCCGTGCAGATGCGAGGGCCGGCGCCGCAGTTCTCACTGGGCAAGTCGTTCCCCGCCTTCGGGCCGATCGGACCCGAGCTGGTGACGGTGGACGAGTTCGACGACGCCGACGATCTCGCCATCGAGTGCTCGGTGAACGGCCGCCGAGTGCAGCAGGCCCGCACCTCCGAGCTCATCTTCTCGGTCCCCGAGTTGGTCAGCCGGCTGTCGGCCATCATCACCCTCTATCCCGGGGACCTCATCTTCACCGGCACCCCGGCCGGGGTGGGCCACGCCCGGACCCCACCGGAGTACCTCCATCCCGGGGACCAGCTCGCTAGCACCATCGAAGGCATCGGCACCCTCCACAACAACTGCGTGGCGCCGTGAACACGGGACCGCCCGAGACCCGAGCGCCCCGGGAGGAACCATGCTCGCCTTGGTAGTGGCACCCGACAGCCCGACCGGCCTGGAGCGGCAAACGGTGAGCGATCCGGACCCCGCCCCCTTCGAGGTGGTCGTGCGTGTCCACGCCTTCTCCTTGAACCGGGGCGAGGTCGGGCACATCCGCACCCTCCCGGCCGGCACCGTGATGGGATGGGATGTGGCCGGAACCGTGGCCCAGGCGGCGGCCGACGGGTCCGGGCCGGCCGTGGGCAGCCGGGTGTTCGGGTACACCGAGAGCCGAGGAGCCTGGGCCGAGCTGGTCGCCGTGCCCACGACCACGCTGGCCGTGCTGCCGGCGGCGGTGAGCTTCGCCCAGGGGTCGACCCTGGGCGTGGCCGGCCTCACCGCGCTCTATGCCCTCCGCCTCGGCGGTTCCCTGTTGGGCCGGACGGTGATCGTCACCGGCGCCGCCGGCGGAGTCGGTCGCCTGGCCATCCAGCTGGCCGCCCTGTCCGGGGCCGACGTGATCGCCGTCGTGGGCGCCGACCCGGCGCGAACCGAGGCCGTCACCCAGCTGGGCATCCCTGGTCTCAGCGTGGAACAGGGCCTGGCCCCCCGCGGGGTGCCCGCCCACCTGATCCTGGAGTCGGTGGGTGGGGCCTCGCTCACCGCCGCCTTCACCCGGGTGGCCTCGGGCGGGGCCATCGTCACCTACGGTCGCTCGTCGGGTGACCCCGGCGCCGTGCCCCCGGACTGGTTCTTCACCAACGCCTCGCTCCACGGCCTGGGCTTCTCCCATCATCAGGCGGCGGACGCCACGTCGCCGACCGGGCTGGCCATCCTGGGGCAGCTGGTGGCCGAGGGCCGACTCGACACCGGCATCAGCTGGCAACGAAGCTGGGACGAGGTCGACGGCGCCATGGAAGCGTTGCGGGAACGGCGGGTATCGGGAAAGGCCGTCCTCCACATCGTGGACGACGGATGAACGAGGGGGACACGATGACAGAGACCCAGACAGCAGCGAACGAGACGGCGATGGCCCGTCGCCTGCAACGGCTGGAGGATCTCGAGGAGATCCGCCAACTGTTCATCGACTACGGCCACTATCTGGACAGCGGTGACTTCGGCGCCTACGGGGCGCTGTTTGCCGACGAGGGCGAAGTGCTGCTCGGCCCGGTGGGACGGGCCAAGGGACCGGCGGCCATCGAAGCGCTCATGCGCCGGACCATGGAGGGGGCCGGCGGATCGAGCTTCCATATCGTGTCCAATCCCATCATCAAACTGGACGGTGACCAGGCCACGTCCGAAGTCATGTGGACGGTGGTGGCCCGGGACAAGCAGGATCACGCCTCGGTCAGCATGCTCGGACGTCATCGCGACCAGCTGACCCGAGAACGCGGGCGCTGGCGATTCCTCCGTCGAGAGGGCTTCATCGACGTACCCAGCCGCTACCGCACCGCCGAGAACCCCGCGGCGGACTGAGGCCGGCCCCTCGGCGCGGGCAGTCCGTCGCGCGCCGGCAGTCCGGTCAGTCGGTGGCCGCCTCTTTCCAGTGCGGGCCGCCCAGACCCCGGACGATGAACTGGGCGTACCATTCGGCCACGTTGTCCTTGGAGAGCCGGCCCTTGGGCTGATGCCACTCCTGGGTGCTGTTGAGCAACTCGAACACGGTGATGGTGGCCAGGGACACATCCACCGCCGGGTCGAACGCCCCCTCTTTCACCCCTTGGAGAAGAATGCTCTTGACGAAGTCGCTGAAGTTGTCTCGCCGTTCGATCACCAATTTGAGGCGCTTGGGACTCAGCCGGGTGAACGAGCGCTCGGCCACCCGATAGCCCCGCTGCTCTTTCAGGGTCAGCGTGATCCACCGCTTGATGAACGCGGTCAGGCGGACCGGAGCGGTGCCCGAGGCCGTCTCCTCGTCCTCCTCCAGCGTGGTGAGGTAGAGGGTCTGGGCCCGATCGACGATCTCGAAGAGGAGGTCCTCTTTCGTCTTGATGTAGTAGTAGATGCTTCCCTTGAGGATGCCCACCTCGGACGCGATCTCCTGGAGACTGGTTCCCTCGTACCCGTTCTTGAGGAACGTGGCCGAGGCCACCTCGATGATCTCCTCCCAGCGGGCCTCGCTGTCCATGGGCTTAGAGCGCCGGGCGTTGGGCCTCGGTTTGGTCGGGCCGACCCCACTGGGCGATTGCGAACCTTGACTACTTGCCACGGGATTCCTTTAGTTGCTGAAGTCGATGCTGAGCACGGCCGGCGTCCCTGTCGCGATGGGCGCGGAGCCGGAGATGCCGGCTTGAGCTTACTGATCGGCGCCGACGTCTCACGGGATCTAGTGGAACGTCTCGCCGGCGTTGGTGTCGATGGCCTGGCCGGTCATGGCGGCCGAGAGCTCCGAGGCCAAAAAGACGACGGCCCGGGCGCACTCCTCGTCGGTGGCCAACTTGGGCAGGGAGACGTCGTTCACCATCACGCCCACCTGCTCGTCGAACGAGGTGTCTCGCTGCTCGGCCAGGCGCTCGATATAGGTGTGCAGGGAGGGCCCCCACATCCGGCCGGGCACCACCGTGTTGACCCGGATGTCGTAGGGACCGAGCTCGCGGGCCAGGACGTGGGACGCGGTGAGGAGGGCGGCTTTGGACGACGCATAGGCCCCCCGGCCGGCCCGCACCCGACGGACGATCTGCGAGCCGACGAACACCACCGTCCCACCCTCCCGACGCTTGAGGGCGGGGATGGCTGCTTTCACCAACCGCAGCGAGCCGAAGAAGTTGACGTCGAACGCCGGCATCCACGAGTCCACATCGGCCTCTTCCAACGTCACGTTGTAGGAGCCGGTGGCGAAGGCATTGGCCACCACGCTGTCCACGCCACCGAACCGGTCCTCGGTGGCGGCTATGAGGGCAGCACACTCGGCGTCGGCGGTGACGTCACAGCGGGTCGTGCCCAGGCGATCGGCACCGTAGCCCTGACCCAGCTCGGAAGCCAGGTCGTCCAGGTAGCCCTGGGACCGGGCGCTGAGCATGACCGAGGCACCGGCGGCGGCGGCGTGCTCGGCAATGTGCCGACCGAGCCCGGGACCGACGCCGCTCACCACGACGACCTTGCCGGCCAGCAGGGTGCTTCGCTCGATCAGCATCTCACCTGGCCGCTTCGCCGCTCACTGACCTACTCGGCCAGCTCGGCTTGGAGCACGTACTTCTTGACCTTGCCCGATGCGGTTCGGGGCAGCTCCTCCACGTGGCGCCAGACCCCGGGGATCTTCTGGGGCGCGAGGCCGGCGCCGCGCAGGAAGTCGCACAGGTCCTTCTCGGTCGGTGGGGTGGCCCCCTGGCTGAGGATGAAGGCCGCGGGCTGCTCGCCCAGGCGGGGATGGGGAGCGGGCACCACGGAAGCCTCGATGATGCCGGGGTGCTGGGCCAGCAGGTCCTCGATCTCTCGTCCCGAGATCTTCTCCCCGCCCCGGTTGATGATCTCCTTCGACCGACCGGTCATGGAGAGCACGCCCTCGGCGGTGAGGAAGCCGAGATCACCGGTGCGGAACCAACCCTCGTCGTCGAAGCCGTCTCGGGTGTGCTCGAGACTCAGGTAGCCGAGGGCACGCTGGGGGCCCCGGATGAGGAACTCCCCGATCTGGTCCGGTCCCAGGTCCTTCCCGTCGAAATCGACCACCCGCACCTCGCACCCCGGTGCGATCCGGCCGTCGGTTCCGCACCGGATCTCCTTGGGCTCGAAGGGCGCGCTCGAGGTCACGCCGGGACACTCGGTCATCCCCCACGAACGGGCCGGGTGCATGCCCACCGCCTCGGCGGCCAGGGCCAGTGACGTCGGAATGGTGGAGCCCCCGCAGGGGTAGCCGCTCAGCTCCAAGCGTTCCTGACCCCGGCTGGCCAGGGCGGCCAGCAGCTCCTGGATGAAAATGGCCGCTCCGGATGAGAAGGTGACGCCGAAGGCGGCGATGTCGTCGATGGCTTGTTCGGCGTCCCACCGGTCACGCAGCACCACCGAACAGCCGGTGAAGGAGGGAATGGCCACGGCCGAGAGCAAGCCGGTGGCATGGGCCAGGGGCGCGGGCATGTAGACGCGGTCCTTCCAGCCGTAGGCCGCCTGCCTGGTCGACCGGAGCCCGGAACTGATGAAGCTGGCCGAGCTGTGGGCCACCCCCTTGGCCCCCGACGTGGTCCCCGAGGTGAAACCGACCAAGGCCGGTGCATCGAGATCGACATTGTCGGCGATATGGGGCATGCCCGACGTGGCGTCGTCGAACGTCGTCCAGCCGGTGGTAGCGCCTCGCAGCACCACCCGGAGATCGGGCTGATGGCCAACGGCACTGCAGGCGTCCGACACCAAGGCGACGTGATCGACGCCGCGGAACGACTCGGGTACGACCACGCATCGGGGCCGTACCGCCTGGATCACCTGACGGAGCTCGTGCTCTCGGTAGATGGGGACGACCGGACTACTGACCGCGCCGGCCGACCAGATCCCGTAGGCCACGGCCAGGGATTCCCACCAGTTGGGCAGCTGCCACAGCACCACGTCACCGGGCCCGATGCCGTGGGCGTGGAGGAAGCCCCCGAAGCGGGCGGCCAGGCCGATCAGCTCCGACCAGTTGAGGGTGGTGTCGCCATCGATCACCGCGGGCAACACCCCGAACTCGTGCTGGTTGCGCTCCATGAGCGAGCCCAAGGTGACCGAGGACCGGTAGCCACCGCGCCGATAGTGGGTGGCCAGCTCCTCGGGCAGCGCGGCCGGGGCGTACTCGAGAGGGCTCACCGGTCGGACCCGGTCAACGGGCTGATTCGGTGTGGCCGCTGCCCATCGTGCAGATCCATGGTGTCCCCCCGAGCCGCGCTGGTTTCGACGTGCCCTCAGTAGCGGCTGGCTCTGTCTACCAACCGTTCGTCAGGGTAATGTCCGCCTCCAGCACGGTCAAGATATGTCCGGCGGGACCTGGAAGGCTTCCGCCACCTTGTGGTGCACAGCAGCCACTTGAGGCCAGAACTGTGGGTGGGTGACGGCAAAGGGCCGGTTCTCCCTGATGGCTCGGATCACCAGCGGTCCCACCTCGGCCGGGTCCATCCAGTCGGCCGGAGCGCGCCCGGTGGCCGGGGCCC
>DATMMO010000412.1:0-2702 GCA_035569695.1 Acidimicrobiales bacterium | reverse complement strand
CCGGTGCCCCGGATGGCGTGGGCGGACTCGGACCGCTGCATCTCCCACGTGGTGGCGGTGAGCATCGCGAGGTGGTTGCTGATGAGCGCGGCTGCGATGTCGGCGTCAATGTCGGCCGGTCGGTCCGCCGCGTTGGCTGCGTCAAAGCCGTGGACCACCGCCTCGTTGAGGACGCTGGTCATCCAGAATCGCGTCCCGGACCGCTCGTCCCCAGCGGCGTTGAACACCGGCGCGTCGAGCGCGTCATCGGAGCACGCGCTCGCGACCCGCTGCGCGGACTCCGACAGCCACGCCTGCCACTCTCGGGGGTCGGCGGGGAGTACGGCCATCTCCGTCGGCAGCTGTGTGGGGTCGGTGATGCGCCGTTCGATGATCTCGGCGACCCAGTGCTGGGACTGGCCCATGTGCTCGACCAGGTCGGTGATGGTCCACTCCGGGATTGTCGGCACGGCGGCGTCAGGTCCGGCCGCGGCGGCTGATTCCGCCAGACGTCGGGTGTGTTCGACGATCGCTTGCCGCGCGTGTTCCGCGTTCAGCTCGGTCATCGGATTGCCCTTTCCGTAGGTTCGTTGTGCTGTACAGGACTCGGCGTGCCGGTCAAACTCATCGGTGGTCTGAGGATCGGAGTGTCAGGCGACCGGCTGCTCGTGGCCTCCTACATCCATCTGTTCGACAACTCGGGAACGGTCCGGTCGATGCGCTTCCACTGGGGACAACCACTACGCTCGTCAACAGCCGCCGGCCCGTGGGCCGCCGCGGCGCCGTCAGCTCGAGGAGAACCAGAAAGGACCTACGGGAGAACCATGGCCACCGTCTCGCAGAGCCCGGAGGTTGTCGCCGCAGCACCCGTGGCCCAACCGGTGCTGACGGCACTGACGCCCAGTGCCGTCTTCCTCGTCCTGACAATCGAGGACGGCGGTGAGCCCGTTGTGCAAGACCTCCTCGCCGATCTGTCCGGACTGGCCCGGACGGTCGGCTTTCGTGCTCCCCAGGGCGGACTGGCTGTGGTTGCGGGGGTGGGGTCGGCGGCGTGGGACCGTCTCTTCGCTGGCCCCAGGCCGGCCGATCTCCACCCGTTCCGCGCCCTCGACGGTGATCGGCACCAGGCGCCGGCCACACCCGGCGACCTCCTGTTCCATATCCGGGCCGCCACCATGGACCTGTGTTGGGAGCTGGCCTCCCTGGTCGTGGGCAGGCTGGCCGGTTCGGCCACGGTCGTCGACGAAGTCCAGGGGTTCAAGTACTTCGACGAGCGGGATCTGCTCGGCTTTGTCGACGGGACCGAGAATCCATCTGGATCGGCAGCCGAGGCCGCGGTGACCATCGGGGCAGAGGACCCTGCATTCGCTGGGGGAAGCTACGTGATCGTCCAGAAGTACCTACACGACATGGGCGCCTGGGAGGGCTTGACCGTGGAGGAGCAGGAGCGGGTGGTCGGACGGGCGAAGCTCTCCAACGTCGAGATGGCCGACGACGTCAAGCCGGCCAACTCGCATGTGGCGTTGAACACCATCGAGGAGCCCGATGGCACCCAGCGTCAGATCCTTCGGGACAACATGCCCTTCGGGTCGTTGGGCGCGGGGGAGTTCGGCACGTACTTCATCGGGTACGCCGCCACCCCTGCGGTCACCGAGCTGATGCTCCAGCACATGTTCATCGGGGACCCACCGGGCAACTATGACCGGATCCTCGACTTCTCCACCGCGGTGACCGGCACCCTCTTCTTCGTGCCCACTGCCGACTTTCTTGACGACCCTCCCCCGTTGCCGGGCGAAGCGGGTGGCTCGAGAGCCCTCGCCGGTGGGGAGGCAGCAGCCCCGGGAGCGCCCGGGAACGACCCGGCGCCGCCAGACGAAGGCTCGCTGGGGATCGGCGGGCTGGAGGACAAGCCGGCCTAGAGCCGGGACAGACATCGATGGGGAGGTAGCTATGGCCGAGCCGACATCGTTGGGTCGCCGGGACGGGATCGTTCTCGCCGCCGGCGAGGGCCGTGCCTACCCGATGGGGCGCTTGGCCGCCGTGTTCAAGGCCGACGGCGCCGAGAGCGCCGGCCTGTACTCCATTTCGGAGTGGTGGCTCGAACCACGCACGCCAGGTCCCGGTGCCCATTCGCACCCCGAGGATGACGTGTTCTACGTCATCGAGGGGACAGTGAGCTTCCTCGTCGGTGACAGCTGGGTTGACGCAGCAAAGGGTGCCTTCGTGCTCGCCCCGGGGGGCGTCACCCACGACTTCGAGAATCGCAGCGAGGCGCGCGCCGGCTTTGTCAACATTTCCGTACCAGGCGACTTCGAGCCGCGCATGCCGGATATCGCCACATCGCTCAGCCAGATTGGACCGATGTAGATCCGTTGACCACGGCTGGTCGCGCCCCGTCGATGGATCCCCGCTGCAGGTAGGATCGGACCGGTCGGGACGACCCCTTCTACCCGACCGTCAGGAACAAGGAAGAGCAACGGGCATGGCCAAGAGCGAGGCGCAGGAAAGCAAATCTCCTTCTCAGCTGATAGACGAGCGAGTCTCGGAGCTGGGTGACTGGCGGGGCGAGATGCTCAGCCGGCTCCGCACGTTGATCAAGGAAGCCGATCCCGAAGTCGTCGAGGACTGGAAGTGGCGAGGGGTTCCCACGTGGTACCACGACGGATTGATCTGCACAGGCGAGACGTACAAGGCCGTGGTGAAGATGACCTTCGCCCAAGGGG
>DATMMO010000411.1:0-3178 GCA_035569695.1 Acidimicrobiales bacterium | reverse complement strand
CGGCATCGCCCTTCCCGGCGATCGCCAGGGAAAGAACTTCTTCGAATCCGCCGGCTTCAAGGCCCGGATGTTGGTCATGCACCGCGCCATCGAGCCGGGCTGACCGCCGGGCTCAGTGGGCACCGCCGGACCGGGTCCCCTCGTCCGCGGGGTCGGAGCGGTGGTCGTCCTGGACGGAGCCATCCTTCTGGTCCGACGGGGCCGGCCTCCCCAGGCCGGTCGCTGGTCGGTGCCCGGCGGTCACGTGGAGCCGGGCGAGAGGCCAGAGGCAGCTGTTGTCCGCGAGCTGAGGGAGGAGACCGGGCTCCGAGGCGTCTGTGGCCCGATCGTGCTCGACGTCACCGTGGACATCGAGGGCCGGCGGTACTGGATCACCGACTTTGCCGTCACCGTGCCCGGCGACCGGGAACCGGTGGCGTCAGACGACGCCGAGGCGGTCGCCTGGGTGCCGTTGGATCAGCTCCCCGATGTGGATGTCGTCGACGGGCTCGACCGGCTCATCGCCACCCTGACCGGTTGACCGAGGTTTCAGGCGGAACGACGTCCGCTCGAGGAACGGACGGGAACGGGCCGTCGGGGTCCCGGCGGCGGGGGAATGGGAATACCGAGGAGGCGGGCCAGCTCGGGCACCATCCCCGACGCCTGGCGAGCGGCGGCCAGCAGGGCCTCGTCGGGATCGTGGGGGATCCCAGCCGGCTTCACCGTCCGGCGCACCGGCGTCTCGACCACGACCTCGAGCACGGCCAGCCATTCGGCCGCAGGCGTCTCGGCCGACATGGCCAGGCCGGCCTGCTCGGACAGGCGCACGGCCAGTTCAGCCGACAGGCGAGCGGCGGGCTCGGGCGGCCGGGCCGATATGCGCAGTGCGTCGACCACGCGGCCCTCGTCGAGGGCAGTGGTCATGCGGGCCACCCAGCCGTCCCGCAGCGCGGTGACCCGCTGATCGAGGGAGGTACGCAAGGAGGCGGCGAACTCGCGACCCTCTTCGTCCAGGCTGACGGTGGAGGCAGAGGCCACGATGGAACGAAGCTCCCGGAGGGCGACGTCCTTGCCCGCGTTCCGGGCCGCCGAGGCCCGGTCCTTCCAGTTGGCCAGGTTGACCGTGGGCAACAGCTCCTCGGCCATGGTCAACAACGGCCCCGGCGTCACCTCGGCCCGGCCATCGGCTCGGGCCCGCTCGTTTTGCTCGTTGATGGCCTGGCGCACAGCCGGGATACCGCCGCGCAGCAGCTGCTCGGCCACGGGCAGCTGCTCGGGCCGCAGACCGGCCAACGCCGCGTTGCGGTACGCGGTCGACGGTTGGGGCCGACCGGCGCCCTCTCGCCCCCCCGTGCGCCTCCCGCCTTCACGACCGCCCTCACGACCGCCGGGACGGGCCGGACGGTCACGCCGACGATCGTCGGATGATCCACCGGGCCGTCCTCGTCCCTCTCCTCGGGGGCCGGGGGACCCACCGGCTGCCGGCTCGCTCCGAGTCCGGCCACCGGCAGGACGCCGCGCGCCGTCGGGTCGATCGCGCCCCGGTCGATCCCGGTCGGGGCGATCCCGGTCGCCCTCCCGGCGCCGCCCCTTCGACTTGGAGGCGAGGACCACCGATACGTCCGGTCCCGACTGGGGTGTCCCCAGGATCTCGATCCGCTCCACCGGCTTGGGCGCCTCTTTGCCCTTGGGTGGGAGCAGGGCGATGACGCTCATGCCGTCCAGCGTGGACTCGACCTCGGCCCGGAGGACGGTGCCCACTGCAGTCCCGCTGGGAACGAGATCGCCGGCCACCGTGCCGCGAGGCTGCTTCGCCCCGGCCGCCCGCCAGGTCCACGTGCCGTCTCCGCTACTACTGGTCAGCTCGATCTCAATCCGGTGCGACATACCGGCCGACACGCTACTGCCGCTGGAGAGGGTCCCGGAAACGCGGTGCCCACCTGGTGGCTAAGAAGGGCGTAAGAAGCCGGAGAACAGGGCATTTCCGAGGGCTTCCCGCCGTACGATCACACTGACCAGGCCATGCCGGGAGATACGGCTGAGCAGGGGGGTGCCAGTCGAGGAGGACCACCGTGGACGACCGAGAGCCGGAGCATGCACCGCCCGGAGGTGAGGGCACCGCCCGACAGGGCGGGACTGCGGACGCCGACCCCCGGTCGATGGAGCAGGATGGCTCGAGCTACGGCGAGCCGACGGTGGCGGCCGGCACGTCAGAGCGGGCCGCCCCCGAGTCACCCATCCAACCCGTCCCCAACGCCGTGCTCGCCCCGGCTGCCCCCACGGCCGAGGTGCCCGTTGCCGGTGTTCCCTCGCCCGTCGCGCTCCCGCCCGTCGTGCCCCCAGCTGGTCCCTCTGGCGTGCTCCCGCCCGGACAGGGCGGGGACCCCACCCCTCCGCCGTCAACCCGCCGGTCGGGGGGTCCCTGGCGTTGGGCGGTGGTGTGCCTGGTCGCTGCGCTCATCGGGGCGGGCGTCGGTGGCGGCATCGTCGCCGCCGCCATGGGTAACTCCGGCGGTACGACCACGGTCAAGGAGATCTCGGCCGGGCCGGCATTGATCAACGGTACGACCAACGTGGAGGGGGTCATCGCCAAGGTCCTGCCCGCGGTGGTGGCCATCGATGCCAAGTCGGCCCCGACCAGCACCGGTAGCTTCGGGTTGCCGGGCACCCAGGCCCAGGGGCAGGAAGACCAAGGGTCGGGCATGATCATCACCTCGACCGGTGAGGTGGTGACCAACAACCACGTGATCGCCGGGGCCACCACCATCACCGTCACCCTCTATGGGCAGACCAAAGCCCTTCCGGCCACCCTGGTGGACACCGATCCGAGCAATGACGTGGCCCTGCTGCAGATCACCGGGGGAGCCAACCTGCCCACGGTCAGCTACGCCAACTCGGACGACGTCCAAGTGGGTGATGGCGTCGTGGCCATCGGCAACGCGTTGGGGCTCTCGCTCAGCACCCCGACGGTGACCCAGGGAATCATCTCGGCCAAGGGCCGCACGGTGACGGCTGGCGACAGCGGTACGGGGGCCACCGAGACGCTCACCGACATGTTCCAAACCGACGCAGCCATCAATCCGGGGAACTCGGGCGGACCCTTGGTCGACAGCTCGGGCATGGTGATCGCCATGAACACCGCCGTGGCTGCCAATTCCAGCGGCACGAGCGAGGCCCAGGGCATCGGCTTCGCCATTCC
>DATMMO010000410.1:0-10039 GCA_035569695.1 Acidimicrobiales bacterium | reverse complement strand
AACCGACACATCAGCCCGTACGAGGGGCGACATATCAGCCCGTACGGGAAACGACACCAGTAGTTGTACGCCGACAGCTTCTTGATGTCGATGTGCACGAGCTCACCCGGGCGAGAGGTGACGATGCCCCTGATCACACGGCCTCCTTGGCGGTCGAGGTCACAAAGCCGACTCACCCCGTGACGCTGCAAAATCCGGTGCAGCGTCGACGCCGGGATCCCAGCTCGCGGCGCTAGACGGGCCGGTCCAAGCTGATGGCGCCGACGGGGGGCTACGACTTGCCGCTCGATCTTCAGCGGTGCCTTGCTCGGGCAACGGCGTGGCCTTACTGGAACGGTCCTCGAGCCCGGCCATCCCGGCCTCTTGGTAGCGGCGCCACCACTTGTGGGTCGTTTGGCGAGAGATACGCATTGACTCGGCCGAACTGGCGATCGTCCAACCCTCTTCGATCATCTGGCAGAGCCGGAATCGACCCTGTGGCGTGAGCGGAGCGTTACGGTGCATCTTGAGCCTCCTCGGCTTTGTGGGTGTGTCAACAGCTCCACAAAGCCTTGGAGGTTCACTTCATCAGGGGATATTTCGCGTCAACAAGGTCCATGGGCAGAACACGTGGGAGGCCAGAATTCACGTATCCGGCAGTCATTTTGAATAGCCACGGGTTCCCGAATAGATCGAGCATGATGCTTGTTCGCAGGTGAGCCGCTGCCAGTAACTGCGACATTCACATCCGGTAGGTGGCTCGGACTAGTTCGGCATGTGGTTCCCACCGAGAAAGTGCGAGGGCCTTGATCGGGGAACGGCCAGCCTGGGCCAGGTTCATGGACGGCCACTAGCGTACGAGGATGGCCGCTGAGACTCTTCGAGGCAACTCAGCTGTCCGAACCTGTCCGAACCGGGACGACCTCTCGAATTCGAGCCTATGACGGCGCTAGCATAATTCCAGGTCGGGGACTCGCGGAGCAACACCCCCCCTTTGGGGGATCGCGCCCAATGGACCTGGCCGGCAATTTCGGAATGCGGCCGTGAGCGCGTCGTCTCAAGCACGTTCAGTGAACTAATATGCTGCGTGTGGACCCCGTAGAACAATCAGGCCTGCTCGACTATGCACGGATTCTGTGGCGGCGTAAGCTCACCATTCTCATTGTTGTCGTCGTTGCGGTTGCTGCCACAGTGGGCTTGGACTCAGTACGGACCAAGAGGTATACCGGCACAGCGCGCTTACTGTTCGTTTCTCAGTCCTATTCGAGCGTTGGTGCTGTGACGCCCCTCAGCCCAACTGACATCGCCACCGATATCGGCCTCGTGCAAAGTTCGACGGTCAAGGCAATCGTGGCCAAATCGCTAAAGACAGCGCCTCCACCGGTATCGGTGGCTGAACAAGGCACGACAGAGATTGCTACCGTATCAGTCACTTCGACGGACCCGGCATTCGCGGCTAAGGCGGCGAATGCATATGCCAAGGGTTATATCCAAGCTAGCCAACAACGGTTTCTAAACACGTCACAAGCAGCGGAGAATCAACTACAGGGTCAAATCAATGCTTTGCAGAACCAGATCAATGGCCTGCAGAACCAAATCAACCAGGCGAACAGCAAAGACACCAGCACGCTTAGCAACCTTGACAATCAATTGGGGGCGTTAGCTAGTCAGCAGAACACCCTGAGAGCCCAACTCAGTCAGATCCAAGTGAATGTGGCGCAGTCTCCCAGCGGCGGTCAGTTGGTCGAGCCAGCAACTCAAAGCAACAGTCCCGTGTCGCCCAAGCGGGTTACCGATGCATTGATCGCACTAGTGATCGGACTCATAGTTGGTATCGCGGTTGCTTTGTTGAGAGAGACTCTCGACGACCGGATTAGAACTAAAGCCGAGCTCGAGCGGGTTGCCGGGGGCTTGCCCTCGCTTGGTCTTATTCCCGTGGTGGGCGAATGGCACGATAGAAAGAAGCCGTTCCTGATCTCTGCTCTACACCCGAGATCACCTCCTGCTGAGGCCTATCGAGGGCTCCGAACTTCAATTCAGTTCATCAGCTTGGACAAAGCCATCAAGACGCTGCAGGTAACCAGTCCTGCGGCCGCTGATGGCAAGACCACAACGTCGGCCAACCTGGCAGTCACGATGGCTGAGGCGGGCAAGAACGTTGTTTTGGTGGGTTGTGACCTGCGGCGCCCAAGAATCCACGATTTCTTTGGGCTTTCCAACAACGTTGGGTTTACATCAATCTTGGTCGGCGACGTTTCATTGGAAGATGCGCTCCAGAGTGTTCCGGATCACAAGAACCTTACCGTTTTACCCTCTGGACCCATACCCCCAAATCCATCCGAGCTCCTCGGAAGCGCAAAGGCTCGCGAAGTCATAGCCCGCCTCGCCCAAGCTGCAGACGTGGTGATCCTTGACAGTGCACCCGTGTTGCCGGTGACTGATGCCGCTGTACTGGCTAGACAGGTGGACGCCATTCTGTTGGTTGCCAAGTCGGGTTCCACCACACAGAAGGACATCACTCGATCTGTTGAAGTTCTCACGAGGGTCGATGCTCCGCTCGCTGGACTTGTCCTTAACGGTGCCTCCGAAGCGGATTGCTACGTCTATTACCGCTACGGCGATCAATATGGTTACGGCTATAGGACTCGTGCCGAGCCTCGTGGAGGTTCCCAGAGCAACGGGAATGGCCAGATGGCGTCGACAGGTGGAGCCGAGCCCCGAAGCGATGTTGCTCCTGATTTCTCGAGGGAGCCCGATCAAAGCTCGGCGGCCAATGGAGCAGTCGAGAAGATCGTCCGAGACGCCTGACCCGAGGGTCGGTCCGAGAACTTTCAATTTAGTTCGTGGCTGTCCACAAACACCAACAGCAACGTCCCTGGCACGGGTTTCGTTACGGCGTTCGGCACTTTCTAAAGCACCAGCGCGGCGAGAAGCACAGCCATCGTCGGCGCCGGTTGTCTGCGGTCCAGAAGGAATACAAGCGCCGAGCGGTTCTCATTTGGATTTGCGTGGGCGTTTTCATCCTATTGCTCGTCGGAGGTGTCCTTGCCGCATCAGCCTGGCATTCTCTTTCTGAAGCCCGATCTTCACTCAACAATGCCCGGTCTGTAATCACTCAACTCGAGAACGATCGACACGAGTTGCTTTCGGCCCAGGGACGCATTGCTGCCGAGCAATCACTGACCCAGGTATCGGGGGACGCCGCAAAAGCCGAGCAGACCCTACGGTCCTCCACGAGTCTGAAGGTTCTGGGCTCGCTCCCGATTATTGACACGCAGCGACAGGGAGTCCTTGATCTGGTCTCGGACATACAGACGACTGCAAATACAGGGAAGGGTCTGATTGGACAAGTGAACACACTCGTGGCCGACAGCCAGGGTGCGTCGGTGTCGATACCGCAACTTGAACAGCTCCAGTCGGACGTGGCCGCCGCACAGACGAAGCTCGAGCAGTTGAACCGATCATCCTCGGGTCTCATCGGGAGCCTGGGCGATGCTCGAGTTAAGTTCAATGAAGCAGACACGACTCTGACGAATCAACTGGCCCGAGGTCAACAGATCCTCGGATACGCACTGCCGTTCCTCGGAGCTAGCGGTCCGCGCACCTATCTATTGGCCACCGAGAACAACTCTGAGATGCGCGATCAGGGTTCCATTCTTTCTGTCGGGACGCTTCAGACCCAAGACGGAAGGATCACTGTGGTCGATCCGCAGAGCGTGAGCGATCTGCAGTTGAGCAGTCCGGTGAACTACGCCGTTCCCACCGGCATGCAACAGGTCTTTGGCGGCTACCAGCCGACTTTGCTCTGGCAGTCTGCCAATGCAACGGCTGGTTTCCCGTGGAGCGGTGGAGATCTCCAGGCCATGTACGCCCAGGCGACCGGCCAGCATCTAAATGGAGTTCTGGCGTTGGACGTTCCCACCTTGGCCAGCCTTTTGACTTTGACCGGTCCTGTTTCAGTGTCCGGAATCTCTGAGCCAATCACGGCTGCCAATGTGTCGTCGATCCTGCTGCACGATCTCTACAGTGGTTTCCCAGCCGACTCGCAACAAGCCGAGCGGCACGACGAAATCTCTGCAGTTGCCCGCGCCGTAGTTGATCGCTTATCGAATGAAAAGGTTGATTTGGCCAGCCTGGCCAACACGTTGTCCCAGGATGTTGCCGGTCGCCATCTATTGGTGTGGGACGAAGTCCCCTCATACCAGGCGACCTTGGTCAAATTCGGAGCTTCGGGAGCGGTCGATGCCGGCGACAAATCCCGGACGTTTCACGCTGCTGTCGAGAGTTCCACCACCACCAAACTCGATTACTACGTCGATGTCTCCGTTGCTCAGCAGATCCACCTGAAATCGAACAACGATGCAGAGGTGGATACCAGCATTACGGCAGTAAACCATGCCCCAACTGGCGCAGCGCCGTCCTTGCAGCTGGGGCCGGACAACATACATTCGTCCCAAGTTGGCCAGTACGTGGGCACCGCCTACTTGTGGGGACCAGTGGGCACAGGGGTTGTCCAGAGCGGGAGCACAGTGGAATCGGGACTGAACGTGACTCCGGCCTATGTTTCCGTCCTGCCTCAGCAGCAGACCACGGTGACGTTCAAGACGGTGATCCCAAACGCTGTACGAAATGGAAAGCTGACATTTTCCTACGTTCCTCAGCCAAGGCTGGCTCCGGAAACCGTGTCAGCCACAGTGCAGACTACGGGTTGGCACCTTCGAAGCTCGCAGACCGTCCACGCGACCCTTACCAAAACATCCACCTTGACCTGGGATCTTGTCCACAATTGAGCGGTAAGTAGTGCCGACATCCTTAATTTCGCCTAATTCCGCCTTTTGGCACCCGGCAGTGTTAGTCTTTTCGCAGTAGTGGGAACCCGTGTACTCGTTCCTGAGGCTGGGTCAAAGATCGAGAGAGGCAGAACACATGCGCAGACTGATGGCATTTGGTGCCGCAGCAGTAGTAGGCGCCGTGCTCTTCATGGGTGCTCCGGCGTACGCGGCGACGGGATACCCACCGCCCACGACGACTCCAGGTGGGGCACCGACGACTTTGGCCGCAACGTGTCCCGTCGGCTCGACTTGCACCATATCTTTTGCCGGCTTCGCGCCGGGTACAGCATTTCAAATCTTCGTTAATGGTCAGCTCGCCGCCAGTGGCACGGTTGGTCCCACCGGAACCATCACGGTGACCCTCACCATCACAGACCCGCACATCAGCGTGAACGGCGGTCCGCCGATTGCCGTTCCGTTCGGTACGTCGACGATCACCGCCGTCGGTACCGGCCTGGATGGTAGTGCTCTTACCGTTGCATCCACGGTCAATATCACGCCTCGTGCCGGCACAGCGGCTGCCGGAACTACGAGTACGGGTGGGACCAGCAGTTCAGGTGGGAGCTTGGCCTTCACCGGTGCTCAGATAGGCATGATGGTTGGAGGCGGTCTTCTGCTTCTGGTTGCTGGCACTGGCCTGGTGCTCATTACTCGGCAGCGACGCTCTCGTAGCATCTAACAGATGGTGCGAGCATGACTGGCCAATAAACGTATAGAAGAAACCCTCCGTTTTAGCGGAGGGTTTCTTCGTATGCGACCTCTGATTGTGTCGAGACCGACTGTGTCTGCGTCCGAAATCGGGGGCGTCAGAACGACGAATCGGCCTTTCGTACCCCAGCCATGCGATGGCATTCCGGAAGGCATTTTCCGTTCCCATGCTCGGCCGGACACCTTGCGCCCTTCAGGGTTTGGCCGCCTCGAATCGAGGGTCGTCCTTTGCGTCAGACTGGAGAAGGATCGGGAGCGCCACGCTGAAGATGACCAAGGCCGCCACAAGGGGCCAGAGCACGCCGTAGCGGACCAGGAAAGCGCCGAAGACGGCACTGGCCACGAAGATACCGATCGAGGTGCTGCGCCTGCCGGCGTGGTGATTGTCACCTCCACCTAAGCGGGTGTCGGTGATCAACCCGGTCATGGTCAAGGTCATGACGTTGGTAGCCAGGTCGGGGACACCCCATTTCCGAACCGCGGCGTTCTGGATCCCCATACCGAAGGCCAGGATGCCGATGACCACGAAGCGGGCGTCGCCGTGATACCGGGGGTGGACGATCAGAGTGGCCACTGCGGCCGCGGCCAGAGCGACCCATTCGACGGCGAAGGCGATCCGGTGGCTGCCCCACTGAGCGGGCAGCCTAACCAGCCGACCTCCAACCAGCGCTCCGAGGGCGAAGGTGCCCAGGGCGATGACATAGGGGAGCACGGGCAGGCTTTGTCCTGTCCCCCGGGTGCCGATGGCGAAGGCCAGGTACACCAGGTTGCCCGTCATGATCTCGGCGAAGACCTGACCCATGCCCAGAAAGCAGGCTGCATCGAGCATGCCGCAGATGCAGGAGATCAGGTAGATGCCCACGATCAGGGGTGGAAGCCGGCGCCGTGCCACCATCACGGCTTCCTGCCCCCCCGATGCACGCCGTGAGGATAGCAACGAGCGTGAAGATTGCTGCTACCCGGTCGGAGCCGTCGCCTCGTCCCAGGCCTGGTTCAAGGTCTCCAGTATGCCCTCTGCCGGTTGTGCGCCGGAGATCCCGTAGCGCCGGTCGATGACGAAGAAGGGCACGCCGGTGGCCCCCAGCGCCCGGGCGGTGGCCTCGTCGGCGTCCACCGCGTCGCCGTACTCGTCGCCGGCCAGCACCCCGCTCACCTCGTCCCGGTCCAGGCCGACGTCGAGGGCCAGCTCGGTGAGCGAGGCATGGTCGAAGATCGATGCCTGCTCGGTGAAGTAGGCCCGATGCAACCGCTCCACCAGCTCCGCCTGGCGATGGCGGGCCTGGGCCAGGTGCAACAGCCGATGGGCATCGCGGGTATTCCCGCTCCGCAGCCCGTCCATGTGGAACTCCAACCCGTCCTCGGCCGCCCGCTTCTCCATCTGCTGTTGGGCCTCGGTGGCCTGTTGGACGGTCATGCCGTACTTGGTGGCCAGTCGCTCGATGGTCGGCGTCGTCCCTACCGATTCTGCCGACGGGTCCAGCTCGAAGGACCGGTACGTGACCTCGACGGCATCACGGTGGGCGAACGCCTCCAGCGCCCGCTCAAAGTGTCGCTTGCCCAGATAGCACCACGGGCACACCACGTCTGACCAGATCTCGACCTGCACGACCCCTTCAACGCACCGTCGTCCCGATTGCTTCCCCGCGTCGAAGCAGTGGATCCGGCCGACCGAGGGCCCGTGCCCGAGCAGATACGCTTGGCGGACCCGGCACTCGAACCCCATCGCCGCGATCGGGTGCACGGCCACGCTGGTGCAGGGCGAGGTGGAGGACGCGGTAACGGTGCAGCAGCTCGAGCGGTTGGGTGACACCCGGGAGCTCACCGGCGCCCGGGCCAACCCGAGGTGGACCCTGGTGACCGTGGCCTTCGGTGTCATCATGGTCGGGCTCGACTCGACGGTCGTGGCCATCGCCAACCCCTACATCGCTTCGGGCCTGCACGCCTCGCTGGCCGACCTCCAGTGGATCACCAACTCCTACCTGCTCGCCCTGGCCGTGCTGCTCATCGTCGGCGGCCGGCTGGGAGACCGCTACGGACGCAAGATCGTCTTCCTCGTCGGGGTCATCGGCTTCGCCTCCGCCTCGGTGGGGGTGGGTGCCATCGGGTCCGTCGGAGGCGTGATCCTCATGCGGGCCCTCCAGGGCGCCTTCGGTGCCCTTTTGTTGCCCAATACCCTGGCCCTACTCCGCATGGCCTATCCCGAGGACCGCTTGAACCACGCCATCGGCATCTGGACCTCGACCACCGCACTGGCCATTGCCGGTGCTCCGATCCTGGGCGGCTTCATGGTCGAACACGTGTCATGGCAGAGCGTCTTCTATCTGAACGTCCCCGTGGCCATCATCACCTGCCTGATCGGCTTCAACGTCCTGTCCGAGAGCCGGGAGTCGGTACGAGAACGGATGGATCTCCCCGGTGTCGTGATCCTGGCCGCATCCCTGTTGGCCATGATCGTCGGCGTCATCCAGGCGCAATCGTGGGGGTGGGGGAGCACCCGGGTCATCGGGCTGATCGTGGCCGGGATCGCCCTCCTCTTCGTGTTCGTCCTCGTCGAGCTGCGCACCGCTTCGCCGCTGGTCCCTCCTCGGCTCTTCCGGAGCCGGTCGGTGTCGCTGGGCGTGGTCACCGTCATCCTGAGCTTCTTCGCCCTCTTCGCCGTGCTCTTCTTCGTCAGCCTCTATCTTCAGAATGTCCAGGGGCTCCAGCCCATCGCCGCCGCCACCCGAACCCTGCCCCTGACCCTCCTCTTTGCCCTCTCGAGCCTGGTCGCCCCCCGGCTCACGTCGCGGCTGGGACCGGGCCCCACTATTACCCTCGGCCTCCTCTTCGTCTCCTTCTCCCTCTTCGGGCTGACCACCCTGGGTGCGGATTCGGCCTACATCGGGCTGTGGCCGTCGCTGTGCGGGCTGGGCATCGGCCTGGGCCTGGTCGTGGTGGCCTCGGCCGAGGCCATCATCGGCAGCGTTCCTGTCGACGACTCGGGCATGGCCGGCGGTTTGCAGGCCACCGCGGTGCAGTTCGGGGGGGTCCTGGGCGCATCGGTCCTCGGCACCATCATCGCCAACCAGGCCGCGTCGGTGCTCCCGGCCAAGCTTGCGGCCGTAGGCATCGACCCCGCCGCGGCCCGCCGCCTCGCCAACAACCCGGTCCGCGTCTCCCAGGGGCTCTCGGCCGGGACGGGGCACGGGTCGGCCCATGTCCAGGCGGCGGTGAAGGCGGCGAGCCATGCCGCCTTCATGTCCGGCTTCCAAGAGGCCCTGGCCATCGGCGGGGCCATCGCCCTCCTCGGCGCGGTGGCCGGCGTATTCATCCGCCGGGGTAATCCCGACGCACCTCCCGCCGCCGTGCACTTCTAAGGGCCTGCTAGGGCGATGACCTCGCAGTGTCTGGGCGACGGGACGCCGTCACCCTGATTGCCAGCACCAGGAGGGGGACAGCTCCGGCCACGATGAGCAGGGCGACCAGAACGGCCTTGTGGGGTGGGGGCACCAGGTCGAAGAAGTGGCGGGCGAACGGGATTACCCAGACCAGCACGGCACCGACGACCATCGCCGCCACTAGCAGGGCCCTCGGGCCGGTCAAGGGCCGGGCCACCAGGCCCAGGACGACGATCCCCAGCGCCAACAGGGTCAGGGTGGCGATGGTCTGGGCCTCCATGTTGGTGGCGCCGAAGGTATCGCGAGCCAGCAGGTAGGCGGCCAGGGTCGCCGACCCCAGCACGACGCCGGCAGGCAGGGCGAAGGACAGGACCCGGCCGACGAAGCCCGGCCTGGCCCTCGGCTCTCCGGGGGCGAAGGCCAAGAAGAAGCCCGGTATCCCGATGCTCAGCGCACTGACCACGGTCAGGTGGCGGGCGAAGAACGGGTAGGGCACGGCGGCAATGCCCACCACGAGAGCCAGGAGCACGGCGTAGGCCGTCTTGGTCACGAACAGGTTGGCCAGCCGCTCCACGTTGGCGATGACCCGGCGACCCTCGCCCAGGATCTGGGGCACGGCGGCGAACGAGCTGTCCAGCAGCACCAGGCGCCCGACGGCCCGGGTGGCGGCGCTGCCCGAGCCCATGGCCATCCCCAGGTCGGCCGCTTTCAGCGCCGGGATGTCGTTGACCCCGTCCCCGGTCATGGCCACCACGTGCCCGCTGGCCTGCAGGGCGGTGACGATGTCCCGCTTCTGGTGGGGCTGCACCCGCCCCAGCACGCTCGTTCGTTCCATCACTTGAGCCAGCTCGTCTTGTCCGTCGGGGAGGCCTCGGGCATCGACGGGGTTCTCGGCCCCGGGGATGCCCACCCGGACGGCCACCGCCCCGACCGTCTCGGGGCTGTCCCCCGAGAGCACCTTGACCGTGATGCCCTGGGCCAGCAGGTAGCCGATGGTGGCCTCGGCATCGGGGCGCAGCCCCTCCTCGAAGACGACCAGGGCCGAGGGGGTGATCCCGGCCGGCAACGTCTCGCCGTCGAGGGGCGCGTCGGAACGGGCCAGCAGCAGCACCCGCCGGCCGAGCGAGGTGTGCCCGCTGATCG
>DATMMO010000409.1:0-8292 GCA_035569695.1 Acidimicrobiales bacterium | reverse complement strand
TGGTGGGGGAGCTGGCCGCCGCACTGGAATGCTCCGAGATGACCGTGCGGCGTGACCTCGAGTCGCTCGAGCGCAGCGGGGGGCTGCGACGCGTGCACGGCGGCGCGGCGAGCGTCTTTCTCAGTGCTGAGGAGACCCCGTATGGCCTTCGGGCCCTTGAGTCCCGCGAGGCCAAGGCGACGATAGGCGCAGCCGCTGCCGGCCTCCTGACTGACGGGGAGACGGTCATTCTCGACGGTGGGACCACCGCCATGGAGGTGGCCCGAGCGCTTCGCAGCCGGCGGATGACGGTCATGCCGCTCGCGCTCAGGCCTGCCTTTGAGCTGCACGAGTGCCCAGGCATCAAGCTCCTCCTCCCAGGCGGCGAGGTCCGTCCGGGCGAGTTGTCGTTGATGGGTGCTCTCACCGAGTCATCGTTCTCGGAGCTCCGGTTCGACACGTGCGTGATGGGTCCCTGTGGCATCGACGCCAAGGCTGGCATCACGACTCACCTACTCGCGGAGTCGGCGGTGAAGCGTGCCGCCGCCAAAGCCTCGCAACGGGTCATCGCGGTGGCCGACTCCTCGAAGCTCGGGCGGGTGGCGTTCGGCCACGTCTGCGACCTCGACGATATCGACATCGTCCTCACCGATTCCGAAGCCGACCAGCAGATGGTGGATGAGTTGCAGGCGGCGGGGGTCGACGTACGCTGCGTCTGACACCGATCCCGGCCCAGAACCAACCAGCGGCACCAGCCGCGGCGGATGGCTGGCCCCGTGTGGCCGTTATCGCCGTGTTCTTCATGCACGGTTTCCTGTTCGCCTCCTGGACGGCCCACATCCCGCAGGTGCAACAGCGCCTCGGCCTGAGTGACGGCCGACTCGGACTCGCCTTGCTCGGGGCCCCCATTGGTTCGATGGTGGCGATGGTGGTGGCCGCCCATTTCCTCCCGCGAGCGGGAAGCAGGCGGATGGTGCGCCTGGCCCTTCTCGGCTACTGCGTCTCGGGACCGTTCATCGGGCTCACCCGTTCGTTCGGTTCGTTCTTCATAGCCTTTCTGGTCTGGGGATTCTTCCAGGGAATGCTTGACGTATCGATGAACATCCAAGCGATCACCGTCGAGCGGTTCTCTGGCCGCGTGCTGATGCCGGGATTCCACGGATCGTGGAGTACAGGTGCCCTGGTCGGTGCGGTCACCGGAGCAGCTGCGGTGGGGCTGGGCCTCTCGCTGAGCGAGCAACTGCTCGCCCTCGCAGCGCCGTGCCTTTTGGTCGTTGGCTGGCTTACGACGTCCATGATCCCCGACGGGCGAGCGGGTAGCGACCGCAGTTCTTCAGAAAGCAGGCCAGACAGGCGCGGTGGCGTGCTTCAGGGTGCGGTCATAGTGCTCGGGGGTATCGCCTTTGCCAACATGTTGTGCGAAGGGGCCGCAGCCGATTGGGCCGCGGTGTATCTCCACAGCTCGCTGCACGCCGTGCCCCTGGTCGCCGGACTGGCCTATGCGGGCTATGCCCTAGCCATGCTGGCCGTTCGGCTCTCGGGCAATCGGCTGTTCACCAGGTTCACCGCCCACCATGTGCTCCCGCTGCTCGCCGCGATCGCTTCCCTCGGGTTCGTTGCCGGTCTGGTTATCGCCCGTCCAGCCAGCATGCTGGTCGGATTCGCCTTGCTCGGCGCCGGACTCGGAGGCGTCGTCCCCATCGTCCTCAGTTCAGCCGGCGAAGTGGGCAACGTGGACACCGGCAAGGCGGTGGCCGCGGTGGCCGGCTGCGGCTGGGCCGGCTACGTCGTGGGTCCTGTTGTGATCGGCGAAATCGCATCGACAACGACTCTGCATACTGCGTTGTTCTTGATCCCAATTCTCACCGGTATCGTCGCCGTGGCCACGGGGACGGCGAAGGCGCTGCGGCACCGCGTCACCGGGTGACCAGGTGACCGGTGACCGGCTGACCGCCGGCGATGGCAATCGGGTCGAGGGAGCGCTGGTGCACCTTGGTGCCGGCGCCTCGAGCGCCGCAGCCGACGGATGAGAACGGGCCAGACCGACGACTTCGTGCCCGGCTTCGAGAGGCTTGCGGATAACGCTCAGAGGGACCAGCCGCCGTCGACGTTCCAAGCCGTACCGGTAGTGAAGCGCGCCCCGGTCCGGGCCAGAAACGCCACGACATCAGCGATGTCGTGAGGTTGGCCGATGTGGCCGACTGCAGTCATCGACCGCATGGCGTCGGCGAACTCCCCCGAGTCGGGATTCATGTCGGTCTCGACCGGACCGGGCTGGACGGTGTTGACCGTGATGCCACGGGGCCCGAGCTCACGGGCGAGCCCGCGGGTCAGTCCCGCGACCGCGGCCTTGGAGAGCGAGTAGACGCTGATACCGGCGACCGGGATCCGGTCGGCCATCGTGCTGCCGATGTTGATGATCCGACCACCGGAGCGAAGATGCGGCATTGCGGCCTGGATCGCCACGAAGATGGCCCGGACGTTGACGGCCAGAATCCGGTCATATTCGGCCAGCGGGAACTCCTCGATCGGGGCCACATGAGCGGTGCCCGCGTTGTTCACCAGGATCTCGAGGCCGCCGAATCCGTCGACCGTCTCCGATATCGCTGAGCGAAGCGCGTCAGGATCCTCACTGTCGGCCTGAAAGGCCCGGGCCACGCCACCGGAGTCGATGATCTCCTGCTCAAGGTCGTTGGCGGGACCCATTGCCTCTCGGTACGTGAACGCCACTGCGGCACCATCGGCTGCGAGCTGCCGGACAATGCCGGCGCCGATCCCGCGAGAACCCCCGGTGACCAGCGCTCGCCGGTCTGCGAGCGGGGCCCAGACGACATCGTCTAGTCGTGCTGTCTTAGTCATGATGCTCCCTACCTATCGGTTCGTCTATTTGTAGATGGGGCAATGCGCTTTGGCCCCAGGTCGTTTCATCAGGCGTTATCGAGAACGGGGAGAGGCTGTCTGCCGACCTCGGCGACGATTTGCTGGGTCTCGGGGCCTGGCATGGGCTCGCCCTTGGTGTTGGTGGCGCGAAGCGCGATCACGGCCGCGGCGACCAAGACGATGCTCGCAGCCAGCAGCGCTCGGTGGAACCCCGAGGTGAGCGCATCAGGCAGGGCGACATGGTGGGCCACCAGATTGTTGGTGTGAGACGTGGCGATGGCGGAGAAGACCGCCAGCCCCAGTGCGGCGCCAAGTTGGAAGGAAGCGTTGATCAAGGAGGCGGCCAGACCGGCTTTGTCGGGGGGTACGCCGGCGTTGGCGGCGGTCTGAACCGCTACGAACACCGCTCCGAGCCCGACTGACATGATCAACAGGCCGGGGAGCAGGTCGCTCGCGTAGGAGCCGTGCACCGGGATGCGCGACAGCCAGTAGACGCCGCCGGCGGCGATCAACGCTCCGGCGACCATGAGGGGCCGGGTACCGGTGCGGACGAACAGCCTGGAGCAGATCGTGGCGGAGACGGCGATGCCGAGGGCAACGGGGACGTAAGACGTCCCGGTCTTGGTGGGCGAGAAGTGGAGCACGTCTTGCATGTAAAGGGTGATGAAGAAGAACAGGGAGTAGAACCCGGCCGTGGCGATCATCTGGGTTGCATCGGCCTCGCCGAGGCCCTTGATACGGAAGATCGACAGGGGCACCAGCGGGTTGGCATGGAACCGCTCGTTGATCAAGAACACGACGAACAGCGCTCCGGCCCCGGCCAGTTCGGCGATGGTGCGGGTGGTGTTCCAGCCGACCTCGGGTGCCCTGATCAGGGCGTAGATGGTCAACAGCATGGAGGCAGTGACCAGCACGGCGCCGCGGGCGTCGAAGTGGGCGAGACGGGACCGACTGTTGTCGTTGTCGAGCAGCCGGTAGGCGGCGATGATCACCAGCACGGCGATGGGCGGGTTGACGATGAACACCCAACGCCACCCGGGTCCCCCCGCCAGCAGGCCACCGGCGAGGACGCCGACAGCGGGGGCCAACCCGACCATGGCTCCCCAGGCGCCGAGCGCCTTCAGCCGGTCGGTGCCCTGGTTGAAGCTGGTGGTGAGGATCGACAGCGCCGCCGGGGTCATCATGGCCGCTCCCACTCCCTGGACCAGGCGGGCGGCGACGAGGGTTCCGGAGTTCTGGGCCACCGCGCAGGCGACAGAGGCGAGCGCGAACAGAACGGTTCCGCCTACCAGGAGGCGGCGCCGTCCGAGTAGGTCGGCGGCCCGACCGCCCAGCATCAGGAACCCTCCGTACGTCAGCACGTAGCCGCTCAGCACCCACTGCAGGTTCTGGACGGAGAAGTGCAAATCATGACCCATAGACGGCAGCGCCACGTTCACGATGGAGACGTCGACGAAGTCGAAGAACGCCACTCCGCACAATAAGGCCAAGGTGAGCCGGCCTCGGCGGGTGGCGAGGAACGAGGTGGGAGCGGGTGGTGCTGTCATCGGTGAAGTACCTCCGGAAGTAAGTTAGAAGTCCAACTTACACTGATCCGTCGGGGATGTCTATACTGGAAGTGAGATGACTGACTCAGTTAAGACCCGATCTTCATCGTCGACGCTCGCCCAACCGGGAAAACGGGAGCGTCTGGTGGCTGCCGCGACCGATCTCCTATACCGACAGGGAGTCGAGAAAACCACCCTGGCCGACATAGCCCGAGCGGCAGAGGTTCCCCTCGGAAACGTCTACTACTACTTCAAGACCAAAGACGCCATCGTCGACGCCGTCGTCGAGGCCCACGTGCAGTACATCGAGGAATCGACCGCCTCCCTCGATCGCCGCTATCGCAGTCCCAAAGGCCGGCTGAAGGGGCTGATCCGGATGCTGACCGACCAACGCGACGTGATCGCGCAGTACGGCTGCCCAGACGGCACGCTCTGCTCAGAACTGGTGAAGAGAGCCGGCGACGATGACCACGAGGCCACCCGCCTGGTAGAGATTCCCGTCGCCTGGGCCGAGAAACAGTTCCGAGCAATGGGCCGACAAGACGCCCGTGATCTCGCCGTCGAATTCATGGCCAGCTACCAGGGCACTGCCGTGGTCACCCAGGCGCTCAGACAGCCCTCACTCCTATCTGACGAGGGTCGCCGCCTCGAGCGTTGGATCGACTCGCTCCAGACCACCGAGTAGTCCGCAGCGGGTCACCGAGGCCTCAGCACCCGCCGTCCACGAGCCCGATTACGGCGAGTCGAGTTCCACGGTCAATGATGAGGGGGCGGCCGGTGTCCGCTCGATCTGGTACTGCCCACCGACAAGCTGTTCCAATTGGGACGGGATGGGCACGAGGTGGGGGGTGTCGGTGGTGGCGATCGTCACCCTCAATCTGTCACCCGCCGCCAGGGTCGCACGAGTCGGGAAAACCTGTATTTGGTACTCCTCGATGCTCCCGGGCACGACCGGTTCGGTCGAATCCTGCGTGTAGGGGTGGAAGGGCAGGATCGTTGTGCCGCCGACGCTCCACGATCGTGAAGGGTCGACGGCCCGCATCGATCCGAGCAGCGCCCCCTCGGTCAAGGGGTACGAGGTGCCGTCTGGGGTGACCTCCTCCACCTCGGCAGCCAACTCCGTCTGAGTCGTATTCGCAGTGGCGTACACCGTGGCGGTGATGGGCCCGGCGAGAGTCGTCGGCTGGCTGAGCGGCGCCGTGGTGTAGGAGGTCTCCCACGGGCCGACTTGCGTGGTGTTGTCTTCATTGGCGCACGGGGCCAGGACACCGGCCTCGGAGGCGGCGATGGAGATCCCTCCCATCGACCACTGGTCAACCGGCCGACCGCACGGGCTACCGGACGGGCTCCAGTCGACGGTGTCGGTTCCCGACGCGGACTGCCCTGGCCGAGTCATATTCAAGGTCCCCCCAGCGCCGAAGTAGTAGGTCTGCGGGCTCGACCGGGCAAAGGGGTAGGTGGTCGTCTCGTCGAAGGTGCCGGTGCCCAGGTCGTAGTAGTGAAGCGGTGTCGGCGTCGTGGTCATCCCGGTGTTCTCACCCTTCAGCCAGGTGTCGAACCACTCCAGCTCCAGAGGATCGACGTTCACGCTGGATCCATTGATGTGCCCCCAAGGGCCGTCGATCAGCTGGTACCGGCCGGTCGTCGGCTGGTTGGGGAGCATCGGTGCGGTCGTCGCCCGGCCGTCGTAGGCGTTCTGAAGGGCGGCGTAGTTCAGCGGTTCACCGTTCTGGAAGATGTCGAATTCGCCGCCGACCAGGTAGGCAGGTATCCCGTTGGCGACAATCTGGGCCAGCACATTCGCAGGGTTGCGTTGCTGGTAGTAGGTCCCGTCATAGTTCTCGTCACCCCCACCGAGCACGTTCGCCTCCGTCGCCGCGTGGTAGCTGGCCAGACCGTTCACGTGGTCTGACTCAATGCCGGCCAGGTCACTCAGCAGGCTCGGGTCGTCAGCTGCGTCCTGGACAGGGTTGGCCACATTCAACGCCCCGGTGAGGCCCAGGTACGTTTCCGAGAACTCGAAGTCGACCAGCCCGCCCATGAACGCAGTGTCGCGGTAGATGTCGTTGGCCGAGACCATCGGGAAGATGGCCTTGAGCGGTGAGCCCTTCCCCACCGCCCCGGCCAGGAGCAATTGGTTGATGCCGAGGTAGGAGGGACCGTAGATGGCGACCTCCCCGGTGGAGTTGGGTAGCTGGGCCGCCCAGTTGAGGACCCTGAGTGCGTCCTGTTGCTGGATCGGGTCGAACAGGCCCCATTCGCCGTTGGAATCGCCAGTGCCCCGTACGTCCATGACTACTTCGATGTAGCCGCGCTGAGCCAGGTAGTTGTCGGCGCCCCCAGTGGCGGCGCCGGCCGACGGCGCCTGCGCCGAGCCGACCGAGCTGGAGCCACCCACACCCTTCCCGTACGGCGTCATGGTCATGAGCACCGGGAACTTCCCGGGTGCGGGAGCGCCCGACGCAGTAGTCGGGTAGATCTCGTTGACTCGGATCGTGGTGCCACCTTCCCCGGCGACGGGTATGTCGTTGATGGAGGCGGTCCCGTAGATGGCCTTCTCCGGTGTCCACGTGCTACCCGGAGCGGCGCTGGCGGTGGTCACGTCGGCCGGTAGCTCGGGAGCTAGTCCTGTCAGGCTGGAGGGAGCCGATGCAACGGCCGGGGCCCCTGGGGGTGGGGACGGCACGGTCGCGCCGGCGGGCAACGGCGCAGCCACTACCACCGTCGCCAAACCGGCCAAGCCGCTCAGCGCCCACGCCCGCCTGCTGCCAACTGTCCTCCCCAGGCTCATCGCTCCCATTTCCGAGGCCGGCGACCGATGGCTCGGTTCCCAACTCTTCTGTTCGTGGTTCCACGTGGTGTCTCACCGGGTCCTGCACATGGACCTGCCGATATGGCCATGGCCCAGCTATTGGTGTAACGACGATCACCACAGCAACCTCGCGGTATTTCTCTCGAGGTACGCCTTTCGGTAGGGGTTCGACGACTCTCACTGCGATACGCCGGTCAGGCTCGGCTCCGGCGTCGTCTCGTCGGACTCACCAACGATCTCCGGCGGCGTTCCGGGATCGTCCTCCAGGCTGAGGTGGGGAAGCCGGCGCTCCAGGGCCTGCGGGAGATACCAGTTGGCTTTGCCCAGCCAATGCATGACGGCCGGGACGAGCACGGTGCGGACCAGGAGGGCATCGATGACGATGGCGGTGGCCATGCCCAGCCCGATCATCTTGATAGTTCGGTCGGTGGTGAAGGTGAAGGCGAAGAACACGAGGGTCATGATTGATGCGGCGGCCGTGATCGTGCGGCCGGTGACAGCGTGCCCTACGCGCACCGCGGCCGAGTTGTCGCGCCGCTTGAGCCATTCCTCTTGGATCCGGCTGACCAGGAAGACTTCGTAGTCCGTGGTCAGGCCGAAGAGCACGGCAAACATGAGGATCGGGATGAACGGGCTGATCGGGCCGGTGTTGGTCACGCCGACCAGGCTGGCCAGCCAACCCCATTGGAAGACGGCCACGACCACGCCGAAGGCGGCCGCCGCAGAGAGCAGGTTCATGATGGCTGCCGTCGCCGGAATGGCCAGGCTGCGGAAAAGGATCATCAGCAGGATGAACGACAGGGCGACCACCATGCCGACGAAGAGCGGCAGCTTGGACGAAAGCTGGGTGGCCAGGTCGTCACCCAATGCTGTCTGGCCTCCGACCAGCACCTGGAGGTGCGGGTCCCCCCGCACGGCCGCGGGGATGACCTGTTGCCGGAGGTGGGTGATGAGTTGGGACGTCGACACAGCCTGAGGACTGCCGGTCGGGTAGACCTCGGCCACGGCGACCGCGGGATGGTTCGGGCCGGCGGGGAAGTACTCGGGGCCGACCGTCGTGACCACCCCCGGGGT
>DATMMO010000408.1:0-13976 GCA_035569695.1 Acidimicrobiales bacterium | reverse complement strand
GTGGTCACCCGGAAGAGGACCTCGCGGATCCGGCGCCCCCGGGTCCTCGGATAGGAGAGGTTGGTGTCGGTCATGGGGACTCCTCTGCTCACGCCCCGACCGGGGCCATCAGCCGTCCGGTCCGGTTGACGATCATCCTGGCCACCAGGTTCACGGCCACCGAGATCACGGCCAGCACCAGCCCGGCCTCCGCCAGGGTGGCCACGGCGAAGCCGGTGCCGTCGGTGCCGGCCGAGTCGAGCTGTCCGAGGATGAGGGCGGCGATGGTGCTCATCGGGCTGTAGATATTGGGGGCGATGTGGAGGATCGACCCGGTGATCAGGAACACGGCGATGGTCTCGCCCAAGGCCCGGCCCAGGCCCAGCACGGTGGCGCCGATGATCCCCGACCGCACCCAGGGAAGGGTGACCCGCCGGGCCACCTCGGCGTCGGTCATGCCCAGGGCCGAGGCTCCTTCCTTGGGCAGGGGAGGCACCCCCTGGAACAGGTCTCGGGTGGTGGAGGCGATGATGGGCACGATCATGAGGGCCAGCACGATCCCGGCGGTGAGGAGCCCCAGTCCATGACCGGTGGGGGCACGGAAGTACCGGAGGATGGGCACGTCGGGCATGACCGAAGCGATGTGGGGATAGACGTCTCGGGCCAGGATGGGTCCGAGGGTGAGGACGCCCCAGAGGCCGATAAGCACGCTGGGCACCCCGGCCAGCAGCTCGATGGCGAACCCCAGGGGACGGGAGACCCACTGGGGAAGACGCTCGGTCAAGGCGAAGGCGGCAGCGACGGAGATGGGGAGGGCGATGACCACGGCGATGAACGAGGTCTGGAGCGTGCCCACGATCATCGGCCACAGCCCGTAGTTGACCCCGACGGGATGGGCCACGCCGTGGGTATGGGCGATCGCCCCGTAGGTGCTTCCCGGGTTCCACGATGTGCCGGTGAAGAACCCGGTGCCGTTGACGATGATGGCCGGCCAGGCCTTGATGGCCAGGGTGGTGACGGCGAAGGCCAGTGCGGCCAACGGTATGAGCGAGGCGACCCGGGCCCCCCACCGCCAGGCGTGCTCTTCATTGGACCGAAGCGAGTCGACGATCCGCCGAGCCACTGGGGCTCGGCGGATCGTCTTGGCGCTTGGCGATGCTGGTGTACCGGACGGGAGCGGAGAGCCCCCCTCGACTGTGGTCACCGACTATTGGATCTTGATGATCTGCTTCACCGACTGGGCAACCACCTTGGCCGGGAGCGGCTGGAAGGTCACCTGGGACAGGTAGTTGGCGTTGTTGCCGAACTTCGGGTTGATGGTCCATTCCAGGACTGACCGGATGGCCTTGGCCTTGCTCGAGTCGCTCTGGTGGGCATTCACGATGGCGTACTCGTAGTTGATGATCGGGTAGCCGGTGGCCGCCGGCCCGTAGATCAGCGAGATGGTTCCGTTGGCCGGGGTCGCCTTCACGAAGCTGGCCGCCTCGGCGGCAATGGCGCTCTGGGTGGGGAGCTCGTAGTTGCCCTTGGCGTTCTGGAGCTGCGCGTAGCCCAGCCCGGCCTGGAGGGCCTGGGTCTGGTAGCTGATCCCGACATAGGCGATGCAGCCGACCGTGGCCTTGCAGCCCGAGACCATGCCCGAGTTGCCGTTCTCACCGAGGGCACCGGGTGCGTTCGGCCACGGCACGGTGGTGCCGTAGGCGATGGACGCACCCCAACCCGACGCGTCCGCCTTGGACAGGAACTGGGTGAACAAGAAGGTGTCCCCGCTGCCGTCCGAACGGTGCAGCGTCACGATCGGTGTGGCCGGGAGGGTCACCCCGGAGTTCAGCTTGGTGATGGACGGATCGTTCCAGGTCGTGACCTTGCCCTGGTAGATCTGGGACAGCACCTTGCCGGTCAGCTTCAGGTGGGCGGTGACCCCGGGGATGTTGTACGTCACCAGCTGCGCCGAGATGGCCAGCGGGATGTTCAACAGGGTCGGGCTGGCCTGGACCTGCGAGGGCGAGAGGTAGGCATCCGACGCACCGATGTCCGCTGTGCCGTTCGTGGCGTCCGTGATGCCGGTGCCTGAACCGGTACCCGCCGTCGAGATGGTGACGTTCGAATAGGTCTGGGTGTAGGCGGGCGACCACAGGTTCCACAGGGGATAGAGCAGCGTGCTGCCCGTCTCGGTGAGGGACGCTGCGGGCGGCTTCTCGACCCCGCCACTGGGGATCTTCACGGTGGCCGCTGATGCGGTGACCGTGCCCATGAGGGCTATGGCTGTGGCCCCCACGATTGCCGGGACCACTCGTCTAGCTCGGAGCATCCGAGTCACTGGTTGTTCCTCCTTCTTGTCGTCGATTGCTGGGGTGTGGTGAGAAAGCCGACCGGATCGATTCGGCCGGGTCGGGTCATCCCATGCGCCCGGAGACGTAACGCTGGGTGTGCTCCTCCCGGGGGTGGTCGAACAGGCCCTCGGTGGACCCGTGCTCGACCAGGGCGCCGTCGTAGAAGAACATGGTGTTGTCCGAGACCCGACGGGCCTGGCCCAGATTGTGGGTCACGACGATCAGGGTCAGTGCCGGCGTCAGCTTGCGCAGCAGGGCTTCGATGTACTCGGTGGAGATCGGGTCGAGGGCCGAGGTCGGCTCGTCGAGCAAGAGGACCTCAGGCCCAACGGCCAAGGCCCGGGCCAGGCACAGCAGCTGCTGTTGGCCCCCAGACAACCGGAAGGGCGAGTCGCCCAGGCGGTCCTTCACTGCGTCCCACAGACCGACCTCGCGGAGCCGCTGTTCAGCGATCACGTTGAGCTGCTTGCCCTTGGCGATGCGGTGGGCCTTGACCCCGGCCACCACGTTGTCCCGGATGGACATGGGGAACGGGTTGGGCCGCTGGAAGAGCATGCCGACCCGGCGGCGCAGGGTGAGGAGGTCCTGACGCCCTGTCCAAATCGAGACATTGTCGATGGTGACGTCCCCGTCGTGGGTGAACCCGGGCACCTTGTCGTTCATCCGGTTCAAGGTACGGAGGAAGGTGGACTTCCCCGAACCGGTGGGTCCGATCAGGGCGGTGATGGTGCCCCGCTGAAAGGACATGTCGATATCGGAGAGGATCTGCTTGGATCCGAATCGAAGATGCAGGTCCTTGGTGCACATGATGTCGTCGGGGCGGGCGTGGTCGGGGTCAAGGGCAGCCAGGACGGGGTCGAGTCGCCGACCCCCGGTCGAAGAATCGGAGCCGGTCCGCACCCCGGTGTCTGCCTTTTCCGTCGTGCTTCTCGCGTCCTCGTCCATGCGGCGTCCTTTCGACAGCAGGCCACTGCAACGAAACCGTAACGATCGGAAGTAAACCCAGCAGGAACGCAAAGTGACAAGAAGGTGGAATTCAGGCAAACAATGCGTTTCACTCCGGAGGTTCTTCGGCCTCCCTTCTCACCGGGACCGGAGGGGCTCCCTCGGGATCGATGCGGAACCCCACCCCTCGCACGGTCACGATGAAACGGGGAATGGACGGATCGGGCTCGAGCTTGGAGCGGAGCCGGTGGACGTGGGTATCGAGCGTCCGGCTGTCCGACAGGTCGCGATGGGGCCAGAGGAGATCGATCAACTCGTCGCGGGTGCGGACCTGGCCCGGTGGGGCCAACAGGACATCGAGCAGATCGAACTCGCGTCGTGACAGGTGGATCGGGGTGCCGTTCTCGGTCACGCTCCTCCGGGCGAAATTCACCACCACCGAGCCGAGCTGGACGTCGGATCGGGCCGCGTTGCCGGCCGGGTCGTCAGGTCGGAGACGGGAGTCGGCCTGCCGCTCGGGCGAATGGCCCGCCGGCGCCACCCGCCGGAGCACGGCCTGGATACGGGCCACCAGCTCCCGGAGGTGGAACGGCTTGGTCACATAGTCGGCCGCGCCGAGCTCCAGGCCCAGGACCACGTCGAGCTCGGTGTCGACCGCGCTGACCATGACGATGGGAACCGGGGCGATGGCCCGCATCCGGCGACAGACCTCGATGCCGCTGATGCCGGGCAGGAGCACGTCCAGCAGGACGATGTCGGGCGGGCTTTCGGCGAATCGGGCCAGGCCCTCGGTCCCGTCGGCGGCCAGCTCGACGTGGTACCCCTCGACCTGGAGGCCGGACAACATGGCCTCGCGGTAGGACTCCTCGTCCTCGACGATGAGCACCCGGACCTGGTCCTCGTCCACCTGTGGTCCCGTGCCTGCCATCGCCGCGATTCGACCTCCCGACGGGATCGTAGGAAGAAGAGGTGAACGGCACGCAAGTATGAGGCGACACGGTGGTGATCGTTGTGTGAACGCTTGGTGAAGACCGCTGGTGACAGGGATGTCCACCAGCAGTTATGCGGTCAGTTAAGCGGGGAGGGCGAGGGCTATCCTGGCGGCCAAGGCGATGGGGCTCGCCTCGCGCACCGCCGGACAGCCGGCCGACGGTCCCCACCCGGAGTCAATGGAGGAGCGCGGGTGGGCGACGAGGAATTGATGGGGGGACAGGGCACCGGTGACCAGGAGGCCTCCGGATATCAACTGCCGGTGGACCCGGACCGGCCCCGCTCGACCGATCCGTCGGCGTCCCAGCGGCGGCGGCGGGCGACCCTTCACCCGGGGACGATCGCCGCCATCGCGCTGGGTGGGGCAGCAGGCACGCTGGGTCGGGTGGAGTTGAGCCGACTCATCCCGACGACGACCAACGGGTTTCCGTGGCCGACGCTCACGGCCAACATCATCGGCGCGTTCGTCCTCGGGCTGGTGATCGTCGTGGTGGTCGATCGACTGGCGCCCACCCGCTACGTACGGCCCCTCATCGGCACCGGTTTCTGTGGTGGGCTCACCACCTTTTCTACGTTGGTGGTCGAGATCGATCTCCTGGTCAAGGCGGGACGGGTGGGCCTGGCCATCGGCTATCTGGCCGTCAGCCTGGTGGCCGGTATGGTCGCCGTCTACGCCGGCATGGCCCTGGCCCGGGCCACGGGGCCCAGGCAGGGGAGTACTGGCCGATGAGCGCATGGGTCTGGGTGGCGATCGCCCTGGCCGGGGCCATCGGGGCACCGCTTCGCTACGTGATCGACGGCCTGGTCAGCGATCGGGCCCCGGCCACGTTTCCCTTCGGCACCTTCGTGGTCAACATGTCCGGGTCCTTCGTGCTCGGGCTGGTCACCGGCCTGGTCCTCTACCACGCCTTCCCGGCCAATGGCCACCTCATCATCGGTGTCGGCCTGATTGGCGCCTACACCACGTTCTCGGCCTTCACCTTCGAGGCGGCCAGCCTGATCGAGCGGCGGGAGCTGCGTCTGGCCGCTTTGAACATCGGGGGCAGCGTCGTCGTCGGGGCCGCTGCTGCCGCCGCCGGCCTGGCGCTGGGCGCATTGTGAGCACCGGTGGATTCGGTGACGCTCAGGCGGCGGACGCCGCCGGCGATTGGTTCAGGGCGTAGGGGCCCGCCCGACGCGATGTGCAGCCTGGGAGGGGAGGGAGGCCGTGTCCGCAGCGGACGAGCCCCTACGCCCTGAACCGGTAACCGATGCCTCGAATGGTCAGAATGTGCTCGGGATGGGCCGGATCGAGCTCGATCTTCTTGCGCACCCGCTTGATATGGGTATCGAGAGTCCGGCTGTCGGCCAACCGCCGGTCCCGCCACAAGTGGTCCATGCACTGGGTGCGGGTGACCACGTGTCCGGCCTCTGACACCAGCAGCACCAACAGGTCGAGCTCCTTGCGGGACAGCTCGACGGGGACGCCCCGCACGATGACTTCCCGCACCGAGACGTCGATCTTGACCGGGCCGGACTCGAACAGATTGTCCGGGGTCCCGGTCGCCGACGGGGTTTCCACCCGCCGGAGTACGGCCCGGACCCGGGCGGTGAGCTCCCGGAGCCGGAACGGCTTGGTCACGTGATCGGCCGCCCCCGCCTCGAGGGAGAGGACAGCATCGATCTCGTCGTCTTTGGCCGCCACCATGATCACCGGCAGCGAAGACACGGCTTCGATCCTTCGGAAGACGGCCATCCCCGACTGGTCGGGTAGGAACATGTCAAGGAGCACCAGTGCCGGGCGGGTCGCGGTCAGGAGCCGGATGCCCTCGTGTCCGTCATGGGCCAGCACCACCTCGAATCCCTCGGCTTCGAGCCCGGTGGCCAGCATCTCCCGGCTGGAGGCGTCGCCGTCGATGACCAGGATCCGGACGCCGGTTTCGGGGCCGGTGGCGACGGGTTCCGATGAGTGCAGGGCCACGCTCACGTCGGGCCGACGAACGCCCCGGCAACCCGAGAATTGCCTTCCGGACCGGGATGGACCGGCCGGCAGTCCTCGGGAAGGGGAGAGGCCGTGAGAGGGCGATGGGCTTGTGATCTGATGCCACCGCGATCCGCGCCGGTCCCGGGGTCCGAGGCGAACGGCCGGGGAGGGGTGCGATCCTCCAAGGCCTGATCAGGTGGGCTCATCACTGAAGACGGTATGGAACGGCGGTGAACGGCAGGCCACCGTCGCGTCACCGGAGAGTGAATCCTGGGTAATCTCCCGATGCTTATGACGGAGCGAGACCGGGCGGTAACACCGGGCGCGAACATAGGGCGCGAACATTGGGGTTATGGATTCCTCGCTGCTCTCCGTCGACACCGCGGGCCGGACGGTTGTCGACCTGACCGACGAGCTGCAGCGCTTCTGCCGGGACCACGGTGACGGCTTGGTCAACGTCTTTGCCCCTCATGCCACGGCGGGCGTGGCTCTCATGGAAGTGGGCTCGGGTTCGGAGGTCGACCTCGAGGGCACCCTGGCCCGCCTGCTCCCCCGAGATGATCGTTATGCCCACCGCCACGGCGCCACCGGCCACGGCGCCGACCACGTCCTTCCCGCGTTCGTCAGCCCATCGGTGACCATCCCCGTCCTCGACGGTCGTCCGCTCCTCGGCACCTGGCAGAGCCTGGTCTTGGTCGACACCAACGGCGACAATCCTCGCCGTCAGGTCCGGCTGAGCTTCGTCGACGGTTGAACCGGCCCCCTGGGAGCTGGCTGCAATTCGCCGTTCCTCAGGAATCCCCGAGCGACGATGGGTGTTTTGCCTTGGTAGACCGGGGGGCGGCCCCCCGTGGCGGTGCCACCATCAACGCTCAGGAATGAAGGATGCCTCGCATTCACATCAACCCCAAGGTGAGTGTCAGCGTCGTCTTCGTCGCGGCCATGTTCATGAACATCATGGACATCACCATTGTCAACGTGGCCCTTCCGTCCATCGGTCGCCAGTTCCACGAGACGACGGCCTCTCTGGATTCGATCGCGGTGGGCTATCTGGTCAGCCTGGCCGTGTTCATCCCCGCCGCCGGGTGGCTGGGTGACCGCTTCGGGTCCAAGCGGATGCTCTTGTTCGCCATCGCCGTGTTCACCGGCGCCTCGGTCCTGTGCGGGCTGGCCCAGAGCCTGCCCGAGCTGGTCGCCTTCCGGGTGATCCAAGGGGTGGGCGGCGGCATGCTCACGCCGGTGGGCATGGCCATGCTGTTTCGGACCTTTCCTCCTGAGGAACGGGTGCGCGCCTCGAGCATCCTGACCGTTCCCACCGCCATGGCCCCGGCTATCGGACCGGTCCTGGGCGGTCTGCTCGTCACCGCCCTGTCGTGGCGGTGGGTGTTCTTCGTCAACCTTCCCATCGGCATCCTGTCCTTCCTCTTCGGCCTGATCTTCCTGGACGAGCACCGCCAGCCCCATCCCGGCCGCTTCGATGTGCCTGGCTTTCTCCTGTCCGGTGTGGGCTTCGCCCTGCTCATGTTCGGGGTCAGCGACGGCCCCAGCCGGGGCTGGGGCAGCCCCTTGATCCTGGGCAGCATCGCCGTGGGCCTGGTCCTGATCGCCTGGATGGTGCGGGTGGAGCTGCGCACGAGACAGCCCCTGTTGCAGCTCCGTCTGTTCGGAAACCGGCTGTTCCGGTCGTGCAGCCTGGTGCTGTTCTTCGCCATGGCCGCGTTTTTGGGCGTGCTCTTCGTCGTCCCCCTGTTCTTCCAGATCGCCCTCGGTTTGTCCGCCCTGGCCTCGGGGCTCAACACCTTCCCCGAGGCCATCGGGGTCATGGTCGGGGCCCAACTGTCCAGCCGGATCTTCTATCCCCGGTTTGGGCCCCGCCGCCTGACCGCGGTGGGATTGGTGGCCCTGGCCCTAGCCATGGCGCTGGCCACCCAGGTGGGCTTCGACACCAATCTGTGGTGGATGCGGATCATCATGTTCGCCATGGGCCTGTCCATGGGCCCGGTCATCATCTCGTCCCAGGCCGCATCCTTCGCCACCGTGTCGAGCGCCGACACCGGGTACGCCTCGTCCCTGTTCAACAGCCAGCGCCAGCTGGGCAGCGCGGTGGGGGTGGCCCTGCTGGCCACGGTGCTGTCTCTGGTGGGGACCACCCACGTGGTGGCCGGCCATGAGGCCGCCAACCTCACCGCCTATCACGCCGCCTTCCTGGTGGCCGCGGGCGTGGCCCTGGTGGGGGCGGCGGTCGCCCTCACCATCAAGGACGTCGACGCGGCGGCGACCATGGTCCGGAGGACGAAGTCGAAGTCGAAGCCGGAGGCGAGCCCGGTGACCTTGGAACCCGCTTCCTGAGCGTCGGCCCACCTCGTGGGTATCTCGTGGTGCAGCGGTACGGTGCAGGGGCACGGACCAGGGACCACGGACCAGGAGGCGTAGATGGCTGACGTAGTGGACATCACCGGAACCGAGGAGTGGCGCTCGCTCGCCGATCATTTCGAAGCGATCAAAGACGCCCACCTCCGGGATCTGTTCGCCCAGGACCCGGACCGAGCCACCTCGATGGCGGTCGATGCCGGGGACCTCTACCTGGACTACTCGAAGCACCGGGTCACGGCGGACACCATCGCCCACCTGGTCGACGTGGCCCGGCGCTCGGGCCTGGAAGGGCACCGGGATGCCATGTTCGCTGGGCGTCACATCAACACCACCGAGGACCGGGCCGTCCTCCACGTCGCCCTGCGCATGCCGGCGGGAACCCGACTGGAGGTCGACGGCCAGGACGTGGTAGCCGACGTGCACGAGGTCTTGGGCCGCATGGGCGACCTCTCTGATCGGATCCGGAACGGGGACTGGACGGGTCATACCGGTCGACGGATCCGGTCGGTGGTCAACATCGGGATCGGCGGATCCGATCTGGGTCCGGCCATGGCCTACGAGGCGCTGCTCGACTACGTCCATCCCGAGATCACCTGTCGCTTCGTGTCGAACATCGATCCGGTCGACCTGTGGAACAAGACCCACGACCTCGATCCGGCCGAGACCCTGTTCGTGGTGTGCTCCAAGACCTTCACCACCCTGGAGACCCTGACCAACGCGGCGGCGGCCCGGGCCTGGCTCCTCGAGGGGCTGGGCGCGGGAGACGAGGCGGTGGCCAAGCACTTCGTGGCCGTGTCCACCAACGAGGAGGGGGTCACCGAGTTCGGTATCGACCCGGCCAACATGCTCGGGTTCTGGGACTGGGTGGGCGGCCGGTACTCCTACGACTCGGCCATCGGCTTCTCGTTGATGATGGCCATCGGACGGGAAGGCTTCGCCGACATGCTCTCGGGGTTCCACACCATGGACGGCCACTTCGTGAACGCACCATTGGGAGCCAACATGCCGGTGCTCCAGGGACTGCTCAACGTCTGGTACAACAATTTCTTCGGATCCCAGACCCATGCCGTCCTGCCCTACAACCAACGGCTGGCCCGGTTCCCGGCCTACCTCCAGCAGCTGACCATGGAGTCCAACGGGAAGTCGGTCCGGCGGGACGGGACCCCGGTCTGGGGCCAGACCGGCGAGATCTTCTGGGGCGAGCCCGGCACCAATGGCCAGCACGCCTTTTATCAGCTGATCCACCAGGGGACAAAGCTGATCCCGGCCGATTTCATCGGCTTCGTGGACTCCACCCACGAGACCGGCGATCAGCACGATCTGCTCATGGCCAACTGCTTCGCCCAGTCCAAGGTCCTGGCCTTCGGGCGCACGGCCGAGGAGGTGGCCGCCGAGGGAACCGATGCCGCCCTGGTCCCCCACAAGGTCATGCCCGGGAACCGTCCGAGCTCCACCATCGTGGCCCCGCGGCTGACCCCGTCGGTGCTGGGCCAACTGGTGGCTCTCTACGAGCACACCGTGTTCACCGAAGGGGTGATCTGGGGCATCGACTCGTTCGACCAATGGGGCGTCGAGCTGGGCAAGGTCATGGCCATGCAACTGGCCCCCGCCCTCATCGACGAGCAGGCCCCCGACCTGTCCGACCAGGACGGGTCCACGGCCGAATTGGTCCGGCACTTCCGGCGCGGGCGGGGGCGCAGCGTCTGAAGCAGCGGGGCGCGGCGCTGATCGGGTCCGGAACAATCGACCCGGGCGCCGGGTTGACCGGAGAGAACGCAGCACCGATCTCCGAGGAGTGAGCCATGGTCACCACACTGAACAAAGCCCTGTACACCGCCGAGGCCAGCACCACGGGCGGCCGCGACGGGCACGCCCGGAGCAGCGATGGCGTGCTCGATCTCGATGTCCGGGTGCCCGAGGAGATGGGCGGACACGGTGGGGGCACCAATCCCGAGCAGCTGTTCGCCGCCGGCTATGCCGCCTGCTTCCAGAGCGCACTGGGTGTGGTGTCGCGGCGCCAGAAGGTCGACACCAGCGGTTCGACGGTGACGGCCAAGGTGACTATCGGCACCATCGACGGCGGGGCCTTCGGACTGGCTGTGGAGCTCGATGTGGCCATCCCCGGCGTCGATGGCGAGACGGCACAAGCGCTGGCTGACGCGGCCCACCAGGTGTGTCCGTACTCCAACGCCACCCGGGGCAACATCGAGGTCGCGGTCAAGGTGGCCTCCTGAGCCACTTCCCCGGGGCGATGTCAGCCCCAGGGTGATCTGCGAGGTCAGTTAGGGTGACCCGTGCTCCGTGATCCCGCGGGCGAGGAGATCGGATTGCCACACTCGTGACTACGTCGGCCCAACACCGTCGGCCACCGACCCGTCTGCGTCGCTTGCTGCCGTGGTTGGTGGCGGTGTTTGGCGTCGTCGTTCTGGGCGTGGTCGGTGTGCTGGTGGTCGGTGGCCGAAACGCCTCTTCGACCACGGCTCCGGTGTGGAAGGCCCACGGTGGGAGCAAGCTGCTCGTGGGGAGCTATTACTACCTGTGGTTTCCCCAGAACCTGCAGGAGGGGACGCTTCGAGCTCACCTGATCCCACCCCAGGGACCCGATCCCGCTACCGATGTGTCCGCCGATCCGGCCACAGCGGCCGCGGCCATTACCCAAGCCAATCAGGCCGGCGTGAACTTCTTCGCCCTGGACTACTGGCCCTTGAACAACTGGACCGGCCGCCCCTTGGCCGACCGCCAGGCGGGGGACGCCAACGTGACTGCATTCCTCAAGGCTCCGAACATCAACAAGATCAAATTCTGCATGATGTACGAGACCTTCGCCCTGGACTTCAACGCCGCCAACGAGTCCACCCCGGTGACGCCGGCGATGGAGAAGGAATTCGACGCGGACATGCTGCACTTCGCCACGACCTACTTCAACAACCCGAGCTATCTCCGGCTCCACGGGCGCCCCGTCGTGGTGCTCTACCTGACCCGCACCCTGACCGGCAACGTGGCCCAGATGATCAGCAAAGCCCGATCACTGTTGGCCGCCCGCGGCTACAACCCCTACTTCATCGGTGACGAGATCTTCTGGCGGGTCACCAATCCCCAACCGCCGGCCACCGGATCCCCGCTGACCACCCAGCCGCAGGCGGCTCGGATCGAGGCCTTCGACGCCATCACCTCATACTCCCTTTACTTCGGCGGGAACTCCCCGTCGCTGGGACCGGCCCAGGACTTCGTGGGCTACCCGGGCAAGACCACCATCGCCGCCGACGAGCGCGGCTTGATGAACAAGTACAGCGCGGCCACGAATGCGAAGGTGCCGGTGATCCCCGACATCACCCCCGGCTTCAACGACCGGGGCGTACGGCTGTCGACCAACCACCCGGCCCAGCCCCGGGAGTGGTTGCCCGGAGCCGGCACCGCCTCGACCCTGGACAACCTGTTCACGAAGGTGGCGGTGCCCACTCTCGACGCCCGGGCGCCGATCATCTTCGTGACGGCGTGGAACGAATGGAACGAGGACTCGGGAGTCGAACCGGTTCCCGGGGTGGCCACCACCAAAGATGACAGCCCGACCGGCCGCCAGTACACCCAGGGCTACCCCTACGGCGGCGAGGGTGACAGTGCCCTGAAGGTCCTACGGCGAGACATCGATTGCGTGAAGGGCGTCCCCGCCTGCCGGACGGACCCACCTGGCACCGGGTAGGCCTCCTCGGTGGTCAGCGGGGTCGGGCCAGGAGGACGTCGGCCAGCGGCGACCGGTCGAGGGCGCGGAACCGGCTCGCCTTCCAGCCGGTGCGCTCCAGTGCTTCGGTGAAGTAGGCGTCGTCGAACCCCAGCTCCAGCCAGCCGTAGATGCGGGTCGACCACAGGGAGTACCCGTCCAACCGGGGTCCCCACGGGTAGGCCATGGCCGCGATGGGCTCGGCGGCGAACACGACCAGTCCGTCAGGGCGAACCACCTCGTGCAGGTGCTCGAGCATGGCCAGGTGATCGGCGCAGTGGTGGAAGCTCTCGTAGAAGATGGCGGCGTCGAATGGGTCGCCGGGTTCGAAGGACAGCATGTCCTGGGCGGACATCGTCAGCTGTTCGGGTCGAGGGCATCGCTGCTCGACCAGCGCGCAGAACTGGGGCTCCACCTCGACGCCGGTGACCTCGAACCCCATGGTGGCGAGATCGATGGTCAGGTTTCCCCACCCCGGTCCGAACTCGACGATCCGTGCCGGCGGGGTGAGGCCCATGGTCTTGATGATGAAACCGCGGGCGATCAATTCTTCCCCCACGACGAGGGAGGACTCCGTGGCGTGCGGATAGGGCTGGCGGAGGGCGTGCTCGAAATCGAACGGCGAGCTCTCGTTGGCCGTCGAGTATTGCCGGCGTCCCGAGATCCGCTGGTAGAGATCCCACACCCATGTCCGATAGTCGTCCGAGAACGGATCGTCGGGGCGATCCGTCGGCGGAGCGATCTCGAACCCGCGGAGGAACTGCCGAGCGGCATCCTCGGACTCCCCGAACAGTCGGCGGGCCTCATCCAGCTCGCGGTCGAGGTCGCCGAGCGTCACCACACGGGGAAGGGGCTTTCCCCTGATGGCTTGGACCCGGCGTCGCAGCGGGTCGGGCAGCGTGCCCAGTCCCGCCTTGCCGAGGGAACGGATCAGCGAGGTGCCGTCAGCCACGTGGGCTCACGGTGAGCGCAGCCTCGGCCATCGGGTCATCTTGGCAGACCCTGGACGCAGGGGAGTACTGCGGGGGCCGCCATGGGCCCAGACGCGATGGAAGCCGGCCCTGAGCCGGCTCCCATCTTCGTTCTGTGGTTCCCGATCGATGCTCAGCCCTTATCTGTTGGTGGGGGCCTTAGTCGGCAGGTCAGCTCGGAAGCTGATCGCGTTCCGGCCTCAGTGAAAAGGGCCTTGGTCGACCGGGTGCTGGGCGCTCGCCTATCCCTCAGGGGAGACAGGCCGAGCACACCTGGCCGGGTGGTCCATCTTCCTCGTGCGAAGTGCTCGACGACATCGCCGACCCCCTTTCCTTCACGAAGGCGGATCCGTACTCTTCCGCCCTCTCAATGTACCCCCCGCCTCCGACGATTTCACCTCGATCAGGCACTGCGAGAGCGGTGCAGGTAGAGCTGGTCCCAGGGCGCTGTCGGTGGGACGCGATGGCCGCATCGAGGGGGGTTGATCGACAGGCCCGGCCCGATTACGGTATCGAACACGTGTTCGTTGTCGGTGAGCGCGTGCGAATCCCAACATGAACGAGGAGGACCCATGGCTGCAGTCAAACCCATACCCGATGGCTATCCCCGAGTGATCCCGTCGTTGATCATCGATGGGGCCCCAGCGGCGATCGACTTCTATAACGCCGTGCTCGGAACCAGCGTGCGGATGCGCATGGACGCT
>DATMMO010000407.1:0-19716 GCA_035569695.1 Acidimicrobiales bacterium | reverse complement strand
ATGCGTCCGGCATTGAGGCCAAGGACGACAACCCCGGCGACGGCAACAAGGGTGGGCCAGGTCGGCTTGAGCGACACCGTAAGCGAGATGATGGCAACAGCCAAGAGCTTGGTACCAGCCCAGAGGCGGTGCACCGGTGAGGACCGCGGAACCATGCGCAGCAGCGTCGGCTCACCCGCTGGCCGCCTGGCCTTGACGGAAGGGCCGGAGGCCGCGGCCGGGGTGGGCCCGGTCGGGGCGGAATCGCTGACCACTCGACCACCTTCGAGTTCGATGAAGCGGTCCGCGACGCCGTCCAACACCGCGTGATCGTGCGACACGATGATGAGGGTGATCTCCTCCTCGGCCCGGAGGCGAGTCAGGAGGTGTCTGAGCTGCAGGCTACTGGCGTGGTCAAGGCCAGCAAAGGGTTCGTCGAGCACCAGGATCGACGTCTGACGAGCCAGCATCCCGGCGACGGCGACACGCCGTTGCTCTCCCCCGCTCAACTGGTCTACCCGGCGAGATCCATAGACCGCGGGATCGAGTCCGACCGATGACAGGGCATCGGCGGCGGCGGTCTCATTCGTGCCGCTGGCGTCACGAATGTCGTCGAGCACTCGCCGTCTGAGCAACTGCAGCCGAGCGTGTTGAAACGAAAGCCCAACTCGTCCGATCTGTTGGATGATTGGTCGGCCCCCGACCAGGACCTCGCCCTCGGTGGCCGGAGTGAGCCCAGCCAGGATCCAGGCCAGGGTGGACTTTCCCGAACCGTTCTGGCCGCTCACGGCAATGCTGCTGCCGGGAGCGATCTCAAGATCGACCGAGGCAAGACTTCGATGGGCCCACGGGGTTCCCGGGGAGTAGACGTGGCCCACACCACGCAACGACAGGGCCTCTGCCGGGACCCGTCGGCTGGCCGACGGAGCAGGCGCCAGGGGCGGTGTGAGCATCGGAACAAGGTGGTCAATGCGCTGCCCCTTGGAAAGTACGACCGTGTTCGATGTCTCCGGAGCCTCACTGGGGTCGTGGGTGACGTGCACGACACTGATCCCGTCATCGGGAAGGGCGCGCAGGAGGTTCATGAGAACGATCCGGCCCTCAGGGTCCAACATCGAGGTCGATTCATCGGAGACAAGCAGCTGCGGCCGGCGAGCCAGCGCCGAAGCAACTGCCAGTCGCTGTAACTCGCCCCCGGACAGGGTCGCAGTCTCTCGGTCGGCGAAATCGGCCAGCCCGACCCGGGCCAGGAGACCCTCGGTGTCGATGACTCGCGTGCTCGGAAGGCCCCAACGCAGGTCGTCTCGGACGCGGACGCCGAGCACCTGAGCGTCGGGGCGTTGGAAGATGAGGGCGCTCCCGCCCCGAGCCCCGAGGCCGGGCCCACCATCTCGAACAATGGCGCCCTCGGTGGGAGCGGCTCCCACCAGCAACCGGGCCAGCGTCGACTTTCCCGAACCGTTGTGCCCGACGATCATGAGTAGTTCACCGGCGTCAAGCTGCAGTCCGACGTGACGGAGAGCCCAGCGCTCGCTGTCGGGATAGCGGAAGGAGACGTCGTCCACGCGGACCGGAACGGGAGCAGGGTCCCCACCATCATGGACGTCGAAGGTCAGCGTCCGAGGGTTCCCGAGGGCGTCGATGGCGCGCAGGGCGCCCCGAGCGGCTACCCAGCCGAGGAGGCAACCTGCCCCGACCAGAAGGAACAGACCAATGGGAATGGCAAGCCACCAGAACCGAGTAGCCCAGCTGATCGCGGCGTCCCCGACATGGGCTGCTCCGCCGAGTCGCAAGCTCCGAAGGGTCTGACCGATACCGCTCCAGCTGTTTCGAGTCTGGTCAATCGAGAGGCTGCGCAAACCGGTGAATAGGGCGAGGAACCCAACCGTTACTACGGACACCAGCGGCCAAAATAAAAGGATGCCTGTGGCCACCGTGCGTACCGGGCCCCAGTGGCGACGATGGCCGTGCCCTATCAATGCGCCAAGGGCGGTACAGACGGCTACGGATACCAGCACCCGATCACCGGCAGCCAGGAAGCCCACGAACATTGCGGCCAGGCCCCCCACGAACGCCGCCCGAAGTCGGTGCCTGGCCGCGATGGCGGCCATGGGCAGGAGACCGAGAACCACCAGGGCGCTCCCCAAGGGCACGAACCGGCTGACCAGGCAGAGCGCCAAGGTCAGATCACCGAGGACGACTGCTTCTGCCAGCTCGAGTGAATCCAGTGAACGAGTCGTGGCCACTAGCAGCAGATGCCGAGCGGCTCAGCCAGGGAGAGTCGAAAGAACATCAACACTCACGCGCCCGGCGCGGTGACGTTGGTCTGACCTTATGACGGTGCAGCTGGGATCTCACCAAGAATTTAGGATAGGCGTGCTTCCTGATGTGGACTGATACTGGCCGTGACCATTCTCAGCAGCCGTTCAGTACCAGGGTGCACTGACGAGTCCGACGCTTTCGCTCCTGTCACGGTGACCTGCACGTCGAGTAGGGCGAAGGATCCCTGGGGGCAGATCGGCATCCGCTCGCTCAGTCAGGTGAGGCCCAGCCCCTTCACCCACACCAAGAGGGCGCTGGCCATCAGGACCAGGGCCAGCCAGGCAGCGTTGATGGCAAAGCAGGCCGAAGGCGCCCTACGTCAAATGGCGGTAGCCCGCCGATGCGGGCCGAGCAACACGACGAGTACCAGGCACAACTTGGTCCCTGATTACCTTTTAGCTCACCGGGGCATGAGACGCTGATGGCATCAGGGAGCCGTACGACAGTCGCGGTGGCCTTGATCGCCAACGTCTTGGTGACGATCACCAAGGTAACCGTTGGCATCATCGGGGCCTCGAGTGCCTTGTTGTCCGAAGGAGCGCATTCGATCTCGGACTCGGTGAACGAGTTGTTCCTGGTCACTGCCATCCGCCGAAGCGAGCGGCCGGCCGACGACAGGCATCCGTTCGGCTATGGAGCCGAGCGGTTCTTTTGGTCCCTGCTTGCCGCGGTCGGGATCTTCGTCGCTGGAGGCGGATTCTCCCTGTTCGAGGCATACCATGCCTTTACGGAGCCCACTCGGACGGGCCGGTGGGTCCTGGAGTACGTCGTGTTGGGTTTGGCCGCGGTGTTCGAGGGGGTGTCGCTGACCAGAGCCATCTACCAGGTGCGGACAGAAGCAGCATCCGTCGGCCGAGCCCCCGTGGAGCACGTGGTCAAGAGCGCAGATCCGGCGATGAAGACCGTCGCCTTCGAGGACACTATTGCCGTTTTTGGCGTCGGCGTCGCCGCCACGGGGATCGCCCTCCACCAGGTGACCGGGAATGGACGGTGGGAAGGAGTGGCTTCGGCCATTATCGGTCTGCTGTTAATCTTTGCCGCATTCGCATTGGCTCGTGACAACATGAGTCTCCTCATCGGCGAATCCGTGGAACCTGCCCTGGTCGACACGATCGAGGCCACCGTTGCTGGCCATCCGATGGTTGCGGAGGTGGTCGAACTGCTGACCCGGTACCTCGGTGCCCACGAGGTCTTGGTTGCGGCGCGGGTCATCCTCGTCGAGGGGCTCAGTTCCGGGCAGATTGCGCGGATGAGTTCCGAGATCGACGCCCGCGTGCGCCAGTGTGATGCGGAAGTCACGCAGGTATTCATCGACGCCACCACGTCGGAAGAGAGTCTCGGCCGGAAGTAGAAGACGCTTTTGAGATCGGCGGGGTCTGAACTGGCGGCCAGCGGATCTCGTCGTGCTTATACCGATCGCATGCGTCTTTTGTGGAGCGGGATACGCCGGATCCCGTACCACGTGCGCCACGATGGAAACGGTGGAAACGGTGGAAGCGGTTGCTTCTTACCGTGTCGAGACGAAATGCGTCGTAGCTGCACTCGTCCCGACTCACCTCGACGAGTCGCTGCTGCAGGACTAGCCGGATCGAAATGGGCATCGCATCGGCCAACCGTTTAGGTTAAGTTGCGCGCTGTGTCAGTCAATGGCCTCTACGTCGACGACAGAGCGGGGTCGGCGTCGGTGCCTGTAGTCTTGGTTCACGGAGCCCCGGATCGCAGCAAGAACTTCGCCGCCGTGGTCGAACTCCTCCCTGACCTCCCGCTAGTGATCTATGACCGCAGGGGCTATGGGAAGTCAATTGACGCGCTGCCTCCTGCCAAGGACTTCGGCGATCACGCCCAGGATCTGGTTGCCATCCTGGGCGGCCGACGGGCGGTGGTCGTTGCGCAGAGCGTTGGATGCAACGTGGCAATGGCTGCGGCGGCCAAGGCACCATCGCTCTTTGCCGCCCTGGGGATGTGGGAACCACCCACAGCGTGGTGTGACTGGTGGCCGGTACCGGATCTTAGAGAGTCTGTGCGCCGTCTCGTAGCCGCAACTGACACTGAGCTCCTCGCAGAGGACTTCAACCGCAACATTCTCGGTGACGGGCGCTGGGAGTCGCTGAGCGTTCGGACCAAGAACATGCTTCGACGCGAAGGAGCCGCGTTCCACGCTGATATGGCTTCCGAGCTCACAGCACTCTTCGACTTCGCGGACGTCACGTGTCCAGTCATCATCGGTGCAGGAGCAGCTACCGGTTCCGGACATCTCGAAGGCGCCCGCCGACTCGCCAGAATCCTTCATGCCGATGTGTTCGAGGTCGAAAACGCCGATCACTTCGCCCCGTTGACCAGCCCCGCATCCTGGGCCGAGCTCGTTCGCAAAACAGTCGCGCTCGGCGACGCCGGCGCTGATCCTTCGGCGCTCAGCACGGTGGTAACGACCTAGAGATCTTGCGTAGTGGAGCGCGGACCCGGGTCATAGTTCGAGGCCGGGTTCTCCGAGACTCAAACCCCCTGCGAGGAGGTCATGACCACCCCGGTCAAGCTGAGCTGGCCATGACAAGCCGCTACTAGTTCAGCCTCGGCTATCCGCGAGAGCCGACAGGAAAATGTCGATCGAAGACGCGTGTTGGAGCGGGCGACCCGGCTGGCGCGTACCTCGACGACACCAACAGCCGCACACTGTCCATCTCTCAGTCGGCGTCTGGATCGCTGCTCTGATCGACCACCATCTACACACGGAGACTCGGCGATCGCTGTTTGAGCTGAGCTCCGTCGATCCCCCTGATCCCGCCGTCCTCTGCATTTGAGCCAACAATCCCGACCGATTAGGGGAGGCCCGGGCTCCGGCTCTTGCCGCGCGACAGTTCCGCTCGCCAACTTCTTCTCGAGATGCCAGACTGAGTGCGAAGTACCGCAACATGCAGCGATAGTGGGCGAACAGGAGGAGGATATCTCCTGCCCCGTGGGTGTCGTCTCACCTTCGGCACACGCCCGAGTCATCGTCGTTGGCAGACGTCTGTTGTTCCCGAGTGAGAGGCTGACCGATGACGCAAGAGGTACTTCCATTCCCGCCCACGCCGTCGGCCAGCGAGGCCGGACGAACGATGCAGGAGTCCACCTACGCCCAGCGGGTCCCAGAGAAGCACCTGCCCGACGATGCTCCCAACATCCTCATCATTCTGATCGACGACGCCGGGCCGGGACTCCCCAGTACGTTTGGGGGAGAGGTCACCACTAACGCCCTCTCCCGAGTTATGGGCGAAGGCATCAGCTACAACCGATTCCATACCACGGCGATGTGCTCTCCGACCCGAGCGTCGCTTCTGACTGGTCGCAATCACCATCGCATCGGCAACGGACAAATCGCCGAGTTGGCCAACGACTGGGACGGCTACGCAGGCGAAATCCCGAAATCGAGCGCGTTGGCGGCCGAAGTCCTGAAGGATTATGGCTACGCAACAGCTGCCTTCGGGAAGTGGCACAACACACCGGCATTGGAGACATCAGCGGCTGGACCGTTCCACAACTGGCCGACCGGCAACGGGTTCGAGTACTTCTACGGCTTCCTGGCCGGCGAGGCATCCCAGTACGAGCCGAACCTCGTCCGCAACACCACCATCGTCCCTCCCCCCAAGACCCCCGAGGAGGGCTACCACCTGAGCGAAGACTTGGCTGACGATGCCATCACCTGGCTCCATCGTCATCAGGCATTTGAGCCGGATAAGCCCTTCTTCATGTACTGGGCCAGTGGCTGTCTTCACGGACCCCACCACGTCATGAAGGAGTGGGCGGACAAGTACGGGGGCAAGTTCGATGACGGTTGGGACGCCTACCGGGAACGGGTCTTCGTTCGCGCCAAGGAGCAGGGCTGGATACCTGAGCACGCGCAACTCACCCCTCGGGACCCAACGATGCCGGCGTGGGACGACATTCCGGAGGCCGAACGCCCCTTTCAACGACGCTTGATGGAAGTGGCGGCAGGGTTTGCCGAGCACGTCGATGTCCAAGTAGGCAGGCTGCTCGATGAAGTGGACCACATGGGTCTTACGGACAATACGCTTGTCTTCTACATCTGGGGCGACAACGGATCATCCGGTGAGGGCCAGAACGGCACCATCAGTGAGCTGATCGCTCAGAACGGCATACCGACCACCGTAGAAATGCATATCCAGACACTCGAAGCAATGGGCGGACTCGATCTGCTGGGCACGCCCAAGGTGGACAACATGTACCACGCTGGTTGGGCATGGGCCGGGAGCACTCCGTACAAGGGCATGAAGCTTTTGGCTTCCCACCTGGGCGGTACCAGGAACCCCATGGTCGTTCGCTGGCCTGCCAAGATCGCGTCTGACCCGATCCCCCGCCCCCAGTTCCACCATTGCAACGACGTTGTTCCTACCATCTACGACGCAGTAGGGATCACGCCTCCGCGAGTGGTCAATGGAATCCCCCAAGATCCCATCGACGGCGTCAGCTTTGCCTACACGTTCGAGAAGCCGAACGCCGAAGGACGCTTGCACACCCAATATTTCGAGATCATGGGCAGTCGTGCCATCTACCACGATGGTTGGATGGCGTCTGCCTTCGGGCCCCGTACCCCCTGGGTGCCTGGTCTACCTGCCGGCATCCAGGAGTGGACGCCGGATCAGGACGCTTGGGAGCTATACAACCTCGACGACGATTGGACCCAGGCCGACGACTTGGCCGAATCGGAGCCCGAGAAGCTCGCCCAGTTACGGGAGCGGTTCTCGATCGAGGCAGCGAAGAACAGTGTCTATCCCGTCGGAGGCGGATTGTGGATACCGGCCCTACATCCCGAACTCCGCATCTCAACCCCTTACCGAGAGTGGAACTTCACCGATGACATCACCAGAATGCCCGAGTTCTGTGCTCCGGCCCTGGGCAATCGGGAGAACACAGTGACGATCACCGCAGACTTGCCTTCATCGGCAGGTGGCGTGCTCTACGCACTGGGTGGGGCAGGTGGAGGACTGACCTGCTATTTCGATGATGGATACCTCTGTTACGAGTACAACATGTTCCTCCTTCAGCGGACCAAGATTCAGTCAGACGAACGCATTCCAGCCGGTCAAACGACAATCGAGATCGATACCGTCTACGAGGTGGCGCAGCCAGGTGGGCCGCTCAACATTTCAATCCGAGCTAATGGAAAAAGCGTTGCCTCGGGTAGGGTCCCGATCAGCGTCCCATTGCTGTTTAGCGCCAACGATTGCCTCGACATCGGCACATGTCTCGGGGGTCCGGTTTCACTGGACTACTACGATCGAGCACCGTTTCCCTTCACGGGTACCATCGACAAGGTAAACGTTCGATATACCACCTAGCTACTTGCATCTCGGTTCAAGCCCGATGATCCTGGTAGAAGGTCTTGAGGCATCCTCCGAGCGATATAACGGTCTGCGCCTCCTCGCCAAGCGCGTGGGATAGCGGCATCGGGTACTTGGACCCTTCAGGCAGGTCGACGATGCCCTGGCGTGAGTGTTCCGCCATCGACGACCGCTGCCTGCAACCGCCTCACGGTGAGACGACGATCTGACCCCGAGAGATGTTGTAGGCGACGGTGCGATTGAAGAAGAAGTTGATGCCGGTGACGAACGGGGTCGATCCAGTGGGCAGCAGAAAGGTGAGGCCGCTTTGTGGGGTCTCTCCGGCGCTATAGCTCCACACTGTGGCGCCGCTCGACGAGCTCATGGACAGGGCAGTACCAGGGAGGACCGCAATCGGAGGGGTCGCCTTTGGCAGGTTCGGCATGGAAATGGGATCGATCGAGGCCCAGGGACTACCAATGTCAAAAAGGGTGGAACCGCAAGCGGGCGTCTGTCCATTTGCCGCCCAACAGAGCTGCACGCCTTGGTCCCAGGCCGGGACGTTGCCTGGGTACGTGGCCGGCGAGGCCCTCGTCATCGCCACCGTACTAGCACCCGACGGCGTGGAGACGGGGCCGACGGTGAGCGAGCCCGTCCCGCTTTGGGCCACCCTCAAGGTGAAACCCTGCCGGTAGGGGCTCGGCAGCTGGAGTAGAGGCGAGTACCACGGTCCGGGCGCATCCCCGGTCGCCGTCGCAATCCCGAGAATCCCGTCGACGCCGTAGCGTTCCTTCAGGGCAGTGGCTACGTGACTTCCTTGCGGGATAGACAGGAATTTCGTGGCCCTCGGCGTGCTGAGGCGTCCGAGGGAAATCGAACCGGTCATGAGGCTCCCCACAACTGCGCCGGAGGCGTAGGCGACGCTGTACGGCACACCGGTCGCCTTCGCCTGTGATCCCACCTCGGAGGAGAAGATGGTCAGCCCAGAGGACCCAGTATCGAGCTCAAGGGGTACAGAGGGTCCTCCAGCAACGCGCGCCATCACCACCACGTAGGAGGCGAGGTCGCCCGAGTAGTTGAACGTCTGGGTGGTGATCGGGATCGATACCGTCGAGGACGCCGCTCCGGCCGGCATGGGCTCAGACGCGGCCAGTGAAGCGCTCGCAACGAGAACTAGCGTCCCCACCAAAACACAAGCCTTGCGCATGCCCCTCCGACCCCTTGTCCTCGCCTGGGAATCGAGGACTCTGACGTCTCACGACCCATTCCACGCTTCCAAAGCCCGCAACCGTACTTGAGGCATCGATGATCTACAAGCGTCCCGGTTTCGGGCCAAAGGCGGGTTTGCCGTTCGATGGTGAGACGCTCTCGAGCTTCTGGATCGGCAGAAGTGGCGGACCACGATGGAGCTCGGCTCGCCATGACCGACTACATCGAAGACGATTGCGGGTCGCTGTCGTCTGTGCCATACGCCTCTGTAGATTCGCCAATGAAATGGGCGACGGGATCGGCAGTCGCGGTGCTCGCAGCGGTTCTCCTGGTCGGTCCGGCCACGGCCGCATCGGGTCAGCCCACTACCAACGTCACCCAATCGTCTGAACCTGCGAATACCCGAGGGCGGACCGCCCGTCGACCTCGCAGGGGCCACGGGGCCGATCGTGCGCCGCGACCGACTTGGTGGCCTCGTCCACGAATACCGGCGCAAGACTGCCTAGCCCTTCCACGAGTACCGACGCTACGGTGCTCGACACGGCGCAAATCGGAATTGACCAAGTCCCATTATTGATCACTCTCAATCCCTTCGATGAGATTGAGCCGTGCCCTCAAAAGAGGAGGTCGAAGATCTTGAAGGCTCGCTCCCAGTCATCCGCATGGGGCGCCTTCAAACCGGGATCAATGATGCGTATCGTACGGGCCAATGCCAGCGATAGGCCACCGGCGACCACCGAGAGACGGTCCATTGTGGGATCAGCCAGCTCCATGTCCAGCGGCGGCAATGCCTCGAGCTGCTCGAGCAGAGGCACCACTTCGGGTTCGATGTCCAGCTTTTCGAACTCGTGAATCGACTGCTGGAGTCCTTTGGTAATCGGAAGATCCTCTGGCTGAACCACGTCTCGCTGGTTTGCCTCGGCTGTGGCCTCAGCCATGAGGACGAGGTCATAGACCTTGCGGTTCAAGAAGTCGCGGTAACGCTTGAGGTCGTCCTTGTCCACGTGCAAGCCGGACGCGGTTCGAAAGAACCGTTGGAACCTCGGAACGCCCGAAATGGTCACGATGCAGCCTCCGTTTCGTTCGCCGATCGGCGAAGGTGGGCAGCAAGGCTCCCGAGGCGCCTGGCCAAAGAACGCGACTCCGCCGCCGGTTGTAGGCTGTCCCACTCCTCCAGAGCCAAGCGAGCATGCCGCACCTCCTGGCCCAGGAGCTCTGGCAACTCCTTGGCCATTTTCTCTTCCCAACCCACTTCCTCCAAGAGAGCGTCGAGCACCGAGTGCGGAAGAAGGACCAAGTTCCCCGGCAGCCCGACCAGCCGTCGCAAGGACAGTATGAGCACGCGCTCGGACCTTTCGGCCCGACTCGCCTCATCGAGCAGCACTTCCGTCCATTCGGGGCTAAGGAGCGTCGTGCACCGGGGACACCGGCCATCACGTTCGGCCAGAACCTCAGACAGCGTGAGGTCACCCCCACAGTGCCGACAGGTGGCTTCGATCGGAAGTGCGTAGGTCATGACGACATCAGGAGTCGAACAGGCGACACCTTGTGATCATGTTCGAAGGAGCCCAAGCACGCACCCCGCGATTGCGTGGTTTACCCCCACGAGTCCATGCCCGGTCAGAGCAGACGACGCTGGCTAGTGGCAACCGACCATGCCAGCTCGACACGAGACTCTAGGTTGAGCTTGCGAAAGATATGACGGAGATGGAAGTCGACAGTATGCCGAGAGAGGTGGAGCATTGCCGCCGCTTCCACATTGGTCCTTCCTTCGGCCACCGTCAGCGCCACTCTTCTTTCGGCGTCGGTCAGACTGGCCCAGCCACTCACCGGTCGGCTCCCAGGGCCTCGTTTGCCATGGGAACTACAACGCCGGAGCGCCCGAACGACCCGGCTGACATCGCGAGTGGCGCCGGCCTCTTGGTAGCCGGCCCGAGCGTCTGTGAAAAACGAGCGGGCCATGGCGTGATCCGACGACGTGGCCAGACGCCCGGCGTCCTCGGCCGCGGATGCGCGGGCCCACGCGTGGACGTGGCCACTGGCCGCGGCCTGGAGAGCGTGCAGGTCCTCCTCGAACAAACCGCGGGCGTGCATTGCGCTCGAGGCCAGCCCGGGAAGCTCGTCGTTGCTTCGGGCCAGATGCTCCATCGTGACCGTCACCTCTCCGGCGAGCGATCGATTGCCGGTGGACAACGCCACCCGGATCCACCACGACGCCACGGTCGGATCCTCAAGGAGCATCCGGTGGAGACGGGTGGGCTCCCGACAAGCCGCCGACAGTGTCTCGAGGGCCTCTTCTGGATTTCCCTGTGCTTCTGTGACTCGGGCCCGTGCCTGGGCGATGGCCGATTCACCGTAAAACCCAATAGCCGGCGGGGTAACGCCGCTGCTCTGCCTGACCGCGGCTGCTGCCGCGCTGAGGTCTCCCCGGTTCAGCGCCACCACCGCTAAGACCGACCTGGCCATGGAGGAAAAGTACGTGGTGCGTTGATCGCTCGCCTGCTCGAGGCCGACTGTCGCCAGTTCGGCGGCGGCATCCAGCTTTCCATCGGCCAATGCCAATCGAGCCATCTGGATTGGGATCGCGGGGGCCCAGAGGGTATCGAACGTCTGTCCGATGTGCTCGGAGCTCAACTCGATGAGCTGTCTCGCCTCGGTCAGCTCGCCGATGGACGTGAGCATGGCGGCCAGGAGAAGTCGGGGATGGGCCGAGACCACCTGGCTCGGGACCTTGTCGGCCCGGTCGACGGCGGCCCGAAGTAAGACCGTCGCATCGGCCGGACGACCCCCATCCCACGTCCACTGAGCGTTCACCACAAGGGCGGCCCCGAGGGCAGCGTCGTCACTGAAACCCTCGTCCCCGCTCATGATTGAGGCCACCATGGAACGCATTCCGATCTGATTTCCCTCGGACATGAAAGATCGCAGTTGCGCCAGCTTGGCCTCGCCGTAGAGAGCTTCGGGCAATCCGGGCTGGTGGAGCACCGTGGCCGCGTACATGGTCGCCTCGACCCATTGGCTGGCCATGAGATGAACGGTCGACAAGACCAGGCGAAGACTGGCGACAGCCACTCCATCGTCAAGGAGGTCGATCGCATGGCCAGCCAAGGACCGAGCGTCTTCCACTCGGCCGGCGCCCAGGAGGGCGCGGGTGGCCATGATCGATCGCCCGGCGAGGCGAGCGTCTTCCGGCGCGCTCAGCTCAAAAGCGCGCTGCGCCGCATCGGCCCCCGATACCGGTGACTCGTCCACGACTTGGCACACCGCTCCGTCCAGGGCCGCGAGGTCACGCTCATGCCTGGGCCGTGATCCGAGGCTCAGGTGGTTGACAATACGTTCCTTCGATGAATTACGGGCACGTAGGCAGTTTCCGACCTGACGGTGCAATGCCATGCGCAGAGGACTGGGCAGGTCGCGATATCGGGCGGCACGGACGTCGTCGTCCACAAAAGCCAGCATGTCGCCATCCCAGCGCAACACTCCGGCGTCCAAGAGGGATTCCAACTGGGGCAACAGGGAGGCGAGGGACTCCCCCAACAGATCAGCAGTGTCGTCGGGGCTAAACGGACCGTCCCAGACGGCAACTACCGACAGGAGGTGATGCTCACGATCCTGAAACGTTGCCCCGGAAGATTCCTGATCGCCGCCGCCGTGTTGCCGCAATGCAGATAGGAGGCGGCCCGCGGCGGTCGTTTGCATACGACTGTCCGAGACTGCGGCCATGGCGGCTCACTGACCCTCTTGGGACCCTGATGGGTTTCGTACCCCCAAGCAGGGATGGGCAAACATCTCCAAACCACGCGTTCGGGGGATTCGGGTTCCGGCTCTCTGTGTCAAGTTGGCCTGGTGGCCACTCCAACGGTCCGTGCTCCCTGTCCAGCCCGTACCCCCGATGCGAGCCGCGGGCTGGGGTGGCCGGTGACCATGTCAGCCGCTGTTGACGCCCTCGTAGCCCATGTCGAGCACATCTCCGACCTTCTTGCCGTCCTCGACGGGCAGGACCCTCCTCCACCGGAGCCGGACGGCCGCATCGCCGGACCGCCCATGACCGGCTCGATCCCCATGACGGCGCCTGTCGCCACGCTTGTTCAAGCCCTCAGCTCGGGCAACTGCACGTTGGACCACCTGGTCCACGTCCTCGCCACCCAGTTGGCCACCATGTCAGCCGACCTGCCCGGCCCACCCGATCGAGCCCCGATCAGCCCTGACCGAAGCTAGATGAGCGCTTCCTCGAGCCACTGCTTCAACTGACGTTCGGGAGCGGCACCCGTTTGGCGAGACAGAACCTTCTCTCCCCAAATGACCAGGAGGGTCGGGATGGCCTGCACCCCGAATTGACCGGCGACCCGACGTGATTCGTCCACGTTGATCTTGACCAGCTTGACCTGGCCGGCCAGTTCGCCGGCCAAATGCTCGAGCGAGGGGCTCACCGTTCGGCACGGACCGCACCAAGGGGCCCAGAAGTCGACCAGCACGGGGATGGCTGACGCCGTGACCACGTCGGCGAACGTCTCGTCGCCGGATTCGGCCATCCAGGGAAGTAATGATTTGCAATTCCCACACCTGGGCAGGCCGGACGCAGACCACGGGACTCGGTTGTTCTTCCCACAGGTGGTGCAGCGAACCACGGTCGAGCCCGAGGAGCTCACGCCGCCTCGCCCTCGACGTCCGGAGCCCCGACAACGACGGTTAGGCCCCCATCGCCGTAGTCGATCCGCACCTCCCCGCCCTCCACCGGATCTGCTCCCAGGAGTGCCCGGGCCACCTGGGTCTCGACCTGATGGGCGATGAACCGCCGCAGCGGCCGAGCCCCGTAGACCGGGTCGAATCCTTCCTGGGCTATGACGTGCCGAGCGGTTTCGCTCACCGTCAGGTTCAGGCGGCGCTCGGCCAGACGCCGGCGGAGGTCGTCCAACATCAGCTCAACGATCCTCTCGATCTCTGAAAGGGTGAGCGCCTTGAAGAGGACGACCTCATCCAGCCGGTTGAGGAACTCGGGTCTGAACCGGCGCCCCAGCTCGCCCATGACCAGGTCGCGAGCATCGGGCTTGATCTCGCCGGAATCACTGACCCCTTCCAATAGGTACTCGGATCCGATGTTCGAGGTCATGACCAGCACCGTGTTGCGGAAGTCGACCGTTCGACCCTTGCCGTCGGTCAATCGACCATCGTCGAGCACCTGCAAGAGGGTGTTGAACACATCGGGGTGCGCCTTTTCGATCTCGTCGAACAGCACCACCGAATATGGCTTGCGCCGAACGGCCTCGCTCAGCTGGCCGCCTTCCTCGTAGCCGACATAGCCCGGTGGGGCACCGATCAGGCGGCTGACCGTGTGCCGCTCCTGGTACTCCGTCATATCGAGCCGGACCATGTTCTCTTCGGTGTCGAACAAGATGGAGGTCAAAGCCCTGGCCAACTCGGTTTTGCCCACCCCGGTCGGACCCAGGAAGATGAACGACCCCACCGGCCGAGAGGGATCGGCGATCCCGGCTCTCGACCGGACAATGGCGTCGGTGACGGCCTGGACCGCTTCGTCCTGACCGACCACCCGCTCGTGGAGGATGTGATCCAGGCGCAACAGCTTGTCCCGTTCGCTCTCCTCCAATCTGCTGACCGGGATACCGGTCCATCGGGCCACGATCATGGCGATCTCCTCTTCGGTCACCACCTCCCGGAGCAAGCGGCGCGTACCGTGCTTCCGGCCCAGCAGGGCCTCTTCGGCCGCCAGCCTGCGCTCGAGCTCGGGCAACGTGGCGTGCCGCAACTCGGCCGCTCCGTTGAGGTCGTAGGCCCGCTCGGCCTCCTCCGCCCGCCGTCTTACCTGCTCGATCTCCTGGCGTAGGTCTTGGACCTTGTGGAGGGCCTGCCGCTCGGCCTCCCACTGTGCCCTCATGGCATCGGCCTCAGACCGGAGGTCAGCCAGCTCCCGCCGCAGGGCCGACAGTCGCTCCTCGCTGGCCACGTCCTCGTCCTTGACCAGGGCGGCCTCCTCGATCTCGAGCCGCATGACCCGTCGAGTGAGCTCATCGAGCTCGGCGGGCATGGAGTCGATCTCGGTGCGGAGCATGGCGCACGCTTCGTCCACCAGGTCGATGGCCTTATCAGGCAGGAAGCGACTCGAGATGTAGCGGTGGCTGAGACGGACCGCAGAGACCAGGGCGCTGTCTTGGATCTTGACGCCGTGAAAGACCTCCAGGCGCTCTCGAAGCCCTCGCATGATCGAAATGGCGTCCTCGACGGAAGGCTCTTCTACCATCAGGGTCTGGAACCGGCGCTCCAGAGCCGCATCCTTTTCGATGTGCTTTCGGTACTCATCGATCGTCGTAGCGCCGATCATGTGCAACTCACCTCGAGCCAGCATCGGTTTGAGCATGTTGCCGGCATCCATGGCGCCCTCGGCGGCCCCGGCCCCGACCACCGTGTGCAGCTCATCGACGAACATCAGCAGTCGGCCCTCGGCCGCCTTTACCTCTGCCAGTACCGCCTTCAGGCGTTCCTCGAACTCGCCGCGATACTTGGCCCCGGCGACCAGGGACCCCATGTCCAGGGCGAACACCGTCCGGTCGCGGAGGCCTTCGGGTACGTCACCGTTGTGGATGCGCTGGGCCAGCCCCTCGACGATCGCTGTCTTGCCCACGCCGGGATCGCCGATCAGCACCGGGTTGTTCTTCGATTTGCGAGAGAGGATCTGAATGACCCGGCGGATCTCGGCGTCACGCCCGATGACCGGATCGAGGCGCCCGGCTCGTGCCTCGGCCACCAGGTCGACCCCGTACTTGGCCAGGGCTTCATAGGCACCTTCAGGCGTGTCCGAGGTCACCCGTTGATGGCCTCGGACCGAGGACAGGGCCTCCAGGAACCCTTCGAGAGTGATGCCCTGCTCGTTGAGGCGTCGACCGGTTGCACCGGCAGTACCCTCGCGGAGCAGGGCGATGACCAGGTGCTCCACCGATACATACGCGTCACCCATCCGTTCCGCCTCCTGCTCGGCCGTATCGAACAGGCGCGACAGCCGTTGGGTGACGAAGACTTGTCCGGGGGCCGCCCCCGGTCCCGATACCCGGGGGCGATTGCCCAGGTCCTGCTCTACCGACCCGCGGAGTGCGGCTACGTCCGCGCCGACGTGGGCCAAAAGGCGGGGTACGAGTCCGTCGGCCTGGTCGATCAGGGCCACGAACAGGTGCTCGCTGTCCACCTCGGTGTGGCCGAGGCGCAGCGCAAGGCTCTGGGCGTCGTGCAACGCCTCCTGTGACTTCTGGGTCAAACGGTCCGGATTCATGGTCGGCCTCCTACGGGATGAGATCGCACCTGCAGTGCGGCTTCGAGCTCGGCGATTCGGTCGAGAAGATCGATGACCACCCCGACCGCGGTGTAATTGATGGCGAGCCCGGCTCGCAGCCGCCGGATCCGGGCCACGGTCGCGAGCTCCCCGGGCGAGAACCGAAGTGCCCCTGACGCGTCCGGTTTCGCTTCGAGCAGACCCAGCGAGACGAACCGTCGCACCAACTCCGGATGGAGTCCGGCCGCCCGAGCGAACGACTCGGTACTCAGCCACCGCACCGGCACCGGCACGAGCGCGACCGTCATCGACGGTGCCTCGGATCGAACGAGGACACCTTGGCCAGTTCCTCGAACAGTCTGCGCTCGTCGTCGCTCAACGAACGCGGGACCCTGATGCGTATCTCAGCCAAGACGTCGCCGGCGTCGCCCCGAGGGTTGGGCATGCCTCGATGGCGGAGTCGGACTCGACGACCGCATGAACTTCCCGCCGGCACCCGCATCTGGACCTCGCCGCCGGGTGTCTCGACAGGAACCGAGGCGCCCAGCGCCGCCTCCCAGGGCGAGACCGGCACCTCGACGTGCACATTTCGCCCTTCGAGCCGAAACCGAGGATGAGGCCTCACCCGCACGACCAGGTAGAGATCGCCGTTCGCGCCCTGGCCACTACCGAGCCCCCCTTGGCCGGCCAATCGGATGCGCTGACCGTCGACCGCGCCAGGCGGGATGGTGACCTGGAGCTCTCGGGTGCCGTCCGGGCCGGACAGCGTGATGCGGCGCTTTCCCCCCCGGAAGGCCTCGTCAAACGACACGTCAACTTCGGACTCCTGGTCAGCGCCGGCGACGGACCCCCAGCCCGATCGCTGGGTGTTCTCGAAGAGGTCGCGGAACAGGTCCCCCATGTCCACGCCCTGACCCCCGAAGTCGGCAGCGCCGAAGGGGCCGGTCGATGAGCCACGTGCCCGACGACTTCGGCGAGACCCGGTCGGAGCCCCGGACTGCGCTCGGGCCCAGGCCGCCGGGTCCACGCCCTCAGGGACATGTCGGAAGTCGTGCCCGAACGCGTCATAGCGCTTGCGGGACTCCGGATCGGACAGGACGTCGTAGGCCTCTGACACCTCGGCAAATCGACTTTCCGCCGAGGGGTCCTTGTTGACATCGGGATGGTAGGTCCGGGCCAGCTTGCGATACGCCCGCTGGATCTCCTCCGGGCTCGCATCCCGCCCGACACCGAGCACCTCATAGAAGTCACGACGCATCGTCTGGTCGGCCATCACGTCCCTCGCGAGACGATCACCCCGGCCGGCCGAAGGACGGAACCGGGGGCGTCGTACCCCGGGCGCACAACCGCCAACACGGTCCCGGGCTCCCCCTCGCCGTCCAACACGCCGACTGCCTCGTGCCGGGTCGGGTCGAAGGGCTTGCCTATATCGTCAAAGCGGTGGAAGCCGAGGCGGGCCAAGAGCGACAGGGCCTGATCGCGGACGGCCTGTACCCCCTCGACCATCGCTCCGTCGTCCGTTCCGGCGTGCTGGATGGCACGGTCCAGGTCGTCGACGATCGGCAACCAGAGGGCGGCCATATCGGCCCGCTCGGCCGATCGGACCCGGGCCAGCTCTCGCTCCGATCGCTTCCGGAGATTGTCAAGGTCAGCGAGGGCTCGCCGGAGAGGCACGTCGGTGTCCGGCTCGACCGGCCCCCTCCGCCCCGACTGATCGTCCTCCGACTCCGGAGTGGCAGGGGCCGATGGCCGTCCACCGACGTGGGCGGCGGCGCCTTCGTCCTCGCCGTCCTGCGGCAACGGGGCCTCCTCGGTGTCGGAGGGGTCACCGGCAACCACGGTCAGCTCACCGTGAAATCGGCATCGATCACATCGTCGTCAGAACTCTCCGCGGGCCCGGATCCGTCTGTGCCATCCCCGTTCGATCTCCCGGCCCCGAGGCCGTGGAACACCTGTTGGAGCTCGGCCGTGAGGGAGTGAATGCGTTCAATCGGCGCGTTCTCATTCAGGGCGCTTCGGGCGTCGGCCACCAGCGTTTCGGCCCGTGCCTTCTCGTGAACGGGTACGGCGTCACCCAATTCGGCCAGCCGTCGCTCCACCCCGTAGGCGGCCGAGTCCAATTCATTGCGGGCATCGATCTGCTGGCGGGCGGCGACGTCCTCTGATCGGTACCGTTCGGCATCGGCAACCATGCGATCGATCTCGCTCGAGTCGAGGTTGGCCGTATCGCTGATGGTGATGCTCTGCTCCTTGCCCGTGTCCTTATCCCGGGCCGACACGTGCAGGATGCCATTGGCGTCGATCTCGAACATCACCTCCACTTGGGGCGTACCCCGCGGCGCCGGGCGGATCCCCTCGAGACGGAAACGGCCGAGTACCCGATTGTCGGCGGCGCGCTCCCGCTCGCCTTGGAGGACCACGATGTCAACCGCCGATTGGTTGTCTTCGGCGGTGGTGAAGGTCTCTGAGCGCCGGGCCGGAATGGTGGTATTTCGCTCGATGACCTTTGTCATCAGGCCCCCCATCGTCTCCAGGCCAAGTGACAGCGGCGTAACGTCCAAGAGAAGGACGTCTTTGACTTCGCCCTTCAAGATGGCCGCTTGGACGGCGGCACCGATAGCGACCACCTCGTCGGGGTTGACCGTCATGTTGGGGTCCTTGCCCCCAGTCAGTCGACGGACGAGGGTCTGGACCGAGGGAAGGCGGGTGGACCCACCGACCAGGATGACCTCGTCGATGTCGGCATCGGTGACCTTTGCGTCCTGCATAGCCTGTTGCACCGGTTCATGGCAGCGATCCACCAGGTCAGCGGTGATCTCGTCGAAGGTGGAACGCATGACCGTCGTGACCAGGTGCTTCGGGCCGCTGGCATCAGCGGTCACAAACGGGAGGTTCACCTGCGTCTGGGTAACCGAAGAAAGCTCGATCTTGGCCTTCTCGGCCGCCTCGAACAGTCGCTGGAGCGCCTGAGGGTCGTTGCGCAGGTCGATGCCGGTGTCGGACTGGAACTGGGTGGCCAGATGATCGACGAGTCGTCGGTCGAAGTCGTCGCCACCGAGGTGGGTGTCACCAGAGGTGGCGCGCACCTCGACGACGCCGTCACCCACATCGAGGATGCTCACGTCGAAGGTGCCACCCCCGAGGTCGAACACCAGGACGGTTTCGTTGGACTTCTTGTCAAGGCCGTAGGCCAAGGCGGCCGCCGTCGGCTCGTTGATGATGCGCATGACCTCGATCCCGGCGATCCGGCCGGCATCGGTGGTGGCCTGGCGCTGCGCATCGTTGAAGTAGGCGGGAACGGTAATGACTGCCTCTGTCACCCTTTCACCGAGAAACTTGCCGGCGTCCTCAGCCAACTTGCGCAGGACGAGGGCCGAGATCTCCTCAGGGGCGTACAGCTTTCCCCGCACGTCGAACCGCACCATGTCGTCGGGACCACTGACGACGTCGAATGAAACCGCCTTGGTTTCGGACGCCACCTCCTCGAAGTGCCGCCCGATGAACCGTTTGGCCGACGAGATGGTGCCCTTGGGGTTGAGCACCGCTTGGCGTCTCGCCAACTGGCCGACCAACCTGTCCCCCTGGTCCGTGAAGGCCACCACAGACGGC
>DATMMO010000406.1:0-7325 GCA_035569695.1 Acidimicrobiales bacterium | reverse complement strand
CCGCTACGGATTGCCCCTTCTCGACTGGGCCCGAATCGAATCTCGTCTCACCCAGGGAGTGACCCAAGCCCCCCAAACCGGCGGTCCGAGCCGGCACACCTGCTGGCTGGCCACCATCAACGAGGACGGAAGCCCTCATGTCACCGGCATCGGCGCCCTGTGGGTGGACGGTACCTTCTGGTTCGAGACCGGAGAGCAGACCGGCAAGGGGAGGAACCTGGCTCGCGACCCCCGCTGCACACTGAGCCTGGCCACCGAGCAGTTCGACCTCGTCCTCGAGGGCCGGGCGGCCAAGGTCACCGACACGTCGACGGTGGCGGCCATGGCGGCGCGCTGGAACGATGCCGGGTGGCCCGCCCGGGTGGACGAGACGGGACAGGCGCTCACTGCCGATTTCAGCGCCCCCTCCGCCGGTGCCCCGCCCTGGACGGTGTACCGCCTCATTGCCAAGCAGGCGACAGCGCTGGAGACGGTCGAACCAGGCGGCGCCACCCGCTGGACCTTCTCGGAGCAGTAGCCACCGCGAAGGGACTCGCGTCGCTGGGTGGCCGGAAGGGAAATGCTCCGTGGGCTTAGGCTTCCGAAGAGGCGACAACAAGTGAGGTGGACCACCATGCCCGTCGAACATCTTCCCGCTGACACCGCCCCTGAGATGGTGGCCGATATCGTCAAGGATCAAGGCGCCGTCATCGTCGATGGGGTGGCGTCCTCTGACCTGTTGGACAGCATCGAAGCCGAGCTCAGGCCGCATTTCGAAGCCACGCCGCCCGGACCGGACGACTTCAGCGGACACCTGACCCGGCGCACCGGGTCCCTGATCGCCCGTTCGCCCTCGGCCCGCCAGCTGGTCATGCACCCGCTGGCCCTGGGGACGACGAGCAACCTCTTGGCTCATGCCACCACCTTCCAGCTGCACCTGACCCAGGCCATCGCCATCGGACGGGGCCAACCGGCCCAGCCCATCCACAAGGACCGGTGGGCTTTCGACTTCTTCCCGTTCCCCATTGGCTACGAGGTCCAGTGCAATACGATCTGGGCCCTGACCGAATTCACCGAGGAGAACGGTGCCACCCGGATCGTTCTCGGTAGCAATACCGCCGACGACACCCAGCTCTTTACCCAGGACGACACCGAGCCGGCCGAGATGGAGCGGGGCTCGGTCCTGTTCTACTCGGGCAGCGTGAACCATGGCGGCGGGGCCAACCAGTCCGACCAGGTCCGCATCGGCCTCAACATCACCTACAACCTGGCCTGGCTGCGCCAGGAGGAGAACCAGTACCTGGCCACTCCACGCGAGCTGGCTGCGACGTTGCCGATCGAGCTCCTGCGGGTCATGGGCTACAGCCGTGGCGCCTACGCCCTCGGCTACATCGACGACCTGCGCGACCCTATCGAGGCCATTCTCCCTGGGTCCGGCGATGTCGGGTTTGCCGTGCCGGCTTAGAACACACCGATGCCCACGGCTTCGTTGCGCTTCTTCCATTCGGCGCGGGGCATGCGGGTCACATCGACGTCCGTGGCTCGGGAGCGGAGGGCACCCACGGTGGCGTCGTCTCTCGCCGTGTGCTCGAACGGATCCCAGTCGAAGAACCGACAGGCGTTCTCCCAGGTGATCTTGTGGATCTCGTCGTCGGCGCAGCCGGCGTCCTGGAGCTCCTTCCAGGCGAATTCGGGGGATTCCGGCCACGTGGTGTCCGTATGGGGGTAGTCGCACTCCCAGGCGATGATGTCCAGTCCGATGCGGTCCCGCAGCAGCAGGCCGGACGGGTCGGTGATGTAGCAGGCCAGAAAGTGCTCGCGGAAGACCTCTGACGGCTGCTTGCCGCCAAAGTCGTCGGCCCCGTGCAACCATTCCTGGTTCTGGAAATGGCGGTCGATCCGGTCGAGGTAGAAGGGGATCCAGCCGATGCCGCCCTCCGACAGGGCCACCCTCAAGTCCGGGAACTTCCGCAGCGTCGGACCGAACAGGAGGTCCTGGGCGGTGATGGCGCTGATCTGGCAGGCCAGCACCATGAGGTGGTCAACCGGCGCCTCTGTGGGCTTCTGGATGACATCGAAGCCGGCACCGATGTGCAGTGACAGGACCATGTTCTCCTCGATGATGGCCTGGAACATCGGGTCCCAATGGCCAGAGAGGAAGCTCGGGAACCCCTGGACGTGCGGGGTCTCGAGGAAGCTGATGGACCGACAGCCCTTGGCCCCCAGCCGATGGACCTCCTCGACAGCGAGGTCGATGTCCCACATCGGCACGATGCCCAGCGAGATGAAGCGGTCGGGGTACGAGCCGGCCCACTCGTCGATGGCCCAGTCGTTGTAGGCCCGCAGCATGACCAGGGCGATCTCTTTGTCCTTGGCCTCGGTGAAGGTACGGGCATTGAAGCCGGCCATGGTCGGGAAGTTCATGGAGGCGAGGACGCCATTGGCGTTCATGTCGGCGACGCGGGCGTGCACGTCGAAGGTTCCGGGCCGCAGCTCGGAGTAGGAGCCGGGGTTGAAACCCCACTCCTTCTTGGGCCAGCCCACAGTGGCGGCCATCCCGAACGGCGTGGAGGCGGCCTCGCCCTGGAAATGCCACTCGTCGATGCCCTCGGTGTTGCGGACGACCTTGGGGACAAGGTCCTTCCACTTGGCCGGGACATGGTTCTCGTACATGTCCGGTGGCTCGATCATGTGGTCGTCGATGCTGACCAGGATCATGTCGTCCATCTGCATCTGTGCTTCCTCCGTTACATCGCCCAGGTCAGGACACGGTCGTCGCTCGACGTCGCCTGGATCTCACTGCTCCAATCATTATCTCAGTCCAGGACGGAGGTGGAGCGAGACCCTCTGTGCTCGCATGGCCCCGGACCTCGTCCGACCGTCGGACCTGCTCAAACCTCCTCGAGCTCGACCCGATCCCAGAAAGCCTTCCAGGAGGGATAGGCCTCGGGCAGTTGGTAGCTTCGCAACGTGTTGCGCCCACCCTCGTTGCCGGCCCCGTGGGTGGGGCGGGTGAGCCAGTCGGTGATGTAGAGGCGGTGGAACTTGCGCCGCTCGAAGTACCACTCGCCGTCCATCCGCAGATAGGTGTCCCAGTACTGGAGCATTCCCTGGGCCCACTCGCCCCGGTCCGGGTACTCGAGCTCATCGTGGCAGTACACGATCCCGTGGGCGTGGTCGGCGTCGTCGAAGTCAACGACGTGATTGCCGATGAAATGGCACGACACCTTGGGCGTGCTCATGGTGGACGTGTACCAGCGCTTGAGGGCGTCGCGGCCGAACTCCTCCTTGCCGACTCGGACATCGGGGACGAACAGGTCGACCATCATGTCCATGTCCCTGGAGTCGATGGCCACCCCGTAGCGGTGGGGTAGCTGGGTGATCGCGGCCAACGACTCCATACGGTCGAGCCGCTCCTCGATGGTCGTTGGGGTCCAGGTTCCGAGTCGTGACATGGTGCCTGCTCCTCGTGTCGTGGTCTTCGTCGGGTATCGACATCCTCGCACCAGCTGTAGCGACGGGCGAGACGGAGAATCAGCCGTCTCGAACCTGCTCGCACCAGGCAACGGCCTCGTCGACGGTGGGGACTTGTAATCCGGGCGGAACCGATGGTCGCGTCACCATGACCACAGGGACGTCGAGTTCACGGGCCGCAACGAGCTTTGCCCCGACGGACTCGCCCCCGCTGTTGTTGGTGACGAGGCAGTCGATCCGATGCGATCCGAAGTTGGCCCGCTCGTCCGCCACCGTGAAAGGGCCACGGGCGGTCACCAATGTTGCCTGAGCCAGCGGCAGAGGCGTCGGAGGTTCGATGGAGCGAACAAGAAACCAGACATCGGTCAACCCGGAGAACACTGCGATCCGTCGGCTACCGACAGTGAGGAAGACCCGGCGAGCAGCCAGTGATCGGAGAACGGTTGGAGCATCGCCAAGCCGAGCGACATGGTGCCAGCGATCCCCCGATTCCGGTGCCCACGCCCTTCGCAACAGCCGCAGTCGGGGAACGCCCCGGAGGTCACAGGCCTCGGCTACCTGCCAGGGCATGACCTCGGCGAAAGGGTGGGTCGCATCGACAACGGCCGATATGCGCTCGGTGCTGAGCCACTGACTGAGTTCGCCGGCACCCCCGAACCTTCCGACCCGGACGATTCCGGCCGCGTCCTTCCGCCTGGTGGTCTCGCCGGCGAACGATGAGATCACCTCGATGCCACTCACGCGGGCCAAGCGAGCGGCCAGGGCAAACGCTTCGGTGGTCCCGGCCACTACCGCTACCCGATGCACGATGCCGACCTGCACCGAACCGGACAGGGGCTCCAGACGAAGAGTGGGCAGGACAGCGGGTACACGGTAGACCGATCATGCATCACAACCGACACCGGCGCACCCTCCGAGTTGCACCCGGGGCTGGAGGGGGCAGAAGATGCGAATCCATGCGAAAGCTACTGCTGATCGGTATCGGGGCCGGCGACCCCGAACACGTCACCATGCAGGCGGTCAGAGCCCTGAACCAGGTGGACGTCTTTTTCGTCATGGACAAAGGACCCGGCCCATCAGATCTGACCGTCCTCAGGCGTGAGATCTGTGACCGGTACATCGAGCACTCCCAGTTCCGCTTCATCGAAGTGCCGGATCCGGCCCGTGACCGGACAGCCGACAGGTACCGTTCGGCCGTCGAGGCGTGGCGGGAGCAACGGTCGGTTGTGTGCGAGCAGGTCATTCGGCAAGAACTCGGGGAACATGAGTGCGGCGCCTTCCTCATCTGGGGTGATCCGAGCCTGTACGACGGGACCATCGAGATGGTCGAGCAGATCGTGGCCCGGGGCCAACTGCAGTTCGACTACGAGATCATTCCCGGAATCAGCAGCGTGCAAGCGCTTGCCGCCCGCCATCGCATCGCCTTGAACCGAGTCGGTCGATCAGTGGAGGTCACCACCGGGCGCTTGCTGGCCGAGACCTATCCGGGCACTTCGGACGACGTCGTGGTCATGCTCGACTCGAAGGGCGCCTTCGAGTCGGTGCCCGCCGACGGCGTCGAGATCTACTGGGGCGCCTACCTCGGCACCGGGGACGAGATCTTGATCGCCGGTGACCTGGCCGACGTCTCCGACGAGATCCAAGCCACCCGTCGACGGGCGAAGAACCAAAAGGGCTGGCTCATGGACACCTACCTTCTGCGGAAAAAGCTGGGGCCAACCGAGGATTAGACCCGATGCCCATGTGCCCGTGGGCAAGGCTCCTGGCCCGGCTTCAACGTTGGCCCAGGACCAGCTGGTGGCCCAAGTGCTCCAGCTTCTGCGGATTGGTCACCGAGCGGACACCGACGACCGTCCCCTCCACGATGTCGAGCACCAGGGTGGCCACGACCTTGTCCTCATCGACGATGACCATGGCCGGCTGGCCGTTGAGGGTGACCTCTCGCGGGCTGCCCGACACCCGCTTGGCCACGTTCATCAAGAAGCGGGAGCTGCGATGCCGTCCCACGACCGGCCGCATGGCCGCCCGAACCGCACCGCCGCCGTCGGTCCAGACGACGACATCCTCAGCCAACATCTCGGTGAGGCCATCCAGGTCGCCAGTGGCACAGGCCAGAACGAACCGACGGGTCAGCTCTTGCCCATGGCGCGCGTCGGCATCGAATCGCTGACGGCGATTCTCGATCCGCGAACGCGCCCGGGAGGCCAGTTGACGGCAGCCGGCGGTGGTGCGCCCGGTCATGTCGGCCACCTCGTGGAACTGGTACCCGAACACGTCGTGGAGCAGGTAGGCCGCCCGCTCGGGAGGCGTGAGCTCTTCGAGCAGTACCAGGAAGGCCAGCGAAAGCGTATCGGCTTGTTCCACCGCCGACGTGTCATCGATGACGATGGGTTCGGGCAACCACGGGCCGACATAGGTGGCCCGCTGGACCCGGGCCGAGCCCAGCTGGTCGATGCAGAGCCGGGTCACGATGGTCACGAGATAGGCCCGGACCGATTCGATTTCGCGTTGATCCCGCTGGAGCCACCGGAGGTAGGTCTCTTGGACCATGTCCTCGGCATCGGTGGCGCTGCCCAGCATGCGGTAGGCAATCCCGAAGAGAAGCAGGCGCCACTCTTCGAAGACGACTACATCGTCAGGTGACAGCGATCGACCCGGCACCGTCCTCCGTCCGGCTCATGGGGATCGCGCACTGCTCGGCGAAACCCTGACTGTGCAAGCCCAGTCCCGCGTTGAAACGAGAGCGGAAATTCTCCAGGGCCACCCACCCGGCCAGCTCGACGATCTCGGCATCACTGAAGTTGTCGTGCAACCGGGCGGCCAGGTCGTCAGACACCTGGGCCGGGGCCAGGGTGGCCTGCTCGGCGTAGTCCAGCACGACGCGCTCGCGCTCGTCATAGAGCGTGCTCTCGTGCCAACGACCGATGCTGCGCACCTTCTCCGGGTCGATTCCCGCATGCATGCCCTCGAAGTAGCCGAAGTCCGTGCACCACGAGCACCCGATGAGCATGCCCGTCTGTTGGATGGCCAACCACCGCAGGGTGGGATCGAGCTTCTTCCAGCCCTTCTCCACCGCGGTCTCGAGCAGACCCATGGCCACCAGCACGCCGGAGTGATGCGAAGCGGCCTGAGCCGGTTCGACCTCGATGCCGAACCTCCGCTTTGCGTAGCTCCGGGCCAGCCTGGGGACGATGCCCTTGGGTTCTGCATCTAGGGGTACATGGGCCATAGGAACCACCACCTTTCACCCTATTGAGACGATCGTGGCCCTCGGAACGTGACAGCCCGGCCTGACCAGCCGCGATGACGGCCTACGGTGGTGGACAGACGGACCCCTGCCCACGATAGGAGTGAACCCGGATGTGTACTCGAGTGCTCTACGTCGGACAGGACGACCTGGTGATCACCGGCCGATCGATGGACTGGATGGTCCCGACGGGGTCGAACATCTGGGCCCTGCCCGCCGGCCTGACCAGGGACGGTGCCGCCGCGGTGAACTCGTTCTCGTGGACATCAGCTCACGGGAGTGTCGTCTCGACCATGTACGACGGTGTCACGGTGGACGGCGTCAACGACGCCGGCGTGGGTGCCAATGCGCTCTACCTCGCGGCCGCGGAGTACCCGAAGCGAGACCCCGGCAATCCTGGGCTGAGTGTGGCGGCGTGGACGCAATACGCCCTCGACATGTTCTCGTCGGTCGCCGAGGCGGTCGAGGGGCTGACCACTCCCCCGTTCGGCCTGGTGAGCCCGGTCCTTCCCGGAGGCCATGCGGCCACCGGGCACCTGGCCCTTTCCGACGGGACGGGAGACTCCGCCATCCTCGAGTACCTCGATGGCGAGTTGGTGGTGCACCACGGCGCCGAGTTCGCGGT
>DATMMO010000405.1:0-15347 GCA_035569695.1 Acidimicrobiales bacterium | reverse complement strand
AAGCGCTACATCCTGGCTCCTGCCGGATTGAAGGTCGACGACAAGGTGCAGAGCGGGCAAGGAGCCGACATCAGGCCCGGCAATGCACTGCCCCTGCGCTACATCCCGGTCGGTTCCACCATCCACAACGTGGAGTTACGTCCCGGTGGCGGCGGCAAGATGGCTCGCGGCGCGGGCATGAGCATTCAGCTCGTCGCCAAGGAAGGCGCCTTCGCCACCCTGCGCCTGCCCTCGACCGAAATGCGCCGGGTCTCCATCGACTGCCGCGGCACCCTCGGGGTCGTCGGCAACGCCGAGGCGGAGCTGATCAAGATCGGCAAGGCCGGCCGTAACCGCTGGAAGGGCAAGCGCCCGCAGACCCGGGGTGTGGCCATGAACCCCGTCGACCACCCGTTGGGCGGCGGCGAGGGCAAGTCCTCCGGTGGCCGCCATCCGGTCTCGCCCTGGGGCAAGCCCGAGGGTCGTACCCGTCCACGTCACAAGGACTCCGACAAGATGATCGTCCGCAGGCGCCGCACACGCGGTGCCCGGCGGTAGGGAAGTAGAGGGAACCGCACACCATGCCTCGCAGCTTGAAGAAAGGTCCGTTCGTCGACGACCACCTGTTGAAGAAGGTGGACGTCCTGAACGCGGCCGGGGACAAGAAGGTCATCAAGACGTGGTCCCGCCGCTCGACGATCATCCCGGACATGGTGGGTCACACCATCGCCGTCCACGACGGGCGCAAGCACGTCCCCGTCTATGTGACCGAGTCGATGGTCGGCCACAAGCTGGGCGAGTTCTCGCCCACCCGGACCTTCAAGTTCCATGCCGGCCAAGAGCGGGCGGGAAGGCGCTGATATGCCGGGCGTGAAGACGAACGAACGGGAAGGGACGCGGGCCGTCCTCCGCCACACCCGGGTGTCGGTCAACAAGGCACGCCAGGTCCTCGACCTCATCCGCGGCCAGGACGTCGACCGGGCCGCGGAGATCCTGTCCCTCGGTGACCGCGAGGCGGCCACCATCATCGGCAAGGTACTGGCCTCAGCCGTGGCCAATGCCATCCACAACGACGGGCTGAACGGCGAGGAGCTGTTCGTCTCCGCCTGTTTCGCCGACGAGGGCACCACCCTCAAGCGCTGGCGCCCCCGGGCCCGGGGTCGGGCCACCCGCATCCGCAAGCGCACCAGCCACATCACCATCATCGTCAGCCGCCTTCCCGAGGATCGGCTGGCCCGCCGCCGGGCCAAGCAGGCCGCCACCGGCACCCAGCGCTCCCGCCGGGTGGCCGGATCCCGTCGCCGGCAGCGAGCCGAGACCGAGGTCGAGACCCGTTCGGTGGCGACGCCCGAGGTGGACGAGCTCGAGGGCTTCGACGATGAGACCGTCGACGACTTTGTCGACGAACTCGACGATGAGACGGTCGACGACTTTGACGATGAGGTGGCCGATGAGGTGGCCGATGAGGTGGCCGACGAGGACGAGGCCGCCGGTGAGATCTCCGATGAGACAGCCGACGAGGCCGAGGCCGACGATGAGACAGCCGACGACGAAGAAGGCGACGTAGACGAGGCAGCCGCCGACGAGACGGCCGAAGACGAAGGGGCCGACGCCCAGGCGACGTCGTCCGACAAGACGAGCGGCGATTCCGCCGAAAAGAAGGGCAAGTAGATGGGCCAGAAGGTCAACCCCTACGGGTTCCGCCTCGGCGTGACCACCGACTGGAAGTCCCGGTGGTTCGAAGAGCGCAACTATCAGAACTGCGTGATCGAGGACTGGAAGATCCGCGACTTCCTGATGTCGCAGCTGGAGTCGGCCGCGGTCAGCCGCATCGAGGTGGAGCGCACGCGTGACCGCCTTCGGGTCGACATCCATACCGCCCGCCCCGGCATCGTCATCGGTCGCCGTGGCTCCGAAGCCGATCGCCTGAAGAAGAAGATCGAAGAGATCACCGGCCTGGTCAACCGCATCCAGCTGAACATCCAAGAGATCAAGCAGCCCGAGCTGGACGCCGCCCTCATCGCCCAGGGCATCTGCGACCAGCTGGCCCGCCGGGTCGCCTTCCGCCGGGCCATGAAGCGAGCCATCCAGACGGTGCAGAAGGCCGGCGCCCTCGGCGTCCGCGTCCAGTGCTCCGGCCGCCTGGGCGGTTCCGAGATGGCCCGCAAGGAGTCGTACCGCGAAGGCCGGGTGCCGCTGCACACCCTCCGAGCCGACATCGACTACGGCTTCCGCGAGGCCAAGACCACCTTCGGCCGCATCGGGGTGAAGGTGTGGATCTACAAGGGCGACATCCTGCCCTACAAGATCTCCTCCGAGGAGAAGATCAACCGCGAGGCAGCCATGGCCGTGGGCGAGACCTCGGGCCAAGGGGCTCCGCCCCGCCGGCTCATCACCGCCGGCGGCGGTCGCCGCCGGGCCGAACAGGGTGCGCCGGGAAGCGTCGTGGTGGGCGACGGGGCTACCGAGACGCCCGAGGTGCCCGAGGGCATGGTCGACCAGGACACGGCCGACATCGTGGCCGCCCCGGCCGTCCCCGACGAGCTCGAGCGCATCCTCAGCGAGGACGAAGAGATCGAGCGCCGGACCCGCGAGCACCACGAGACGCCTCACTTCCGCAAGGAGGTCGACTGACATGTTGATGCCCCGCAAGGTCAAGCACCGCAAGCAGCAGCGCGGCCGTATGACCGGCGCAGCCAAGGGTGGCGCCACCGTCAATTTCGGTGACTTCGGCATCCAGGCCCTGGAGCCCGCCTGGCTGACCGCCCGGCAGATCGAAGCCGCCCGTATCGCCATGACCCGCCACGTCAAGCGTGGTGGCAAGGTGTGGATCCGGGTGTTCCCGGACCGGCCCGTCACCCAGAAGCCGGCCGAGACCCGCATGGGCTCGGGCAAGGGCAACCCCGAGCACTGGGTGGCTGTGGTCAAGCCGGGCCGGATCCTCTTCGAGCTGGCCGGCGTGGAGCAGGGGCTGGCCAAAGAGGCCATGGAGCGGGCCATCCAGAAGCTTCCGTTCAAGGCCAAGTTCGTCATCCGTCCCGGTACCCATGGGACACCGGAGGTGCAAGTCTGATGGCCACCGCAGCCGAGATCGTCGAGCTCGATGTTGACGAGCTCGAGACCCGTATCAATGAGACCAGGCGCGAGCTGTTCAACCTGCGCTTTCAGCTGGCCACCGGCCAGCTCGACAACTTCTCCCGGATGAACCATGTCCGCAAGGACATCGCCCGCCTCCTCACCGAGCTCCGGGCCCGGGAGATCGCCGAGGCCGAGGGCCTGGCCGTGGAGGACATCCCCGTCCACCAGGCGGCGGCCCGCCAGCAGGCCGAGGACAAGAAGCTGGGTCGGACCAGGATCCCGGCCGCCGAGCGGCGGGCGGCCGAGCGGGCCGAGGAGAACCAGGACGCCGAGGCCGAAGAGGCCGAGGCCGAGGACGCCGACGCTGACGAAGACGGCGCCAAGGACAAAGTCGAGGACAAAGTCGAGGACAAGGCGGCACCGAAGGCAACCGTGACGGCGAGCGCCGCCGCCGAGGCCGCGGACGAAGATGTGAAAGACGTGGAGGAAGAGGGCTGATGGCCGACGAGTCGACGACCGACGAGCGGGCGAACCGCCGCAAGGTCCGTGAGGGCACTGTCGTCTCCGACGGCATGGAGGCCACCGTGGTGGTGTCCGTGGTGGAACGGGTACGCCATCCCCGCTACGGGAAGACGGTGCAGCGCACCAAGCGCCTCTACGTCCACGATCAGGACAACACGGCCAAGGTGGGCGACCGGGTCCGGGTCATCGAAACCCGGCCCTTGTCCAAGCTGAAGCGCTGGCGGCTGGGCGAAGTGCTGGAGCGGGCGAGATGATCCAACAGGAATCGCGACTTCGGGTCGCCGACAATTCCGGGGCCAAAGAGGTGCTCTGCATCAAGGTCCTCGGGGGCTCGCGCCGCCGCTACGCCACCATCGGTGACGTCTTCGTGGCCACGGTCAAAGACGCCATTCCCGGCGCCGCGGTCAAGAAGGGCGAAGTCGTCAAGTGCGTCGTCGTCCGCACCAAGAAGGAAAAGCGTCGACCCGACGGCAGCTATATCCGTTTCGACGAGAACGCCGCCGTCTTGATCAACGACCAGCAACAACCACGTGGGACCCGCATCTTCGGCCCGGTCGGCCGAGAGTTGCGCGACAAGCGCTTCATGCGGATTGTCTCACTTGCACCGGAGGTGTTGTGATGCGAATCCGAAAGGGAGACAAGGTACAGGTGATCTCGGGCAAGGACCGGGGCAAGCGGGCCGACGTCGTCCGGGCCATCCCCTCCGAGGGCCGCGTCATCGTCGAGGGCGTCCACGTGGCCAAGCGTCACGCCAAGCCGACCCGCGCCACCATGCAGGGCGGCGTCATCGACAAGTTCATGCCCGTCTCGGTGTCCTCGGTGGCCATCGTGTGCGGCTCCTGCGGTCCCACCCGGATCGGCATGCGGATCGACGAGAACGGGCGCAAAGTCCGGGTCTGCCGCAAGTGCGGGGGTGATCTGTGATGGCCACCGCCGTGACCGCCACCCGTCCCCGGCTCAAGAACCGCTACGACAACGAGGTGCGGGCTCAGCTCCAGGAGTCCCTGGGCCTGGCCAACATCATGGAAGTGCCCCGCCTGACCAAGATCGTCCTCAACATGGGCGTCGGCCGGGCCACCCAGCAGAAGTCGCTCATCGAGGGAGCCATGTCCGACCTGGAGACCATTACCGGCCAAAAGCCGGTGGTCACCCGGGCCAAGAAGTCGATTGCCGGTTTCAAGCTCCGGGAGGGTCAGGAGATCGGGGCCAAGGTGACCCTCCGGGGCGACCGGGCCTGGGAGTTCTTCGACCGCCTGGTGGCCACGGCCATCCCCCGCATCCGTGACTTCCGGGGCCTGTCGCCGAGATCTTTCGACGGCCACGGCAACTACACGTTCGGGGTCACCGAGCAGCTCATCTTTCCCGAGGTCGACTACGACCGCATCGACTCAACCCGAGGCATGGATATCACCATCGCCACCACAGCACGTACCGACGACGAGGGCCGGGCACTCCTGGCTGCTTTCGGTTTCCCGTTCCGACAGGAGAACCAGTAACCCCATGGCGAAGAAGGCTCTGATCGAGAAGCAACAGCGCACCCCGAAGTTCAAGGTTCGCGGGTATACCCGCTGCCGGCGGTGTGGCCGTCCGAAGTCCGTCTACCGCAAGTTCGGCCTGTGCCGCATTTGCCTGCGGGTGATGGTGCACGCGGGCGAGATTCCCGGCGTGACCAAGGCCAGCTGGTGAGGGGAGGAGACGACCGATGACCATGACCGATCCCATCGCCGACATGCTGACCCGCATCCGGAACGCCAACACGGCCCACTTCGACACGGTGAAGATGCCCGGGTCCAAGCTGAAGGAGTCCCTGGCCGCCATCCTGGTGGACGAGGGCTACATCAGCGGCTTCGAGGTCAACGACAACCCGGACAAGCCGGGACGGACCCTCGAGATCATCATGAAGTACGCACCGGACCGCGCCCGGACCATCTCGGGGATCAAGCGGGTGTCCAAGCCCGGCCTGCGCATCTACGCCCGGGCCGACAAGATGCCCCGCGTCCTCGGCGGCATGGGCGTGGCCGTGGTGTCCACGTCCAAGGGTTTGATGACCGACCGTGAGGCCCGCAAGCGCCGCATGGGCGGGGAGGTTCTCTGTTATGTCTGGTAGCCGAGCTCTGTACGGCACCGGCATCCCGGCCGGCCGTCACATGACCGGCCGTCAGGCCGGCTGTCACATGACCGGCCGTCAGGCCGGCTATGGGGGTGATCGCTGATGTCTCGCATCGGACGATCCCCCATCCCCGTGCCCTCGGGCGTGTCCGTGGCCGTGGCCGAGGGCAACCGGGTCACCGTCAAGGGACCCCAGGGCGAGCTGGCCCGCCTGGTGCCCGCCACCATCACCGTCCGCCAGGACGGGGACCAGGTGGTGGTGGAACGGCCCGACGACCAGCGTCAGAACCGCGCCCTCCACGGCCTGACCCGTTCGTTGGTGGCCAACATGGTCACCGGCGTGACCGCCGGCTACTCCAAGGAATTGGAGATCGTCGGCGTGGGCTACCGCGCCATCCCCAAGGGCGCCGGTGCTCTCGAACTGGCCCTCGGCTACTCGCACCCGGTGAACGTCAGCGCACCCGAGGGCGTGACCTTCGAGGTGCCCACCCCCACCCGCATCATCGTGAAGGGGATCGACAAGGAGAAGGTCGGCCAAGTGGCGGCCGACATCCGGAAGCTCCGCAAGCCCGAGCCCTACAAGGGCAAAGGAGTCCGGTACGCCGGCGAGCGGGTCGTCCGCAAGGCAGGGAAGGCAGCGAAGTAATGGGACGTGCAACCGATCACAAGCTGGAGCTCCGGCGCCGGCGCCATTCGCGGGTCCGCCGCCGGATCACGGGCACCGCCGAACGGCCGCGCCTGGCCGTCTTCCGCTCCAACAAGCACATCTCGGCCCAGCTCATCGACGACCAGGCCGGGCGCACCGTCGCTGCTGCCTCCACCGTCGAGAGCGACCTCCGGGGCAAGCCCGGCAGCAACATCGACGCGGCCAAGGCGGTGGGCACGTTGGTGGCCTCGCGCGCCAAAGCGGCCGGTGTCACCACCGTGGTCTTCGACCGGGGCGGATTCACCTACCACGGACGGGTCGCCGCTCTGGCGGACGCGGCCCGTGCCGAAGGACTGGAGTTCTGATGGCCGAACTGCAATACGAAGAGCGCACCATCCGGGTCAACCGGGTGTCCAAGGTGGTCAAGGGTGGTCGCCGGTTCTCCTTTGCCGCCCTCATGGTGGTGGGTGACGGGAACGGCAACGTCGGGCTGGGCTATGGCAAGGCCAAAGAGGCGGGCCTGGCCGTGCAAAAGGGCATCGAAGAGGCGCGCAAGAACGTCTTCGAGGTGCCGCTGGCCGGCCAGACCATCACTCATCCCATCGTGGGCGAAAGCGGTGCCGGTCGGGTGATGTTGAAGCCGGCTGCCCCCGGAACCGGTGTGATCGCCGGCGGCGCGGCGCGAGCCATCTTGGAGATGGCCGGCATCCGGGACATCCTGGCCAAGTCGCTGGGCTCGTCCAACGGGATCAACGTGGCCCACGCCACCATCGCCGGCCTCAAGGGCCTGAAGCGACCCGACGAGATCGCCGCCCTCCGGGGCAAGCGGGCCGAGGACGTCATCCCCCGCGGCGTGCTCCAGGCCTACCGCGAGCGGCGCCGTGAAGGCGACCTGTTCACGGAGGTGAGCTGAGCATGGCAGAGACGACAGCGACCGAGCCGGCTACCACCACGGGGTGGATCCGCGTCACCCAGGTGCGCTCGGGCATCGGCACCAAGCCCAAGCACCGGGGTACCTTGCGGGCCCTGGGCCTGCGTGGCATCGGGCGCACCAACGTGCTGCCCGACCGGCCTGAGATCCGCGGCATGCTGGCCCGGGTGCCCCACCTGATCGAGGTCACCCCAGCCAGTGAAGACGAGAGAGGTGCTCGATGAAGGTTCATGAGCTACGACCCCCGGCCGGGTCCACCCGACCGCGCCGCCGTGTCGGTCGAGGTATTGCCGGCAAGGGAGGAAAGACCGCTGGTCGAGGGACCAAGGGCCAGGCGGCCAGGAGCAAGATCCCCGCAGGGTTCGAGGGTGGCCAGCTGCCGTTGATGCAGCGGATTCCCAAGCTGCGCGGATTCAAGAACCCCTTCCGGGTGGAGTACACCCCGGTCAACGTGGGCGCCCTCAGTGCCGTCGACGGTGATCACGCTGACCTGGCCGCCCTGGTGGCGGCCGGACTAGTGAAGAAGAACGCCCTGGTGAAGATCCTCGGAGGAGGAGAGCTGACCCGCGCCCTGCGGGTCGAGGCTCACGGCTTCTCGAAGTCGGCCGAAGCCGCCATCACCGCGGCCGGTGGCTCGGTGACCGTCGTGCCCCTGCCCTTTGGCAACGGCCGACCCCCCGCCAAGGGTAACGCCCTCACCAACCGGTAGCATCGACCGACCGAAAGGCGTCGAGGGGCTCGCATGCTCTCCAGTTTGGCAAATATCTTCCGTATTCCGGATCTTCGCAAGAAGGTCCTGTTCACGCTGACCGTCATTGCCATCTATCAATTCGGGGCCAACGTCCCGGCGCCGTACATCGACTTCTCCAAGGTGCAACAGGTCACCTCGGCGGCCAAGTCCTCGGGGGTGCTGGGCTTCCTGAACCTGTTCTCGGGCGGTGCCCTCACCCGCATGGCCGTGTTCGGGCTGGGGATCATGCCCTACATCACCGCCAGCATCATCATCCAGCTGCTGGCCACGGTGATCCCCAAGCTCGAGGAGTGGCGCGACCAGGGTGCCGTCGGTCAGAAGAAGTTGACCCAGACGACCAGGTACCTGACCATCGCTCTGGCCGTCATGCAGTCCACCGGCCTGGTGTACCTGTTCCATAAGGGCGGCGGCGGCCTGTTCGGGTCGAACCAGAACATCGACCTCATCCTCCACTACTCCATCTGGCGGGGGGGCTTTCTGGTCCTGACCCTCACCGCCGGCACGGCCATGGTCATGTGGCTGGCGGAATTGATCACCCAACGGGGTATCGGACAGGGCATGTCGATCCTGATCTTCGCCAACGTGGTGGCCGGCATCCCCGGGGGGATGAACACGGTGCTGCAAGAAGGTGGACGCTTCAAGTTCGGGGTTCTCCTGGTGGTGTCGCTGGCCCTCTTGGTGCTGATCGTCTTCGTCGACCAGGGCCAACGCCGGATACCGGTCACGTTCGCCAAACGGGTGGTTGGTCGCAAGACCCTCGGCGGTTCCAACACCTACATCCCGCTGAAGGTCAACCAGTCCGGCGTCATCCCCATCATCTTCGCCAGCTCGGTGCTGTACATCCCGATCCTCTTGTCGAACATCATCCCGTCCACCGCCTTCCGGACCTGGGTGAACCACAACATCACCCCGACCAGCCTGGTGTACATCTTCTCGTACTTCGTCCTTATCCTGTTGTTCACGTTCTTCTACGTCTACGTTGCCTTCGACCCCCACCAACAGGCAGACATCATTCGCAAGCAGGGCGGGTACATCCCCGGCATCCGGCCGGGACTGCCCACCGAGCGCTACCTGGCCCACATCCTCAACCGGATCACCTGGCCCGGCGCCCTGTTCCTGGGCGCGGTGGCCGTGGTGCCCTCCCTGTTGATGGCTGCCTGGCACATAACCGGCTATCCGTTCTACGGAGTGACGCTCCTCATCGCTACGGGCGTCGCCCTGGAGACGATGAAGCAGATCGATAGCCAGCTTATGATGCGAAACTACGAGGGCTTCCTCAAGTAAGTGGTACCAGGCGCCAGGCTCGTTGTCCTCGGCAAACAGGGGGCAGGTAAAGGGACGCAGTGCGTGCGCCTCTCGCATCACTACGTGGTCCCCCATGTCTCCACCGGGGACATGTTGCGGGTGGCGGTCAAGCAGGGCACCCCCCTGGGCAAAAAGGCCAAGGACCTGATGGACAAGGGTGAGCTGCTCAGCGACGACCTCATCATGGACATGGTCTCCGAGCGCCTGAACGAGGGCGATGTCCGGGCCCGGGGCTTCGTGCTGGACGGCTGCCCGCGAACCGTGGCCCAGGCCGAGGCCCTGGCCGGCCTCCTCGCCCCGATGGATCTCGACCTGACCATCGACATCGAGGTCTCCACCGCCCAGGTGCTCCGCCGGCTGGCCGCCCGCCGGGTCTGCGTGGACTGCGGTACCAACTACTCGGTCTCCTCGCCCCCGTTGATCAACTGGACCTGTGATGTGTGCGGCGGCGAGGTCGTCCAGCGGGAGGACGACCGCGAAGAGGCGATCTCCCGCCGGCTGGAGATCTACGAGCGCCAGACCGCCCCCCTCATCGAGTGGTACCGGGACCGAAGCCAGCTGGCCTCGGTCAACGGCTCGGGCTCGCCCGACTCGGTGACCCGTCGCCTGGTCCGGGTGATCGAGGACCATCGGGACCGACGGGGCGGGAGACCGACCCGATGAGGCCCAACCCAACGAGGCGGGGCCTGATGTGCTGGAGCCCGATGAAGCGGGGCCTGATGTGGTCGAGCCGAACGATCGGGACTCGCCGCGCCGTAGGGTCGGACAGGTGAAACGGAACCCCGACGAGCTGGACAAGATGCGCAAGGCGGGCAAGGTCGTGGCCGAGATGCACGAGGCGACCAGGGCCGCCATTCGTCCCGGTGTCTCCACCGCCGAGATCGACCAGGTGGCCAGGGACGTCCTCGAGCGGCGGGGGGCCAAGTCCAACTTTCTCAACTATCACGGGTTCCCCGCTGTCATCTGCACCTCGCCCAACTCGATGATCGTCCACGGCATCCCCTCGGAATCGGTGGTGCTGGCCGAAGGGGACATCCTGTCCGTCGACTGCGGCGCCATCATCGAGGGCTACCACGGGGATGCCGCCTACACGGCCGGGGTGGGGGAGATCAGCGTCGAGGCCGCCCGCCTGCTGGAGGTGACCGAGGCCAGCCTGTGGTCGGGGATCGAACAGATGCGCCCCGGCAACCGGCTGAACGAGGTGGGCCGGGCCGTCCAGAATGTCGCGGAGCGTGCCGGGTTCACCGTGGTCCGTGAGTACGTGGGCCATGCCATCGGCACGGCCATGCACGAGGATCCCCAGGTGCCGAACTACTGGCCCGGTACCCCGGGCCCCATGCTCAAGACGGGGATGGTGTTCGCCGTCGAGCCCATGGTCAACGCGGGCAGCCCCCAGACGATCCAGCTGGACGACGGGTGGAGCGTGGTCACGGCGGACGGCCGGCTGTCGGCCCATTTTGAGCACACCATCGCGGTGACCGACGACGGCCCGGAGGTGTTCACCCTGCCGTGAGCGGGCCCAGGGTGGTCCCGGGTGGGCCCTGAGGGGCCCGGGAAACGGCCGAAGAGGGCGATCGTGGTGCCTGCCGGGGCCGGATCGGCCCATCGAACTGGCAAATTGCCGCCAACGGGCTAAACTAGTCCTTCGGCTCGCCACCGGTGTGTGATGGCGTGCCGATCCCGCTCCCGGTAGCGCTCCTCTGGTGCTCTGCCGACGGCGGTGTAGTGCAACGACATTTTGTCGATTTCGTGCTGCACGCTGGCCCAAAGGGCGAGTGGATCAGGACAACAGAGTTTCTAGGAGAATCACCTGCCCAAGCCCAAAGAAGACGCCATCGTGCTGGAGGGAACCGTCGTCGAGCCGCTGCCGAACGCCATGTTCCGCGTCGAGCTCGAAAACGGCCACAAGGTACTGGCGCACAGCTCGGGGAAGATGCGGATGCACCGTATCCGGATCCTGCCCGGCGACCGTGTGCAAGTGGAGATCACCCCCTACGACTTGGCTCGCGGACGGATCACCTACCGCTACAAGTGAGCCCACCGGTTTCCGGGCCACGGCGGACGGGCAGCAGGCGAAAGAGCAGCAGGCGAAAGAGCAGAGCAGCAGATCAGCAGATCAGCAGATCAGCAGCAAGACAGAGCAGCACGGGCATCAGTGGCGGCAGTGCAGCAAGAGCAGTTCGTGAGAGAGGTGCGGAAGCGTGAAGGTTCGACCAAGCGTCAAGCCGATGTGTGAGAAGTGCAAAGTGATCCGCCGCCATCGGCGGGTCGTGGTCATTTGTGAGAACCCCCGCCATAAGCAGCGGCAGGGCTAGGGCAAGGAAGAAGGAAGGACAGCGTGGCTCGAATCAGCGGCGTAGACATCCCCCGCGAAAAGCGGCTGGAGATCGCTCTCACCTATATCTTTGGCATCGGCCAGACGACGGCACAGAACATCTGTGCCGCCACCGAGACCAGTCCCGACACCCGGGTTCGGGACCTGACCGACGAAGAGGTCACCCGACTGCGCACGTTCATCGACGCCAACTACCAGGTCGAGGGCGACCTGCGGCGCGACGTGTCCCAGGACATCAAGCGGAAGATGGAGATCGGCTGCTACCAGGGCGTCCGCCATCGCAAGGGCCTGCCCGTCCACGGCCAGCGCACCCACACCAACGCCCGTACTCGTAAGGGACCGAAGAAGACGGTCGCCGGCAAGAAGAAGGTCCGCAAGTAATGGCCAAGCCCACCAAAGCCACCGGCGCCGCCCGTCGGCCCCGTCGCAAGGAACGCAAGAACATCGCGTTCGGCGTCGCCCACATCAAGAGCTCGTTCAACAACACCATCGTCTCCATTGCCGATCCCGAGGGCAACGTGCTGGCCTGGGCCTCGGCCGGGAACGTCGGGTTCAAGGGCTCGCGCAAGTCCACCCCGTTCGCCGCCCAGCTGGCCGCTGAGTCCTGCGCCAAAAAGGCCATGGAGCACGGTGTCCGCCGGGTCGACGTCCTGGTCCGCGGACCGGGCTCGGGCCGGGAGACGGCCATCAGGTCTCTGGCCGCCGCCGGCATCGAAGTGGCCGGCATCAAAGACGTCACCCCCATCCCGCACAACGGCTGCCGCCCCAAGAAGCGGCGCCGGGTCTGAGCGGGGCGAAGATCGAAGGGATCAGAGGAAAACACATATGGCCAGATACACCGGACCTGTCTGCCGGCTTTGCCGCCGGGAGCGCACCAAGCTCTTCTTGAAGGGAGAGCGCTGCTACTCGATGAAATGCCCCGTTTCTGAGGCGGTCACCGACCGTCACAGCCGCGCCTATCCGCCCGGTGAGCACGGCCGCGACCGCATGCGCCAGGGCTCGGAGTACCTGGGCCAGCTGCGCGAGAAGCAGAAGGCCCGCCGCATCTACGGGCTGCTCGAGAAGCAGTTCCGCAACCTCTACGGCGAGGCCAGCCGGGCCCCGGGCATTACCGGCGAGAACCTGCTGCGCATGCTCGAGCTCCGTCTCGACAACGTGGCCTTCCGGGCCGGGTGGGGGGCCAGCCGGTCCCAGGCCCGCCAGTTCGTGCGCCATGGCCACGTCCAGGTGAACGGCAAGCGGGTCACCATTCCCAGCTACCGGGTCCGCAAGGACGACGTCATCAGCCTGAAGCAATCGTCCCGTGAGCTGTTCCCGGTCCGGCGGAACATGGATACCCTCGATCGGCAGCTCCCGCCCTGGCTGGAGACGGTCGGGGACAAGTTCGCGGTGAAGGTGTTCTCGCTCCCCCTGCGCGAGCACATCGACGAGCCCGTTCAAGAACAGCTCATCGTCGAGCTGTACTCCAAGTAGGACCACGGCAGCACCCCGCGCGCCGAGACCGGCGCCGAGCCATCCAGCACCACACAGCCCACTAGCACCAGACCTGAGCAATACACAGAGTCGAGGAGCCACGATCAGCATGCTCATCATCCAACGACCTACCGTCGAAGCCATCGGCGAGCCAGAGGACAACCGGCAGCGGTTTGCCGTCGGTCCTCTCGACCCCGGCTTTGGCCACACCCTGGGCAACTCCCTGCGCCGCACCCTGTTGTCCTCGATCCCCGGAGCGTCGGTCACCCAGGTGCGCTTCGACGAGGCCCTGCACGAGTTCACCACGCTGCCGGGGGTCAAAGAGGACATCACCGACCTCCTCTTGAACCTGAAGGACGTGCTGTTCAAGGTGCACAGTGACGAGCCGGTGACCGTTCGCCTGGACAAGCGGGGCCCCGGCGACGCCACCGCCGGTGACATCCAGGTCACCGCAGACGTCGAGGTCCTGAGCCCGGCTCAGCACATCGCCTCGCTGAACAGCAAGGGGCGCCTGGCCGTGGACCTGACCGTGGAGCGGGGCCGGGGCTACTCGTCGGCCGACAAGAACAAGCGGTCGTCGGTCATCGGGGTCATCCCCGTCGACGCCATCTTCTCCCCGGTGCGCCGGGTGGCCTTCACCGTCGAGCCCGTCCGGGTGGAGCAGTCGACCGACTTCGACCGCCTGGTCCTCGACATCGAGACCGACGGCTCCTTGAGCCCCCGTGAGGCGCTGGCCTCGGCCGGCGACACCCTGCGCACTCTGGTGGGCCTGGTCGCCGACCTGGAAGACGCTCCCCAGGGCCTGGAGCTGGGCGAAGTGGGCACGGTGGGCACCGGCTCGCCGGACCTCGATCTCCGCATCGAGGACCTGGACCTGACCGAGCGTCCCCGCAACTGCCTCAAGCGGGCCCAGATCAACACCATCGGTGAGCTGGTCGACCGCACCCTCGACGACCTGCTCAACATCACCAACTTTGGGCAGAAGTCGCTGGACGAGGTGCTCCAGAAGCTCGACGAGCGGGGCCTGTCCCTGCGGGTGAAGGACTGACGTCATGCTCGGAACCCCGAAGAAGGGCCGTCGCTTCGGCGGCAGCTCGGCTCACCAAAAGGCCATGATGGGCAACCTGGTGGCCTCGCTGATTGCGGCGGAGTCCCTGGTCACCACCGAGGCCAAGGCCAAGGCGCTGCGGCCGGTGGCCGAGAAGTGCATCACCGCCGCGGCCAAAGGCGGCCTCCACCGTCACCGCCAGGTGGTGGCGTTCATCCGGGACAAGGACATGGCCCACAAGCTGTTCGAGGAGATCGGTCCCCGCTATGCCGACCGGCCCGGTGGGTACCTCCGCATCCTGAAGCTCGGGAACCGTCAGGGCGACAACGCCCCGATGGCCCGCATCGAACTGGTTTGAGCCAGGTCCCCCCTCCCGGGGGGTCTGACGAAACCGCAGGGCCCGACGAACAGGACACGGTCCGCTGGCGCCTCCGGGTGGCCTACAACGGGTCTGGTTTCCACGGCTTTGCCGCCCAGAAGGGCCAGGCCACGGTGGCCGGGGCCCTCGCCGCCGCCCTGGGCCGGGTCACCCGGTCGACCCTGACCCTGACCTGCGCGGGGCGAACCGACACCGGCGTCCACGCCCAGGACCAGGTGGTCCACGTGGATCTCCCGGCGTCCCTCGCCACCGGCCTGGATCCCGAGGTCCTGGTGCGGTCGTGCAACCGGCAGCTGGGCCCGGCCATCGTGGTGCGAGAGGCGGGGCCCGCCCCCGCAGGGTTCGACGCCCGGTTTTCGGCCACGGCCCGTCGCTACCGCTATCTGGTGGTCAACGCGCCGGTGGCCGACCCCCTGCTGGCCGGCCTCGCGTGGCATGTGCCCGAGCGGCTCGATCTCCGGGCCATGGCTGCCGCCGCCGATGCCCTGTTGGGGGAGCATGACTTTCGCGCTTTTTGCCGACGGGTTCCCGGCACATCGGCCGACGATCCCATCATGCGGCGGGTGATCGAGGCCCGGTGGTCGGTGGTGGACGGCGATGGGGCCCGAGGCGGATCCGGCGGCCGGGGGGCCCGGACCTCGCCCGTCGCCCAGGTCGGCCATGCCGCCCTGCTGCCGGCCGACAGGTCCCTGCTGGCCTTCGAGATCGAGGCCAACGCCTTCTGCCACCAGATGGTGCGCTCCTTGGTCGGCACCCTGGTCGACGTGGGCCGGGGCCGGAAACGGGCCTCA
>DATMMO010000404.1:0-2809 GCA_035569695.1 Acidimicrobiales bacterium | reverse complement strand
ACTCGGCCGTCGAGCTGGCCGCCACCCGGTCGCTGGAGGACGTGTGGTTCCTCATGGCCGAGGGCGCCCTTCCCGATGGCCCCCAATCCGAGGCCTTCGCCCGGCGCACGGCCGAGCTCCGATCGATCCCACCCGGGCTCTCGGCGCTGCTGCCCGCCCTGGCCGGCCTGGGCCAGCCGCTGGACGTGCTCCGCACCGCGGTGTCGGTGCTCGGGGGCGAGCTGGGGTGGCAGCCCACCCACGACGGCGACCCGCACCAGCTGGCCCAACAGGCCCTCCAGCTGTGCGCCCTGGTCCCCACCATCCTGACCGCCACCTACCGGTTGCGACAGGGGCTGGCCGTGATCCCGCCCCGGTCCGATCTGGCCTACGCCGCCAACTACCTGTGGATGCTCACCGGAGTCGAGCCCACCGCGGCCCAGGCCCGGGCCCTCGAGCAGTACATGATGTTGACCATCGACCACGGCTTCAACTCGTCCACCTTCACGGCCCGGGTCATCACTTCCACCGGCGCCGACCTGGCCGCCGCCATCTGCGGGGCCATCGGCGCCCTGTCCGGCCCCCTCCACGGCGGGGCCCCCAGTCGGGCCCTCGACATGCTCGATGCCATCGGCACGCCCGAGGACGCTGAGGCCTGGGTGCGCCATGCCGTCGAGCACGGCGGCCGGATCATGGGGTTCGGCCATCGGGTGTACAAGACCGATGACCCGCGGTCTCTGTTCCTCCGGGACGTGGCGCGCCAGATGGACGCTCCCCTGGTCGACTTCGCCACCCAGGTGGAGCAGACGGTGGTCGACGTGCTGGCCGAGCTGAAGCCCGGTCGCGGTCTCTACGCCAACGTCGAGTTCTATGCCGGCGTGGTCATGGCCGCCTGCGGGGTCACCCGGGACATGTTCACCCCCACCTTTGCCGCCAGCCGGACCATCGGGTGGACCACCCACGTGGTCGAACAGGCCGCCCACAATCGGCTCATCCGTCCCGCGGCGCGCTATGTCGGGCCTGTCCCCCCACAGCCCGTCCCCGAGCCCGCGGCTCGATGACCCCGCTTCTCGAAATGGGCCTCAGCCCGACACCTGGGGGAGGACCTCCTCGCCCAGCAGGGCCAGGTGGTCCAGGTCGTCGAGCGTGAGGAACTGGAGGTAGGTGCGGGTCGCCCCCGTCTCGGCCAACCGGCCCAGACCGTCCACGATGGCGGCCGGCGTCCCGCACAGGCCGTTGGCGGTGAGGTCCTCGACCGACCGTCCGATGGTCGCCGCCCGCCGCTCCACCTCGGCGCCGTCCTGGCCGCAGCACACCACCTGGGCGGCCGACAGCACCATCGACGCCGGGTCGCGCCCGATGGCCTCGCAGGCCTCGGACACCCGGCCGTACTGGGCGGTCATGAAGTCGGTGGGGGAGAAGGGGATGTTGAACTCGTCGGCGTAGGTGGCGGCCAGCCTCGGGGTGCGAGTGGGCCCGTGTCCGCCCACGACGACCGGCGGGCGAGGCTGCTGGACCGGCTTGGGCAGGGCCGGGCTGTCCACCAGTTGGTAGTGCTTCCCGTCGTGGTCGAAGCGGCTCCCCACCGGCGTGGTCCACAGCCCGGTGATGATGGCCAGCTGTTCCTCCAGCCGGTCGAAGCGCTCGCCCGTCGGGGGGAAGGGGATGCCGTAGGCGGTGTGCTCACCGTCGAACCATCCCGCACCCAGCCCCAGCTCTGCCCGCCCGCCGCTCATGGCGTCCACCTCGGCCACGGTGATGGCCAAGGGGCCGGGCAGCCGGAAGGTGGCGGAGGTCAACAGCGTGCCCAGCCGGATGCGACTGGTCTCCCGGGCGATACCGGCCAGCGTGATCCACGCATCGGTGGGCCCGGGGAGGCCGTCGCCCGCCATGGTCAGGAAGTGGTCGCTCCGGAAGAAGGCGTCGAACCCCAGGCGCTCCGCCCCCTGGGCCACGGCCAGCTGCTGGTCGTAGGTGGCGCCCTGCTGTGGCTCGAGAAAGATACGTAGCTCCATGCCCACCGGTCTAGCGCACGGTCCACCGGTTTGGCGCAGGGCTGCCCCAGGGTCGAAACGGCGCGGTTGACTAGCCTGACCTCGATGGTCGCCCCCCGCATCGCCGTCGCCCCCCGTCCCGCCTCCTTCGCCCTCGACGCCGTGCGGTCGGGTGGAGGAACGGTTGTCGAAGTCGACGGACGTCCCGAGGGTCTGATCTGGCTCGGCCACGACATGGATGCCCTCGCCGCCGTGTTGTCGGATGCCCCGGACCTCCGGTGGATCCAGCTCCCCTCGGCCGGCATCGAGCGGGTGGTGGAAGCCGGCCTGCTCGATGCCCGGTTCACCTGGACGTGCGCCAAAGGCGCGTACGCAGAGCCAGTGGCCGAACACGCCCTGACCCTGGCCCTGGCCGGCCTTCGCCTGGTTCCCGAGCGGGTCCGAGCCCGCAGCTGGGGCACCCAGGGGGGCACCAGCCTGTACGACGAGCGGGTGACCATCCTCGGCGCCGGCGGCATCACCGGCACGCTGCTCCAGCACCTGGCTCCCTTCCGGGTCCACACCACCGTCGTCCGTCGGAGTGCCGACCCCATGCCGGGAGCGAGCCGGACGCTGCCCCTGGCCGAGCTGCACGATGCCCTGGCCGGGTCGCTGGTCGTGTTCCTGGCTCTGGCCCTCAGCCCCGAGACGCCGGGGATCATCGGGGCGGCCGCCTTGGACCACATGGACGAGCGCGCCTGGCTGGTCAACGTGGCCCGGGGGCGCCACGTCGACACCGACGCCCTGGTCGAGGCCCTGGCCCGGGGATCCATCGCCGGCGCCGCCCTCGACGTGAC
>DATMMO010000403.1:0-3668 GCA_035569695.1 Acidimicrobiales bacterium | reverse complement strand
GCCTCATGGGACTCGAGGGCCCGAATGCCGTACGGGGTCTCCTCGGCACTGAGGAAGACGCTGGTGGCTCCGCCGTGCACACGCCGCAGGCCCCCACTGCGCTCCAGGGACTCGAGGTCACGCCGTACGGTCATCTCGGAGCATTCCAGTGCGGCGGCCAGCTCCCCCACCAACACCGGACTGCGTTGGCGAAGGGCCTGCATGATCATCTGTTGCCGAGTTGGCACATCCATAGTGTTCAAACTACCATAACTGATGTGCGTTCTCACACGTGTGACGAGCAGCCCTCGGTCAAGGCGGTGGTCTTCGATATCGGCGGGGTCCTGCTCGATTGGGACCCTCGGCACCTGTACCGCAAGTTGTTCGCGGATGAGGCCCAGATGGAATGGTTTCTGGCCGAGATCTGCTCGCCGGCATGGCACGCCCCCCACGATCGGGGCGTGCCGACGGCGCCGTCATGCGCCGAACTCGCCTCCCGGCATCCCCAGTTTTCCGACTTGATCTGGGCATGGTCGAGACGCAGCGAGGAGATGATCGGTGGCGTCGACGCGGGATCGGTGGAAGTCCTCCGAACAGTAAGAGAAACCGGCCTGCCGTGCTACGCCCTGACCAACATGGAGGCGGAGACGTATCCGCTCCGCCTTGAGCGATTCGCGTTCCTCAGTTGGTTTGACGGCACCGTCGTCTCCGGTCGGGAAGGGGTGGCGAAGCCCGATCCCATCATCTTCAGGCGACTGCTCGACCGTTTTGGCTTGACGGCGAGGACGACGCTGATGATTGACGATAGGAGGGAGAACCTCGAGACGGCCAACAGCCTGGGGATCCAGACCGTCCTGTTCCGCTCGTCATGCCAACTCCGAGCGGAACTCGAGTCTGCCGCGGTTCTGCCCTGATCTGTCACGGCGGGCTTCCCTGGTTCAGGACCGGAGCGGCGAACCGGCGAAGGTTCGCGCCCTGGGAGATCTGGTGGGCGCTAGAGGACTCGAACCTCCGACCTCAGCCGTGTGAAGGCTGCGCTCTAACCAACTGAGCTAAACGCCCTTGTCGCTGGGCGGCCATTTGGCCACCTCGATGCAGACGGTCATGGTAGTCCGGCCGGGCGCCGTAGTTGGCCCGATGTCGGCTCGGGCGCCCGGCTCACACTGGAGCCAGCTGGTCGAACCCGATCGCCTCCTCCAATGCCGCAGCCGAGCGCAGGACGACGAGATCGCCATGCTGGGGACCGACCAACTGCAGTCCCACCGGCAATCCGGCTTTGGTCAGCCCGGCGCAGATCGAGGCCGCCGGGGATCGGGTCATATTGAACGGATAGGTGAACTGGACCCAATTGAGGGTGGGCGTTCCGTTGATCATGCCCTTTCCCTCCAATGATCGCGGGGGCGATGCAGCCGCCGTCGTCGGGGTGACCAACAAGCGCACGTCGTGGAACAACTCGACCAGCCGCAGGTTGAGATGGTGGCAGAGGTCCTCGGCCCGCAGGACGTCCAAGGCACTGAGAGACGCAGCGCCGTCAGCGAGCATCTTCAAGATGGGATCGATGCGATCACGTCCCGGACCATCCGGCATCGACTCGAGCGTTCGGAGGTTGTAGACCCCGGTCAGCGCCAGCCAGTCGTCGAGGGGGTCCTCATCGAAGACGGTGTCGACCTCGACCACCTCCGTGCCCATCGACGCCATCGTGTCCACGGCCCGCTGGCAGATAGCCAGTACCTCGGCGTCGACCTCGCCGTAACCCAGAGTCGGCGACCAGGCGACCCGGGAGGGCAGCTGTGGCTCGTGGATGGCCGCGGTCCACGATGCCTCGGCTCGCGGGAGCGAATTGAGGTCAGACGGGTCGGGGCCTACCGCCACCTCCAACGCGGCGACCACATCGGCCATCCGGCGCGCCAAGGGCCCCTTGGTCGAGAGATACGGCCATGCCGGAGCATCGGAACCTCCCATCGGCACCCGACCCATCGATGCCTTCATGCCCGACAGTCCACAGCAGGCCGCGGGAATCCGGATCGAACCGCCGCCGTCCGACCCGGTGGCCAAGGGCACCATGCCGGCGGCAATGGCCGCAGCGCTTCCTCCCGATGAGCCACCCGGGGTGTGCTCCAGGTTCCACGGGTTGAGGGTGGGACCAAAGAGGCCATTGTCAGTGTCGGGCTTCCAGCCCAGTTCGGGAGTATTGGTCTTGCCCACCACCACGCACCCGGCCGCCGTCAGCCGAGCCACCAGCGGCGAGTCGACTCGGGCCGGATCGGCCTCGGCCAACAGGGGCGAGCCGAGGGTGGTCACGAACCCGGCCGCGTCCTCGAGGTCCTTGACCCCGATCGGGATCCCGGCCAGCGGCCCGGGGTCACCGCCCGAGGCCACCCGCCGATCGATGGACTCTGCGGCAGCCAGGGCCCGCTCCCCGTTCACGGCCACAAAGGCGTTCAGTCGGGGGTTGTCGGCCTCGATCCGGGCCAGGGCGTGGGTTACCAGGTCCCGAGCTGACCGATCCCCCTTCCGGACCTGATCAGCCAACTCGGACACCGACTCGGTTCTGAAGTCCATGTCAGGGACCGTATCGCCGGTCGCCGGGAGCGACAACCAGCACCCCGGCCCGACGAAGAGCCCCTCCCCCGCCCGGTAACCTGCAACCGATGAGCAAGGACCGAGAGTCGGAGTACGAGGACGACTACGACGACTACGACGACTACGACGACGACGAGTTCGACGAGGAGCCCGAAGCACCCACCCGCGCCCAGAGCGCCATGGAGTGGGTCCGGTCCAGCACACAGCGACTGACGCGCACTCCTCGATCCACCGACGGCGCTCCCATGTCCGAACGGGATGCCAAGCGCGCCATCTACATGTTGAACGACCGGGAGAGGCTGTTCTCGTTCGCCTCCGCCGTCGTCGCCGCCGGATTCGGCATCGCCATCTATGTGTCCGAGACGAGCAACAAGCACTTCCGGTTGGCCAAAGGTGAGCTCACGCCTCAGACCATGCTGCTCGTCGGCCTGGCCGCTGGGGCCCTGCTCCTGGTAGCCACCCTTGTCGGTCGCCGGGCGTTGGTCGGGTTCGTGGTGTTCTTCGCCGGTGCCGGCTTTTCGACCAACAGCTTCGTCCTCGCCCTCCCCTTCTGGGCTCTTGCCTTCTGGCTGCTCTATCGGTCCAGTCGGATCCAGCGTCAGCGGACCCAGGAGCTTCGGGCCGAACGAGCGGCCCGGCCACGCTCGGCCAACACCAGCAGTCGAGCTTCGGGATCGCGCTCGGGATCGGGGTCCCGAAAGGCCAAAGCGGGGAACACGACCGGGCCCAAACGCCCGGAGGCAAACAAGCGCTACACCCCGCCGCGACCACCGCCCAAGCCGAAGCCGGCTCCCCCGGCCCGGCGGCCCAAGAAGACGACAGCCAAGAAATCCACGACCAAGAACGATTGAGGCCGCACCAGCCGGTCAATGCCGGCCGGACGTGCGGGCTGCACCACCTGGCCGGTCAGGCCGCGCCGGCCATGGGCCATGGCGCACGGGCGACTCAGGCGGCGTCGGTCACCAGGGCCGACCGGAGGAACTCGAGGATCTCGGTGCGCCGCTTGACCAGCGACCGGGCCGTCGGCTCCTCGCCCAGCGCCCGCAGCACCTCCACCTCCGTCACCATCCCGATGACCGTGGAGTAGATGGCCAGCAGGAGCAGAC
>DATMMO010000402.1:0-6090 GCA_035569695.1 Acidimicrobiales bacterium | reverse complement strand
CCGACGTGACGACCAGATCACGCACGCACACACGGCGACGAGACAAGGGCGAGCACGCATGGAAAACCAGTCCACCAGTCCTATCCATCATGACGGAGCCAAGGCTCACCCGATCGGGGCGCGGGCATGATCTCAGGACTGATCATCGGGCTCCTGGTCGGTGTGGTCGCTGGCGTGGTCGTCGGCCTGCTGGTGCGCTCGGGGCACGTGGCCCGATCGCGGACCGCCGAAGCCCGACTGGCCGATGCCGTCGCCTCCAATCGGCGGCTGACCGATGAGCACGCGGCCCAGCAACAGCTGACGGCGACGGCTCGGGCGGAAACGGCCCGCCTCACCGCCCAACTCGAGTATCAACTGACGATCAATCAGGAGCGGGCGGCGGGATTCGAGGAGACCCGCCAGCAGCTGACCGGTGAGTTCGCCCGGCTGTCGGGCGAGGCGCTGCAGAGGAACAACGAGCAGTTCCTCCAGCTGGCCGACATCAAGCTCAACGAGACCCGGCAGGCGGCCGAGGGCGAGCTGGGCAAACGCCAGGAGGCGATCGAGCAGTTGCTCAAGCCCATCGGCGAGCAGCTGGGCAAATACGACGACGGGATGCGCCGCCTGGAGGTCGAGCGCCAGCGGGCCTACACCTCGCTGACCGAGCAGATGCAGCAACTGTCGACGTCGCACGACCACCTCCAAAAGGAAACCCGAAGCCTGGTGACCGCGCTTCGTGCCCCCCAGACCCGGGGCCGTTGGGGTGAGTTGCAGCTCCGGCGGGTGGTCGAGATGGCGGGCATGTTGGAGCGCTGCGACTTCGACGAGCAGGTGACGTCGAGCACCGATCAGGGCCGGCTCCGGCCCGACATGGTGGTCCACCTTCCCGGGGGCAAGAACGTGGCCGTCGACGCCAAGGTGCCCATGCAGGCATTCCTGGACGCCAATGAGGCCGAAGACGAGACGACGCGTCGGATGCACCTGGCCAATCACGGGCGACAGTTGAAGGCCCACGTCGACGCCCTGGCCAAGAAGGAGTACTGGAAGCAGGTCGACCCGTCGCCCGAGTTCGTGGTGGCGTTCGTCCCCGGCGACCCCCTGTTGACCACGGCCCTGGAGCACGTCCCCGGCCTGATGGAGCACGCCGTGGCCAATCACGTGCTCCTGGCCACACCCACCTCGCTCATCGCCCTGCTCCGAGCGGTGGCCTACGGCTGGCAACAGGATGCGATGGCCGAGAGCGCCCGGGAGGTCCAGCAGCTCGGGGCCGAGCTCTACCAGCGCCTCTCCGTGCTCGGGGACCATTTCACCAGTGTGGGCAAGGGCCTCAACGGCGCCGTCGCTGCGTACAACAAGGCAGTGGGCTCGTTGGAGGGTCGCGTCTTGGTCACCGCCCGGCGCTTCGCCGACATGGGAGTGATCGGTACGGGCGACAAGGACATCGCACCGTCGATCACCGTCGACGCCGTCCCACGCGCCCTGCAGTCGCCCGAGCTCGGGGGTCAGTCCCTGCGTCAGCTTCCGCCCATCGATCCGATGGAAGCCCTGGAAGACGAGGACGACGACCACGATGCCCACCAGTGGCGGGCGGTCTGACCTTCCGGTCTCCGCTCGCTGTCACACCGGGTACCTACGATGTGACCCTGATGTTGGCCACCAGGACCGTTCCGTTTGGACGTGAGGCGAGCCAGGCCCTGCGAGCCGAGATCGCAGCCGCGCAGCGAGACGATCCGCTGGCTCCGGTCACCGTCGTGGTGGGGTGGGGCAGGATCGGGCTGGCCACCCGGCGCCTGCTGGCCTCGGGCGACCTGGGTCCGTCCGGCCCCGACGGCCGTCTGGGCGTCGTCAACGTCCGCTTCATCACCACGGTGACCGGGCTGGCCGAGCAGATCGCCTCGGCGGAGATCGCAGCGTCGAACAAGTCGCCCGCCACCCAAGCGGTGGTGCGTGCCGTCGTCCACTCAACGCTGTCGGCGGCGGCCCCGTCCATGTTCCGAGCGGTCAAGGACCATCCGGCCACCACCCGGGCGCTGGCTGACGCCTATCGCGACCTGACCGGCGCGTCGACGGCCTCGCTCCGCCGGCTGGCCGGATCGAGCCCCCGGGCGGCTGCGGTGGTGGAGCTGGTGGAGGCCATCCGGTCCAACCTGGGCGAAGCCTGGTTCGACGATGGCCAGCTGGTCGATACCGCGGTCGACGTCCTGGAACGGACCGGGGCTGGGGCTGGGGCTGGGGCTCGGGCTGGGGCTGCGGCCGGAGCCGGAGCGGGGGCTGGGGCTGGGTCCATCATGGAACAGACCGGTCCGATCATCGTCTACCTACCCCTTCAGATCTCCCCGCATGAGGAACGGTTGATCAGGGCCCTGTCCGCCCACCTGCCGGTGACGGTGCTGGTTGGGATGACCGGTGACGAAACGGCCGACGAGTCGGCCCGGGAGCTGCTCTCCCGATTGCCCGGTGCTTCGAGCCCGATCCCGATCCGCCATCCGGTCGAGGGGACGCGGGTGGTCAGCGCGCCCACGGCCGACGTCGAGGTCCGCATGGTGATTCGGGACGTGATGCAACGGCGTCGCCAGGGCACCCGCTTCGAACGCATGGCCATCACCTATGGCGGGGCGGGCCCCTACGACCGCCTGGTCCGCGAGACCCTGGCGTCGGCCGGGATCCCGTTCAACGGGGTGAGCAGCCAGACGCTGGCCACCACGGTCGCCGGGCGCACGGTGCTCGGGGCTTTCGAACTGGAGGAGCGGGGGTGGCGCCGGGATGAGGTCATGGCCTGGGTGGCGAGCGGGCCCGTCCTCCACCACGGGCGACCGGTCGACGCCACGGCGTGGGACCTCCTCTCACGTGAAGCCGGAGTCACCGCCGGCCTGGAGAACTGGCGGCACCACCTGGAGGCGCTCATCGCCGAGCGAGAGGAGCGGGTGGCCGAGCTCGACGGACCGGCGGGAATCGATGCCCCGCCCAGCCGGCGCGGCCGGTTGCGCAACGACCAGCAGCGGGCCAGGAACCTGCTCGAGTTTGTTGAGACTCTGGCCGATCGGCTGCGTGAGACCCCAGGCACGTGGCGGGAGTGGTCGATCTGGTTGACCTCGTTCTCCGACACCTACCTCGGTCGGCCGACCGAGCGAGACCCCTGGCCCACCGAGGAGGAAGAGGCGCTGACGGCCATCCGCGACGCCGCAGACGGGCTGGCCGTCCTCGACCAGCTGGAGGGGGCCCCGGACCGCGCTGCCTTTCGCCAGGCAGTGGTGGTCGAGCTCGAGGCTTTGGCCCCGCAGACCTCCCGCTTCGGGGCCGGCGTGTTCGTCGGACCCGTCCGCCGGCTCACCGCGCTCGACTTCGACGCCATCTTCGTCTTGGGCATGATCGACGGCTCGTTTCCAGCCCGGGCCAGCGACGACCCCCTGCTCCCCGACGCCGAGCGCAGCGCGGCGGGCTCCGACATCCCCCTGCGGGGCCGCCGGGCCCACGACGAGCGCCGGGACTACCTGGCCGCCCTGGCCGGCGCCCCGGTCCGGGTGCTCTCCTATGCGCGCGGTGACCAGCGCCGGGGGCGCGAACAGCGACCCGCCCGCTGGCTACTCGATACGTTGGCCGCCCTCGAGGGTGGCGAGCGACGCCTGTTCAGCCGGGACGTAGAGCACCTGGCCCCCTTCGACGGTTACGAGGTGATCCCCTCGTTCACGGCGGCGGTGCGGACTGCCGGCGAGCCCATGTCCCTGGCCGACAGGGACCTTCGGGAGCTCCTGGCCTGGGGTGATGCCGGGAATCGGATCAACACCCACTACCTGGCCGAGCTGGAGCCGGTGCTCGGCACCGGCCTTCAGGTCCGGCGGGCCCGGAGGATCGAGCGGTTCACCCGGTTCGACGGCCACATCCGCGGTGACGTCCCCTCGCCCGCTGACCCCGGTGCCGACGCTCTCTCGCCCACCAGCCTCGAGACCTATGCCGAGTGCCCCCGTCGGTACCTGATGGAACGGGTGCTGCGCATCGAGGTGCAGGACCGACCGGAGTCCATCCTGAGCATCGAGCCCAGCACCAAGGGGACGTTGGTCCACGCCATTGTGGAGGAGTTCATCACCGCCCAGCTCCGCCTGCCTCGGGGTGAACGCATCGCGCCGACCGCCTCGTGGTCGGCGGAGGATCATGAGCGGCTCGATGCCATCGCCCAGCGGATGTTCACCGACTACGAAGACCAGGGGCTGACCGGCCGCCCACTGCTCTGGGGCCTGGACCGCGCCACCATCGTGCGTGAGCTCCACCAGTTCCTGGTGGCGGACGATGCCTACCGAGCCCAGGGCGGGCTGGTGCCCGAGCGGGTCGAGCTGCGGTTCGGGCCCGGGCACGGGGAACCGGTCGGCCTCGAGCTCAGTGGCGGGAGGACCGTGACTTTCAAGGGGTACGCCGACCGGGTGGACGTGGCTTCGGACGGCTCCGCGTCGGTGATCGACTACAAAACCGGGGGCAAGTGGGGCTTCGACGAGCACGGCATCGACCCGTTGGCTCGGGGCACCAAGCTCCAGCTTCCCGTCTACGGGCTCGCCGCCCGGAGCCGGCTCGGCGATGTTCCGGTGCGGGTGGCCTACTGGTTCATCAGCGAGCGGGGGAACTTCGAGCAGATCGCCTACGATCTCGACGCCTCGGCCGTCGAGCAATTCGTGGACGTGGTGACGGTCCTGGTGGACGGGGTCGAAGACGGGTTGTTCCCGGCCCGCCCGGGCGAGAAGAACAAGCACTGCAAGTTCTGCCACTTCGAGGCCATGTGCCCCGGTGACCGTGAGGCCTCCTGGTCCAAGGTGCGGCGAGCACCGGAACTGACGGACTACGTAGCCCTGACCGAGGGAACGGCCCGCACGCTGCCGGGACTGTCATGACCCAGCTCAGTTTCGACTTGATCGGGTCAGCCGACCCAGCCGACCCGGCCGACCTAGCCAACTCGGCCAACCCGGCCGACCGAGCCAACACCGCCGACCCGGCCGACCCAGCCGACCTCATCGAAGCGATCTCCGCCGAACTATCCGACGAGATCGTCATCCTCGAATCGGTCGACCCGATCGACGAGCAGCCACAGGCCAGCGACGCCCCGGCCCGGGCCGAGGTGCTGGCCGGGCTCGACCGATCGCTCTTTGTCGAGGCGGGCGCCGGGACCGGGAAGACCACAGCCCTGGTGGGGCGGGTGCTGGCCCTGGTCACATCGGGCGGCGTCCGGCTGAGCCGGATTGCCGCCATCACCTTCACCGAGGCGGCTGCAGCCGAGCTCCGCGACCGCGTCTACGAGGCGCTGGAGCAGGCTGCCGTCGGGAACGAAGAGGCCCTGGTGGCCGAGGGCCTGCTCGACCCGCTCGAGCTCGGATCCCTCGACTCCGCCGAGCTGGAGCAGCGCCGGGCCCGCGCCCACGCCGCCGTGGAGGAGATCGACAGCGCCCCCATCAGCACCCTGCACGGCTTCGCCCAGCGGATCCTGGCCGCCCACCCCTTCGAGGCCGGGCTACCGCCCACGTTCGACGTGCTCGACGAGGGTCGCTCGGCGGTGGCCTTCGACGACCGGTGGGCCGCCTTCGTGGATGAGCTCCTCGATGACGCCTCGCTGGCCCCGGCGCTGACCCGGGCGTTCGTGTGCGGGATCCGGGTGGAGCAGCTGCGCACCGCGGCCGAGCAGTTCAACCAGAACTGGGACCTGCTCGTCGACGACGACAACCCTGAAGGATCGCTCAATGTGATCGATGCCGGGCCAGTCATCGAGCAGCTCGACGCCGCGGCTTTGGCGTGCGAGCAGCACTGCACGGCCGACGACGACCGACTGGCTCGACACATCTCCGGCCTGGGCCGTTTTCGCCAGGCTCTGGGCTCTGCGTCCTCGGATCTCGAAATGCTGCAACTGCTGGTCAACTCGAGACCCCTGACCTACCACCAGGGCCAGAAGGGCAACTGGGTGCGTCCGATCGGCGAGGTCCGGGACATGCTGCGCTCGGCCGAGACGGCCCGGACAGCGGTGATCGAAGCCAGCGCCCTGTCCGCACTCTCGTATCTGATCCCGGCCATCCGGGCCCTCACCGTGCGGGGAGCCGAGGAACGGCGAAGCGGGGGACGGCTCGAGTTCCATGACCT
>DATMMO010000401.1:0-8081 GCA_035569695.1 Acidimicrobiales bacterium | reverse complement strand
CACACGCGCCCCCGGCGTGCTGGTGGCCATACACAGCCCGGAGGGCAATTGGGTCAGGGGACGGGGATTGTCGAATCTCTCGACCTCGACGCCACTCCAACCCTGGATGCAGTACAAGATCGGGAGCCAGACAAAGGCCTTCACGGCCACGTTGATCCTCCAATTGGTCGGTGAGGGCAGGCTGTCGCTCGACGATGACATTGCCCGTTGGGTGCCCGGCGTTCCCAACGGTCAACAGATCACCATCCGCCAACTCCTCAATCACACCAGCGGTCTCGGTGACGTCCTCAGCGTTCCCGCCATCCAGAACAAACTGCTCACCGGATGCACCGTCACCGAGCTGTTGACCGCCGGGGCCACGGCGGCCCCGACCGCGGCCCCGGGCACGAAGTGGGTCTATAGCAACTACGGCTATGACCTGTTGGGACGGGTCGCCGAGCTGGTGACGGGAACGGATCTCACTACGTTGATCCGCCGGCGGATCACCCAGCCGCTGGGACTGCAACAGACATACCTTCCAGTCTCGGGAACTGGCCTCGAAGCGCCCTACGCCCACGGGTACGCCGCCAGCGCCACGCAGGCGCCCACCAAGGAGGAGGACGCCACCTCGCTGCCCCAATCGTGTCTCTGGGCCGCCGGTGGCATGGACTCCGACATGTCGGACATGACCATCTGGTCACAGGCCCTGGCCACGGGGGCACTGATCAAGCCGAAGGTATGGAAGGAGGCACAGGCCGACCGGGTGCCCGTGTCCATCCCGCAGCTCGGGCGGGGTTCGCTCACCTGGGGCCTCGGGTTCATCGCGTCCGGAGGGTTCATCGGCCACCAGGGGGGCATGCCCGGTTACGAGACCATCTCGATGTACTCCCCCGCCCTGCGTGCTTCTGTCGTCCTCATGGCCAACAAGCAGTTCAACGCCATACCGCCGATGGCGCTCTTTCATGCCCTGGCCTTGACGGCGTTCGGGCATCGGGTCCACTTCGGCGTCACCGTAGGCCAAGCCCTCGAACCGCTGGATCAGGCCCAGCTCAACCACATTCCCGACCGGTGATCCGCTCGCTGGTCCCGACACGACACCGTTTCGCTTGACACGTGACCATATGGTCACCTATTATGGATGCGTGGACGATGTATTCAAAGCCCTGGCTGATCCGACCCGACGGAGCTTGCTCGACGAGCTGTTCCGGGAGGACGGACAGACGCTGAGTGCGCTGGAGGAACGCTTCGCCATGACCCGCTTCGGCGTGATGAAGCACCTCAAGCAGCTGGAGGATGCTGGGCTCGTGGTGTCCAAGCGGCGGGGCCGCGAGAAGCTCCACTTCTTGAACCCGGTGCCGATCCGGCTCGTCCACGACCGATGGGTGAGCAAGTACGCCGAGCCGTGGGCCGCCGGGCTCAGCGGCCTCAAGCAGAGACTGGAGAGTCCCATGGAAAAGGTATTCGAGATCTACATCCGCACCACCCCCGAACGGTTGTGGCAGGCGATCACCGACCCGGAGATCAGGAGCAAGTACAACTTCGGCGCCGGGGTCACCTCGGACTGGACGGTCGGCTCGCCCCTGAAGATGAGCTCGCCTCACACCGACGGGCTCATGGGCGACGGCGAGGTCCTCGAGGTCGACCCGCCGCGACGGCTGGTCCACACCATGGTCGCTCTGTGGAGCGACGAGGTGAAGAGCGAGGGTGCCTCCCGGGTCACGTGGGAGATCGAGCCGGTCGAGGACTCCTGTCGGCTCACCGTCACCCACGATCAGCTGCGCAAGGGCGCAAACGCCCAGATCTTCGGGGGCTGGCCCATGATCCTGTCGGGGCTGAAGACCTGGCTCGAGACGGGCGAACTGCTGACCACGCCCGGATCGCTGATGTACACCTGAGCGCGAGTCCAGGCCGGTAACAGAGATGTTGGCGTAGCAACCAGCCCAACCCAGAGAGACGAGCCAGACCAAACAAGGAGAACGTGACATGTCCCCATCGGAATCAACAACCCAGATCACCGACCTGCGCACCGTCGGTGTTCCTGTCACCGACCAGGATCGGGCGGTGGCCTTCTATGTCGACGTGCTCGGCCTCGAAAAGCGCCTCGACGTTCCCATGGGCGGTGGACGGCGCTGGATCGAGGTGGCACCGTCAGGGGCGTCGACCACCATTGCGTTGGTGGTGGCCCACGAGGGGGTGCCGGCGGGAGTAGAGACGGGTATCCGGCTCACCGCGCAACACGTCGATGCCAATCACGCTGTACTGCGGGACCGAGGCGTCGACGCCGACGACGTCCTGCGATGGGAAGGGGTGCCACCCATGTTCGCGTTCCGGGACCAGGACGGGAACGGGCTCGAGATCGTCGAGCAGGCGTGACGGTCGGCATCCAGCGGTCGGCGGCACTCGGCACTCGGAGACGACGGGTGCGTGGCCGGGCCTTGATGTCGTCCAGTAGGTGACTGCCCTCCGGGCCCGAAGGGCCCCGGGGGTGCGGCTATGGCAGTGGAGCGGCCGCCGGGGCCACCCGCGGCGTTCTCCCGAAATGCACGGTGACGCCGTCTCGTCGCATGCTGCGGGCGAACCAGATCACCGAGAGAGCGATGGCGCCGGCGGTGAGCGAGACCGAGATGCCGCTGCGCTCGACGGCGAACGCTCCGACCGACTCGGTCAGGAGCAACCAGAGCACGACAGCACCGTTCAAGAACATGACCGTTGCCCACAGGAAGGAGACGCGGATGAAGAACCGACGGACGGTGGGTCGGGCCAGGAGCTCAGGGGTGAGGGGGCAGAAGTCGTGGGTGAACCGCTGGGTGAAGGGTCGGCCCAACAGGGCGGAGCCCACCAATGCCAACGACACCAGGAACGTGCTGGCCGTCGGCTGGATGAAATAGAGGAAGGCGCTGCCGGTGATGAACGAGATGGCCGTCCGCAATGTCAGGAGGGCCGTGCCCACCAACAGGAGCGTCGATACCCGCTGGTGGCGCACCAGCCGCCGACCCACGATCAGGTACGACCAGGCCAAAGCGCCGATGAGGGCCCCGCGGAATCCGGCGATCAGGAGCATCAGGTAGTACGCGCCGAGGGGCGCCACCACTCCTTCCAGCACGACAGGCAATGCATGCCAAAGCACGTTGCGAGGGGCGGGAAGGTGAAGCACAGAGCCGGCGTGCCCGTCGGGATGATCTGAGAAGGTCAGCGCCCGCAGTGGCCGTCGGTAGCTACCGAGAGGGCTGATACACAACCCTACTCCTCTGGGCCCCACCGAATTCGTCGGACCAGGTGGGCGATGGGGCTTGTCGACGGTTGCCTTTCTCCCTCCCAGGTCAGGGGGGCGACGCCGTCGTTCAGTCCTGAAAGAACGATATGAGGACGGGCGCCAGCACGTCGTCGGCGACATTGTGGGTCTGTCCCTCGAGCACGCGATGCTGGCTGTGGGGTACGGCCATGGCCACGGACTCGGCGGCGTCGCGGGCCCACTGAGGACTCGCAGCACCGCTGACGACCAGGGCGGGAACGTCGACGGTGGTCAGCCGTTGGACCGGGATCCGCTGATCGCCGAGTATGGCCAGGTCATAGGGCAGGGTGTGGGCCAAGGCCTCGAAGCGGGCCCACACCGGAGCCCCCTTCATCATGGTCACCACCTCGGGGGGTGATTCGGGCCCTTCGAGCAGGAACAGCTCGGCCGCCTTGCTGCGCTCATCGGCCACGAGGAGCGCGCTGACCCGCTCAGCCAGTCGGTCGGGGCGGCCCCGGGTCCCCTCGACGATGTAGGGCGGCTCGTAGGCCACCAACCTGGTGGCCGGGAGTCCATCGACGACGGCGTCCAGGGCGAGGGCGGCACCCGACGAATGGCCGTAGACGAAGGCCGGTCCGCCGGCGGCGGCCACCACGGCGCCGAGATCCTCGATCTCACGCTCGACCGCATAGGGCGCGGTATCGCCGCTCGACCCCCTGCCGCGGCGGTCATAGCGGAGCACGGTGAAATGGGGGGCCAGCAGCGTGGCCAGCGTCGCCGATGTCGATCGATCGCAGAAGGCTCCCACCACCAGCACCAGTGCCGGTCCGTCACCCTCCCGATCGAAGGCGATCGAGGTGCCGTCGGCCGACCGCGTCGTCTCCACCTCGCTCCCCTTTCGTCAGGTGTCGGCGTGGCCACCGGGCCACGACAAGTCAGCCGGCCCGCTGGACCTCGACCTCTGCGGTCTGGCCCACCGGCTGCTTGTACCAGCGGCCTGGGGTGTCCTCGATGAAGGCGACCATGGTGTCCATGCCCATGAACTTGGGCTCGATCCGGGACACGAGCACTTCAGCTCCTGACTCCAGTCGAACACGGTCGCCAACCTGTACGTCCGATACCGGCATGCTCTTCCACGTTTCAGCCATGCCCTCATCCTGCCATCACCCGGGGGGCGATCGCCTGTTCGGCCGGGCACTAGCTTGACCGTCGATGAACAGAGTCAGCGCGGTGCTCGATCTCGTCATGGTCCTGGTCTTCGTGGCCATCGGCCGGACCGCCCATGCCCATGGCCTGACCGCCGCCGGCCTGGCCTCGACGGCCTGGCCCTTCCTGGCCGCATTGGCCGTCGGCTGGCTCACGCTGGTCGTGGGTCGACGCGACAGCACCACCCTGCCGAGCGGCGTGGTGGTGTGGATCTCGACGGTGGCCCTGGGCATGGCCCTTCGGGTGGTCGCCGGTCAGGGCACTGCGGTCGCCTTCGTCTTCGTGGCCGTGGGCTTCCTGGGGCTCACCATGCTCGGCTGGCGAGTCGTGGCCCTGGGCATCGGGCGCCGGCGCGTCGTTTCCGAGGAACGCCGGTCGGTTACCCGAGGAGTGAGTAGTCCGTCGGGTTGAGGAACACGGATTCGATCGCCGTGGTGAGCGAGCCCCCGTTTCTTTCCTCGCTCTCAGCCTTGGCCCGGATCCAGGCCGGATCGGCCCGGAACGAGTCCCACGCCGCTTCGGCTGCGGCCCGGTCGCTGAAGGCGAGGAGGTACACCAGCGTTTCGGCGGGGAGCTGCTGGCCGTCCTGCGGCGTCCAGAAACCGATCACGGTGAGGCCGTGCTTGTCGAACAGGGGCAGGGTGTGGTCCCGGAACCGGTCATGCAGGGCGTCGAGCTTGCCGGGGACGGCATGGTAGGTGCGGAGTTCGAAGACGCGAGAGGTTGGTGCCATTGCCTCACGTTACCGAGTGTTCGTCAGGTGGCCTCTGCCTCAGTGGGACACGGGAACGCCGAACATGTCCAGGCAGTCGTCGGACAGCCCCTCGATGATGATGTCGTCTCGTCGAGCCGTGGACCATGTGTCCCGATCCAGTCGCAGGTTGATCATTCGATCGGGCTGGCCTCGTCGGAGTAACCGCTCCTCGCCGTTGAACACGTAACCCATTGATCGGGACGTGGCCAGCGAGGACTCGTTGTCGAAGAAGGCACCGCTCAACGCCTCTCGGGCCCCGAGCCCGTCGAAGGCCAGATGCAAGATGGCGGACCGCATCTCTTTTCCGATCCCCTGGCCCTGGTACTCCCGCCCCAGCCACGAGCCGGTCCTGACCGATCGAAGGGGGCCGAACTCCGTCGCCGTGAGCTCCTGGACACCCACGGGTCGGCCCTCGACGAAGACGCCGGCTGGGAACCGCCAGTCATGAGCGCTCCAGTTGGCCCGGGCCCCCCACCAGTACTGCAGCGCCTCCCGGTGCCGGTACGGGAGGGGCCTGTCCGTCCACGGCGTCGTGAAGGGCATGGCGGCGGGATCATGGATCCCCCGATCGCTCACGGCCACCAGCTCGTTCTGCTCGTCGTCGTCGGGAAGGCGGATCTCCAGCCGTGGGGTCCTCACTCGCAGGTCGAAGATGGGCCAGTACGGGTGGGCCACCGTCTCAGTCTTGCACCCGGCTGCTTCTCCCCCGCGACCCGGAATGAGGGGCGGTGCTCGGTGACCGAGGGATACAACCCGGCCACGGTGGGTAAGTAGGGTCCGTTGACGTCGTACCAACGCCGTCAAGCCAACGCCGTCAAGCAAGGAGTCGGCTCATGGACATCGTTCGCAACTCCGATGGCACGCTCGTCGTCCCGGTGGAACCAGAGCGACGGCACCCCACCGACGGCGACGGGGATGCCCCCTCGGACGCGGGCGAAGCCGCACCGGCTCCCACCACCAGGCTGCTCCACCCGGGCGAGGGTGGGTACGACGAGGCCCTGGCCGAGTGGGACCTCCAGCAGAACCCCGACCGCGAGCCGGTCGTGTCCACCGCCTCGGGTCGCCAAGAAGCCATGGCCCTGGTCCACGCGGTAGCGACCTCACCCGATCAACCCATCGCCAAGACGGTGAAGGCCGTCGGCGATCCCGAAGCCAGCGGTGAGGCGCTGCGCCACGTGCTCGTGGGCGGCGTCCACTCGGTGGAGGACTTCGCCGCCGAGGTCGCGGCAGCCGAAGGGGGCGAGCCGCTGTCGCCCCATGAGGCCACCAAGATCATCGGCGAGATCCTGGCCGAGCTGGATTGACGACCGCCCGGCGCCGGAGGTACCCGGTGGACTCGGTGGGCGCGGCGGCCGATACCCTGGGCGCCTCGTGGCTGTACTCGTCGATCTCCAGCAAGTTGCCGTTCGCCGGGTGGACCGGGTCCTGTTCGAGCGCCTGTCCCTCACTGTCTCCGATGGTGATCGCATCGGAGTGGTGGGCACCAACGGTTCGGGCAAATCGACCCTGTTGCGCATCGTGGCCGGTGTCGATGACCCCGAGGAGGGCCAGGTCCGGCGAGGACGGGGAACGCGGGTCGGGTTCCTCGACCAGGTGCCCGAGCTGCCGCCGGGGACGGTGCGGTCCGCGGTGGGCGAGGGCTGGGAGGCCGAGGCGGCCCTCGAGCGTCTGGGCATGGGTGCGTCGGCCGGCACCGATACCGGAACCCTCTCCGGGGGCCAGTCCAAGCGGGTGGCGCTGGCCCGGGTGCTGGCCCACCCGGCCGAGCTGCTGGTGCTGGACGAACCGACCAACCATCTCGATCTGGGCGCAGTGGCCTGGTTGGAGCAGCGCCTGCTGTCGTTTCGGGGCGGCCTGGTCTTGGTCACCCACGACCGCCATCTGCTCGACCGGCTCACCACTCGGATGCTGGAGCTCGACTCGGGGGCCAGCTATGTGCACGAGGGTGGCTACCAGTCGTACCTGACGGCCAAGGCCGAGCGCGAGGAACGGGCGGCGTCGGCCGAGGCAACCCGGCGCAACCTGGCCCGACGCGAACTGGCCTGGCTCCGCCGGGGGGCACAAGCCCGGTCTCGCAAGCCGCAGGCCCGGATCGATGCGGCGGTACGGCTCATCGAGGGGGGACCGGATGCGCCTGCTCGAACGTCCGAGCTCGAGGTGGCCGGGGACACGCCACGACTGGGCGACAAGGTCATCGAGTGTGCCGGGGTCGGGTTCCGCTACGACGGCGGGCCCCTGGTCCTGTCGGGGGTCGATCTGGTGCTCGGACGGCGAGAACGCCTGGGGATCGTGGGGGCCAACGGCTCCGGCAAATCGACACTGGTCGACCTCCTGGCCGGGCGCCGGCAACCCACCATCGGCACCGTGGAGGTGGGACCGACGGTGGTGGTGGGCTATTACGACCAACAGGGGATCGAGCTCGACCTCCGGGCTCGGGTGCAGGATCTGGTGGCGGGCCCTCACCGCTCACCGGGCTCCCTGGCCGATGTCGACCTGATGAAGCGCTTCTCGTTCACCGGCGAGCTGCCATTTGCCCGAGTGGGCACCTTGTCGGGCGGCGAACGGCGCCGGCTGCAGCTCCTCTTGGTCATCGCCAGCCGGCCCAACGTCCTTTTCCTGGACGAGCCGACCAACGACTTCGACCTCGACACGCTCCGGGTCCTGGAGGACTTCCTCGAGGACTGGCCCGGGGCTCTGGTGGTGGTCAGCCACGATCGCACCTTCCTGGATCGGACCACCGACCACCTCATGGCGGTGGAGGCCGACGGAACGGTATCGGCCGTCCCCGGCGGCGTGGCCGGCTGGGTCGCCCGGGTGGAACAGGGCGACGCCCGCCGAGCAGGGTCGCTCCCATCCCGCTCAGCGGTTGACCGTCCCGCGACCCGAGCAGCACGTCCGGGTCCGGGCGGG
>DATMMO010000400.1:0-8563 GCA_035569695.1 Acidimicrobiales bacterium | reverse complement strand
GGAGCTGCTCGAGCACGCCGAGCACAGCCTGGGCGTCAACAGTGGCGGGACGACGAGCGACGGGACCATCACCCTGGAAGAGGCGGAGTGCCTGGCCGACTGCGACCGGGCCCCCTGCGTCCAGGTCAACCACCGCTTCGTGGGGGCCCAGAGCGCGGAGAGCTTCGACCGTCTGGTCGGCGAGCTGCGCAGCGGCGCCCGTGACGCCGAGATCCCCCAGCACGGCACCCTGAACCGGGTGCGACGGACCGGGGGGCTGGGGGCCGACGGCGCCCGGATCGCGGCTGAGCGTCTCGCCATGGTCGAGGCCATCTCGGCCCGGGCCGCCGCGGCCAAGGCGGCCGAAGCGGCCCGGTTGGCGCAGGCGGCCAAGGCGGCCGACGAGGCCAGGACGGCAGAGCCGGCCGCCGACGTGGTCCATTCCGATGGTGACGCCAAGACGGCCGAATCGCCCCAATCGGCCGACCACCCCGACGGAACGGACGGCTGATGGCCATCACCGACGCGCCCAAGATCGTCACCTCGCGCCTGGACCACGCCGACTCCCACACCCTGGAGCGGTACCTGGCCACCGGCGGGTACGACGGGCTGCGCAAGGCGTTGACCATGACCCCCGAGGCGGTGGCGGCCGAGGTCGACGCGGTCAGCCTGTTGGGCCGGGGCGGGGCCGGCTTCCCCGCCGGCCGCAAGTGGTCCATGCTGCGCAAGGCCCCGGTCACCTATCTGGTCATCAACGGCGACGAGAGCGAGCCGGCCACCTTCAAGGACCACCTGCTCATCGAGCGCGACCCCCACCAGCTGCTCGAGGGCGTGCTCATCGCCGCCTACGCCCTGCAGGTGACCCAGGTGTTCATCTACATCCGGGGTGAGTTCGCCCTGGGCCTGGAGCGGGTGCAGTCGGCCCTCAACGACGCCTATGCCCACGGGGCGGTGGGCGCCGACATCTTCGGCTCCGGTTTCTCCATCGACGTGGTGGTGCACCCGGGGGCGGGGGCCTACATCTGCGGCGAGGAGACCGCCCTGCTCGAGTCGCTGGAGGGCAAGCGAGGATTCCCCCGCATCAAGCCGCCGTTCTTCCCCGCCGCCATCGGCCTGTACGGGGAGCCCACCGTGGTCAACAACGTGGAGACCATGTCGAGCCTGCCCTGGATCATCGTCAACGGTCGTGACGCCTTCACCGCCCTGGGGGAGGGGCGCTCCACCGGCACCCGGTTGTTCGCCCTGGCCGGCCACGTCAACAAGCCCGGCGTCTTCGAGGTGGAGATGGTGAAGACCACCTTCGCCGATCTGATCAACGCCCCGGTGCTGGGGGGCGGCGTCCGCCACGGCCGGGACCTGAAGGCGTTCATCCCCGGCGGCGTGTCGGCTCCCTGGTTCGGTCCCGACCAGATCGACCTCCCGTTGGGCCAGGACGAGGTGGCCGACGCCGGCTCCATGTTGGGCTCGGGCTCGGTGGTGGTCATGGACGACCACACCTGTGCGGTGCGGGCCTCGTGGCGCATCACCAAGTTCTTCGCCCGGGAATCGTGCGGCCAGTGCACGCCGTGTCGGGAGGGGTCGGGCTGGCTGCTCAAGATCATGGAGCGCATCGAGTCGGGCCGGGGCCGAGAAGAGGACCTCGACCTGCTGCTCGACGTGTGCGACAACATCGCCCCCGGGCTCACCTGGCCACCCCAGCAGACCACCATCTGCGTCCTCGGCCCCTCGATCCCCTCGTCGATCGGCTCGGCCATCAAGATGTTCCGCGACGAGTTCCTGGTCCACATCAAAGAGGGAGGCTGCCCCTATGAGTGAGCCCGCCCCCTCCCCGGTGGCCAGCGCCCCGGCGGCCAGCGCCGCCGCCTCCCCCGTCCCGGCCGAGGATGCCGTGCACTTCACCATCGACGGCCGCCCGGCCACCGGCCGCAAGGGCGAGATGCTCATTGCCGCGGCCGAGCGGGCCGGCACCTTCATCCCCCGGTTCTGCTACCACCCGCGCATGAAGCCGGTGGGCATGTGCCGGATGTGCCTGGTCGAGGTGAGCAGTCCCCGCGGCGCCTCGCTCCAGCCCTCGTGCTTCGTCGAGGTGGCCGAGGGCTCCGAGGTGGTGACCACCTCGGACAAGGTGAAAAAAGCCCAGGACGGCGTGCTCGAGTTCCTCCTCATCAACCACCCCCTGGACTGCCCGGTGTGCGACAAGGGGGGTGAGTGCCCCCTGCAGGACCAGACCCTGGCCTACGGGCCGGGGGAGACCCGGTTCGTGGAGGAGAAGCGCCACTTCGAGAAGCCCATCCCCATCTCCGACCTGGTCCTGTTGGACCGGGAGCGCTGTATCCAGTGCGGGCGTTGCACCCGGTTCGCGGCCGAGATCGCCGGTGAGGCGGAGATCGACTTCATCGGCCGGGGCGACAGCATCGAGGTCAACACCTTCCCCGAGCTGCCCTTCACCTCGTACTTCTCGGGCAACACCATCCAGATCTGCCCGGTGGGGGCGCTGACCGCCACCCAGTACCGGTTCACGGCCCGCCCCTGGGACCTGGACCAGGTGGAGTCCACCTGCACCACCTGCGCGGTGGGCTGCCGGGTGGCGGTGCAGTCGTCGGCCAACCGGGTCACCCGCCTCATGGGCATCGACGCCGAGCCGGTCAACCACGGCTGGCTGTGCGACAAGGGCCGTTTCGCCTACGAGTCGGTCAACAGCGACGAGCGCCTGGTCGAGCCCATGGTCCGCAAGGACGGCGAGCTGGTCCCGGCCACCTGGTACGAGGCCCTGCGGGCGGTGGCCGACGGATTGAAGAAGGCGACCGGCTCCAAGGCGGCCGGCACTAGCGCCCAGGGCGTCGGGTTCATCGGCGGCGCCCGGCTCACCAACGAGGGGGCCTACGCCTGGGCCAAGCTGGCCAAGGGCGTCCTCGGCACCGACTCGGTCGACGCCCAGCTGGGTGACGGCCTCCCGCCCGAGCTGGTGCTCGGCCTGCCTCGGGCCACCATCGACCAGGCGGCCACGGCCGACACCGTGGTGCTGCTGTCCGGCGATCTCCGCGAGGAGCTCCCCGTGCTCTTCCTCCGCCTGCGCTCTGCCGTGGTCGACGGGGACCTGTCCGTGGTCGAGCTGTCGCCTCAGACCACCTCGCTCACCGCCTACGCCGCCGCCTCGCTCCGGTACCGGGCCGGTGAGGCCACCGGTCTGGCCGCCGCCGTGGTGGCTGACGGCGCTTCCGCACCCGAGGGCGTCGACGCCGCCGGGCTGGCCGAGGCCCGCCGCCTGGTCGCGGCCGAGAACGTGGTGGTGGTGGTGGGCCGACCGTCCCTGGCCGAGGACGCCACCTTGGTGGCCGAGGCGGCGCAGACCCTGGCCGCTGCCCTGCCCCACGCCACGTTCCTGCCTGCCCTGCGCCGGGGCAACGTCAACGGGGCCCTGGACATGGGGCTGGCCCCCGGCCTGCTCCCGGGACGGACCACGCTCGAGGACGGCCGGGCCTGGTTCGCCCAGGCGTGGGGGGCGGTGCCCTCCGAGCGTGGCCTCGACACCGCGGGCATGCTCGGCGCGGCCGAGGCCGGTCACCTCGGGGCCCTGGTCCTGTTGGGGGCCGACCCGCGCACCGACTTCCCGGATCGGGGCCTGGCCCAACGGGCCCTCGACAACATCGACTTCATCGTGTCCATCGCCACCTCCCCCGACGCCTCGACGGCCCATGCCGACGTGGTGCTGCCGGTGGCCGCCGATCACGAGCGACCGGGCACCACCACCAACATCGAGGGACGGATCAGCCGGGTGGGCCAGAAGCTGGTCGCACCCGGCCAGGCCTGGGCCGACTGGGTGATCGCGGCCGAGCTGGCCGCCCATCTCGACGGGGACCTGGGCCTGGGCTCCCTGTCGGAGGTGTGGGATGAGATCGAACGGCTGGCTCCGGCCTACCGGGGCATCACCGGGACCGTCCTCGAAGTGGCGGCGTCGGTGGACGGCATCGTGGCCCCCATGACGGCCACGCCGGTCGAGCTGTCGCGCCGCCGACCGGCCGCCCCGCTCGACCCCATCGCCGTGCCCGGCGTGGAGTCGGTGGAGCGTCAGGGGGCACCGCCCCGGGCCGGCTTCGCCGAGTTCCCGACGGCCGAGACCGCCGCCGGCCAGCTGGCGCCCAACGGCAACGGCCCCGGTGGGTCCGCTCGCCCGGCGCTGATCCGCGGGCCCATGGCGCTGGCCCCACCCCGTGTGCCCATGACCGACAGCTACTCCCATCGGCTGGTGGCCGGGCGCCGCCTGTACGACCACGGCGCCGCGGTGTCGTCCATTCCGTCGCTGGCCGGCCTGGTGGGCGCGTCGCCTCTCCGGGCCAACCCCCATGATCTCGACGACCTGGGCGTGGCCGCCGGCGGTCGGGTCCGGGTCAGGACGGCGAAAACCTCGGTCGTGGTCGAGGTGGCGCCCGATCCGACCTTGCCCCGTCGGGTGGTGGCCGTCGACTTCAACGTGCCCCTGGGCGATGGGACGGCCGGTGACCTGATCGATGCCACGCTGCCGGTCACCGAGCTTCGGATGGAGACCCCATGACCCCCGCCATCCACGCCGTCACCCCCTTCATCGCCACCGACCCCCTCGTGCCGGCCAGTGGCAACGTGGGGCTGGCCATCTTCCTGATCGTCCTCATCAAGGTGGTGGTGGTCTTCGCCGCCTTGATGGTGGCGGTGATGTTGATGATCTGGTTCGAGCGCAAGGTCATCTCGGACATGCAGAGCCGCATCGGCCCCAACCGGGCCGGTCCCTTCGGCATGCTGCAGACCCTGGCCGACGGGATCAAACTGTTCTTCAAGGAGGACCTGGTCCCCGGCCGGGCCGACCGCTTCGTCTTCAAGCTGGCGCCCTACCTGGTCATCCTGCCCGCCTTTTTGAGCTTCGCCATCGTGCCCATCGGCGGCCAGGTCACCGTGGCCGGCCACTCCTTCTACCTGCAGCTGGCCAACCCGCCCATGGGCATCCTGTGGTTGTTGGCCATGTCGTCGATCGGCGTCTACGGGATCATGCTGGCCGGCTGGTCCTCGGGCTCCAAGTACCCGCTGCTGGGGTCGGTGCGGGCCTCGGCCCAGATGATCTCCTACGAGGCGGCCATGGGCATGACCGTGGTCACCGTGGTCCTCATCACCGGCGCCCTCTCCACCCGCACCATCGTCGACGCCCAGGCCCAGCACCTGTGGCAGTGGAACGCCATCCGGCTGGGCGTGGTCCCCTTCCTCATCTTCCTGATCGCCGTCACCGCCGAGACCAACCGGCCCCCCTTCGACCTGACCGAGGCCGACTCCGAGCTGGTCGGCGGGTTCAACACCGAGTACTCGTCCATCCGCTTCGCCCTCTTCTACCTGGCCGAGTTCATGAACACCATCACCATGTCGGCCATCGTGGTCACCCTGTTCTTCGGCGGTCCCGACGGGCCCATTCCCCACATCCCCCACACCCAGTGGCTCTGGCCCATCCTGTGGTTCCTGGCCAAGACCATCGTGTTCCTGTTCCTCTACGTGTGGCTGCGGGCGGCGCTGCCCCGCATGCGCTACGACCAGCTCATGGACCTGGGCTGGAAGCGCCTCATCCCGCTGGCTCTGGCCTGGCTGATGATGGTGGCCGGGTTCATGATCGCCGCCTGGTGGGGGGTGGGCATCACCCTGGCCGTGATCGTGTGCGCCGTGCTCATCAAGCGGGCCTTCTCGGTGGGCGACACCAGGCAGGAGGGCGTGCCCATCATCCCGCCCGTGGGCCGACGAGTGTGGAACCGCCCCGAACTGGTCCCCCTCCCTCCCGAGTCGAGTGAGGACTGATGGCCATCCCCGATCCCCCTCGCCAGCGACAGAACTTCCTGGGCGGCTTCAAGCTGACCCTCGAGCACCTGGGCCGCCTGCCCGTCACCCGGCAGTACCCCGAGGAGAAGCGGCCCAAGCAGCCCCGCCAGCATGGGCGCCACGTGCTCAACCGGTACGAGGACGGGATGGAGAAGTGCATCGGGTGCGAGCTGTGCGCCGGGGTGTGCCCGGCCGACTGCATCTACGTGCGCGGCCTGGACAACCCGCCCGACGACCCGGTCTCGCCCGGCGAGCGCTACGGGTTCATCTACGAGATCAACTTCCTCCGGTGCATCCACTGCGACATGTGCGTGGAGGCCTGTCCCACCGAGGCCATCACCGAGTCCAAGATGTTCGAGTTCTCCTTCACCAACCGGTCCGACGCCATCTACACCAAAGACGAGCTCCTGGTCGACGACGACGGCATGCCCCAGAAGCTGCCGTGGGAGGACTGGCGGGAGGGCGACGACCTCTATACCTCGGGGTGGATGCGGGCCACGTCACCCTCGGGCAGTGCCGCCTACGAGGGCCAGGTGCAGTGGTCGGGCGACCTGGGCTACGGGGTGCGCTCGCCCGAAGGGGGCCAGAGCGGCAAGCGGGACGACGCCACCACCGGGTCCAAGCCCCTGCGGGACACGCTCGAGCGCCATCTGCAGACCAGCGATCTCCCGGCAGCCAAGCGCGGGCCCCGCGGGGCCATCGGCCGGATGATGGAGAAGGCCGAGCGGTTCTCGCCCAGCGCCAGCCGCAGGCACAAGGCCAAGTCCGACGCCGACTATGCCGAGGCCCTGTCGGCCGGGAACAGCGACCGGGGCAAGACGGCCCGTGCGGTGGCCGACTCGCTCCCGACCCCCACTGAACCTGCTGACACCGCCGGCACTCCTGACGACGCCCCCGACGGGGGTGGTCGGTGATGGTCACCCTGGTGCACGGGGCCATCATCGCCCCGCTGGCCGCCACCCACGCCACGTGGACCGACATCGGCACCTTCGCCGTGGCCGCGGCCATCGTGGTGGCCGGGGCCATCGGGGTGGTCATCGCCCGCAACCCGGTCCACGCCGCCTTGATGCTGGTCATGACCCTGTTCGGGATCGCCGTGCTCTTCGTGCTCCAGCGGGCCGACTTCCTGGCCGCGGTGCAGGTGATCGTGTACGCCGGGGCCATCGTCGTGCTGTTCTTGTTCGTCATCATGTTCCTGGGCGTGGACAAGACCGAGAGCGTGAAGGTCGAGCCCCTGCGGGGCCAGCGCCCCCTGGCCGCCGGGCTGACCGCACTGGCGCTGGCCGGCGTGCTCATCTTGGGCCTGGTCTCCCACTGGACCACGGGCAAGGCCTCGGTGGCCGGCGCAGCCAATGGCCCCGGGAGCAATGTGTTCAAGCTGGGTCGGTCGGTGTTCACCACCTACCTGTTCCCCTTCGAAGTCACGTCGGCCCTGCTGGTGATCGCCGTGGTCGGTGCGGTGGTCCTGGCCCGCCGGCCGTCGTCGGGGGGAAGCGATGGGACTGACGCCGCCGGGGCCACCGGAGAACTCGACGCCACGGGCGAGACCGTGGATGCGGCCGGCAACAGCATCGACCCCACGACCGAGACCATCGACGAGGAGGTGGCACCGTGACCATCGCCGGAGCCTGGTACCTGGGACTGGCAGCCGTGCTGTTCTCGATCGGGGCCCTCGGGCTGCTGATCCGGCGCAACGTGCTGGTCATGTTCATGTGCGTGGAGCTGATGCTCAACGCGGCCAACCTCACGTTTGTCACCTTCGCCCGCATGATGAACGACATCGGCGGTCAAGTCCTGGTCTTCTTCGTGCTGGTGGTGGCGGCGGCCGAGGTGGTCGTGGGGCTCGGCATCGTGGTAGCCATCTTCCGCCGCCGGGCCAACGCCACTGCGGACGACCTCCACCTGATGAAGGGCTGAGCGGCCCATGGCCCACCTGACGTACCTCATTGTCTTGCTGCCCCTGGTCGGGTTTGCCGTCCAGGTCCTGGTCGGCAGGCGCCTGGGCGACCCCCAGGCGGGCGTGGTGGGCACCATCTTCGTGGCCGCCTCCTTCATCGTCTCCGTGATGGTGTTCTTCGGCCTCTTGCACGTCAACGCCCCGGTGCGGTCGTACACCCAGACGCTGTGGACCTTCTTGCCTGTGGGCGGGCTCCACGTCAACGCGGCGTTCACCGTCGATCCCCTGTCCATGACCATGGTGCTGTTCATCACCGGTATCAGCACGCTCATCCACCTGTACTCCATCTCCTACATGAAGGGCGACCGGGACTACCCCAAGTTCTTCTTGTACATGAACCTGTTCGTGGCCTCGATGCTGATCCTGGTGCTCGGGTCCAACATGTTGATGACGTTCATCGGGTGGGAGGGGGTGGGCGCCTGCTCCTACTGGTTGATCTCGTTCTGGTTCACCCGGGACTCGGCCGCCAGCGCGGGCAAGAAGGCGTTCATCTACAACCGGGTCGGCGACGTCGGCTTCTTGCTGGCCATGTTCCTGACCTTCGAGAAGGTGGGCTCGCTCAACTACCAGGTCGTCTTCTCCCATCTCTCCGAGATCGGACCGGGCAACATCACGGCCATCACCTTGCTGTTGTTCCTGGGCGCGGCGGGCAAGTCGGCCCAGCTCCCGTTGTTCCCCTGGCTGGCCGACGCCATGGAGGGCCCCACCCCGGTCTCCGCCCTCATCCACGCGGCCACCATGGTGACGGCGGGGGTGTACCTGCTGTGTCGGATGAACCCGCTCCTCCATCTGACCGCC
>DATMMO010000399.1:0-2379 GCA_035569695.1 Acidimicrobiales bacterium | reverse complement strand
GGCCCCATGAGCGCGTGGACGGCCCCTGGTTTCACCGAGAGGTTGACGCCTCGGAGGATGGGTGCCCCGTCGACCGACACGTGCAGGTTCTCCACGTCCAACAGGGGGAGGTCCGCTCGGGGAGTAGGGCCGGTGTCGGGTCCGGTCGTCGGTTCGGTGCTCACCCCACAAGTCTAGCTCGCGGCCGTTATTTCTCCTACGGGCGTAGGGGGAATACATTTCTGGGCCCCAATTGCCCCTGTCACCTGCACCTGACGCCGGCCAGACCATCGATCGACCGGCTGCTCGGAGGCAGTACGGTAACCACTGATGGCAGACCCATGGACGTATGCGGGCTCGGTCGCACAACTCGACTCGGGCTCTGGGGATGTCACCCTGGTCGACGAGTCGACGTTCGCCATCAGCGGCCGGGCCGGCGACATCACCCCGGGATCGGCTCAGGGGCTGTTCGTCCTGGACACCAGGGTCGTAAGCCGGTTCGAGATCCTGATCAACGGGGCCCCCACCGAGTCGCTGGCCGCCGTGGCCGACGACCCCTTCTCCTCCACTTTCGTGTCCCGCAGCCTCCCTCCGGCCGGCCGTTCCGACTCCACCCTCATGGTCTTTCGATCTCGCTACGTGGGCCAGGGCATGCGAGAGGATGTGACCATCAGGAACTTCGGGGACGAGCCGTCCCTGTGCACGGTCGAGCTGTTCGTCGATGCCGACTTCGCCGATCTCTTCGCCGTGAAGGAGGGCCGGGCCGACGACCGGGCAACCCAAGGGACGACGGAGGCCAGGGTGGTGGAGGGCCGCTCGACCGACGGGGCGGCCGCCACCGACTCCGAACTGCCGTCGCCCTTCGGTTCGATCGTCCTCACCCACCGGCGGGGGGCCGTGACTCGCGGAACAGAGGTCCGCTTCTACAGCGAGGTGCGGTTGGCTGCGGACCTGGCCACCTTCGAGGTGATCGTGCCCCCTCGGGGCGAGTGGTCCACCTGCATCGAGGTGGCTCCGGTCATTGACGGGACGGCCATCGACCCCCGGTACCGGTGCGGACGCCCGGTCGACCGAGCCGAGCCCGCCGAGCGACTGGCCCAATGGCGTCGACAGGTCCCCCAGGTGGAGACGGACCACTCCGGGCTGCGCGAGGTGGTGCTGCGCAGCTCCGAGGACCTCGGGGCCCTCCGCATCTTCGATCCCGACTACCCCGAGCGCGTGGTGGTGGCCGCGGGAGCACCGTGGTTCATGACCGTGTTCGGCCGGGACTCGTTGCTCACCGCGTGGATGGCGCTCCTGGTCGATCCGGAGCTGGCTCGCGGCGTGCTGCAGACGCTGGCCCGCTTCCAGGGAACCAAGGTCGATCCCGGACATGACGAGGAGCCCGGGCGGATCTTGCACGAGATGCGGTTCGGCGAGGCGGGCTCCCTCTCCCTCGGGGGCGGGAGCATTTACTACGGCTCGGCCGACGCCACACCTCTGTTCGTGATGCTCTTGGGCGAGATGCGCCGGTGGGGGGTGTCCCGGGAGCTGGTGGACGAGCTCCTGCCCAATGCCGACCGGGCCATCGAGTGGATCGAGAACTTCGGAGATGCCGACGGCGATGGGTACGTGGAGTACCAGCGAGCCACCGATCACGGGTTGGCCAACCAGGGCTGGAAGGACAGCTGGGATGCCATCCGCTATGCCGACGGTCGAGTGGCCGAGGCACCGATCGCGCTGTGCGAGGTTCAGGCCTACGTCTACGGGGCCTACCTGGCCCGGGCCCATTTCGCCTTCGAGGTGGGCGACAATGCCACCTATCAGCGGTTCCGGACCAAGGCCGCTCAGCTGAAGAAGGCGTTCAACCGCGACTTCTGGCTCGAGGACAAGGGGTGGTACGCCGTCGGCCTCGACGCCGACAAGTTGCCCATCGACTCGCTCACGTCGAACATCGGTCACTGTCTGTGGGCCGGGATCGTCGATGAGGACAAAGCGGTGCTGGTGGCCCAGAAGCTCATGTCGCCCGAGATGTTCAGCGGGTGGGGGGTGCGGACCCTGTCCACCGACAATCCCGCCTACAACCCGATCAGCTACCACTGCGGGTCGGTGTGGCCCCACGACACCGCCATCGTGGCCGCCGGCCTGGCCCGGTACGGGTTCGACGCCGCGGCCCAGCGCCTGATCCTCGGGCTGTTCGACGCCGCCGCCACCCAAGGGGGAAGGCTCCCCGAGCTGTTCAGTGGGCTCGACCGGAGTGAGCTGAGCATCCCGGTGGGCTATCCGACCTCGTGTTCGCCCCAGGCGTGGGCGGCCGCGTCGCCCCTCCTGATGCTGCGCACCATGCTGCGCCTCGACCCGTGGGTGCCCCGCGGCAAGGTGTGGCTCCACCCGGCGCTGCCCGACCAGATCAAGCGGCTC
>DATMMO010000398.1:0-18476 GCA_035569695.1 Acidimicrobiales bacterium | reverse complement strand
GTTCGGGACCATCGGCTGCAAGCGGGACGGGCTGACCTACGAGATCACCACCCATCGGGCCGAGGCCTACCACCCCGACTCCCGGAAACCCGAGGTGGCCTTCGGGGACCGGGTGGAGGACGACCTGTCCCGGCGGGACTTCACCGTCAACGCCATGGCCCTCCGCCTGCCCGAGATGGAGCTCATCGATCCGTTCAACGGCCTGGCCGACCTGGCCGCCCGACGGCTGCGGACCCCGTTGGACCCCGACGTCTCCTTTGCCGATGACCCCTTGCGCATGTTGCGGGCCGCCCGCTTCATTGCCCGGCTGGGGTTGGAGCCCACTCCGGAGTTGGTCGAGGCCATAAAGGCCGGTCACGGGCGCCTGTCCATCGTGTCGGCCGAGCGGATCCGGGACGAGCTGGACAAGATGGTCATGGTCCCTGTTCCCTCGGTGGCCCTGTGGTTCGTGGTCAGGACGGGATTGGCCGCCGAGTTCCTGCCCGAGCTGCCCGGGCTGGCCCTGGAGCAGGACCCGATCCACCGCCACAAGGACGTCCTGGCCCACACCCTGGCGGTGATGGACAAGACCGGTCCCGATCGGATGCTGCGGTTGGCCGCCCTGTTCCACGACGTGGGCAAGCCCAAGACGCGGGCCTTTGGCGACGGAGGGGTGACCTTCCACCACCACGAGGTGGTGGGGGCCCGCATGACCCGAGAGCGGATGACCGCGCTGCGCTATCCCAACGACGAGGTGGAGACGGTCACCGAATTGGTGGAGCTGCATCTGCGCTTCCACACCTACCGCCTGGGGTGGACCGATCGTGCCGTTCGCCGCTACGTCCGTGACGCCGGACCGTTGCTCGACCGGCTGAACGAGCTCACCCGATGCGACTGCACCACCCGCAACGCGGCCAAGGCCCGAGCCCTCGGACGTCGGATGGACGAGCTCGAGGCTCGGATCGCGGTGCTGCGGGAGCAAGAGGAGCTCGACGCCATCCGCCCCGATCTCGACGGCACGCAGATCATGGACCAGCTGGGCCTACCGCCGGGCCGCGACGTGGGAGCCGCCCTCTCCTTCCTCTTGGAGCTGCGCCTGGAGGAGGGGCCGTTAGGCGAAGCGGAGGCCCGCCGTCGGCTCCAAGCGTGGTGGGACGAGCGGCCCCAATCCACCTGATCCGGTGATCAGTCCTCGGGCCAGACGGGATCGGTGGCTCCGGCGGCGTAGGCCTCGACCATGTCGTGGGCCACGTCGTCGTGGTACTGCACCGGAGGCGACTTCATGAAGTAGGCCGATGGCCCGAGCAGCGGTCCGCCGACGCCGCGGTCGAGGGCCAGCTTGGCGCAGCGAACGGCATCGATGATCACGCCGGCCGAGTTGGGGGAGTCCCACACCTCGAGCTTCAGCTCCAAGTTGAGGGGCACGTCACCGAAGTTGCGGCCCTCCATGCGGATGTAGGCCCACTTGCGGTCGTGGAGCCAGGGCACGTGGTCCGACGGGCCGATGTGCACGTCGTCGCTGGGCAGCGTCCCGTGCTCGATCTGGCTGGTCACCGCTTGGGTCTTGGACACCTTCTTCGACTCCAGGCGGTCACGCTCGAGCATGTTCTTGAAGTCCATGTTCCCGCCCACGTTCAACTGATAGGTGTGGTCGAGGGCCAGGCCCCGGTCCTCGAACAGTCGGGTCAGGATCCGGTGGACGATGGTGGAGCCCACCTGGCTCTTGATGTCGTCACCCACGATGGGCAGGCCGGCGTCCCGGAACTTCCGGGCCCATTCGGGATCGGAGGCGATGAACACGGGGATGGCGTTGACGAAGCCCACACCGGCCTGGAGGCAGGCGTCGGCATAGAACCGCTGGGCCTCCTCGGATCCGACGGGAAGGTAGCTGACCAGGACGTCGGCCCGGCTGTCCCGGAGGGCAGCGACGACGTCGATGGGCTCCTCGGGCGACTCTTCGACCGTCTCCCGGTAGTACTTGCCGTAGCCGTCGAGGGTCGGGCCTCGCTGGACGGTCACGCCCATGTCACCCACGCTGGCGAAACGGATGGTGTTGTTCTGACCGGCGAAGATGGCCTTGCCCAGGTCGGTGCCGACCTTGGTGGCGTCGGCATCGAAGGCGGCCACGAACTCGAGGTCCCGCACGTGGTAGCCGCCGAGGACGACGTGCATCAAGCCGGGAACCGTCTCCGTCGGGTCGGCGTCGCGGTAGTACTCGACTCCCTGGATGAGCGAGCTGGCGCAGTTCCCCACGCCGGCGATTGCCACTCGGATGTTGCTCATGGATCGATTCCCTTCACTGTTGTCTTCGCGGTGATACCCACATCGGGGTTCGCCGGTTTCCTCTCAGGATGTTGGTGCTTCGGTTCGTTTCTCGGTCTCGATGAGCTGATCGAGCCAGGAGATGTCGTGCTGGGTCGCTTCGGTGCTGTGCTCGACCAGTGAGCGGGTGTACCGGTCGAGGCCGGTACCGGCAGCGGCCCGGGCCCGGTCGGCGGCCAGGCGCTGAACGAGCTGCGCCCGTCTGCGCTCGAGGAGTCCGAGACGAGCCTGGGGGGCGAGGTGCTTGGCGAAGGCCAGGCGTAACCCGAAGCTCCGAGCGTCATCGGCTCCGGCTGACTCACCGGCGTCGAGGAGCTGTTCGAACAGGCGGTGCCCGACGTCGGTGATGCGGTAGACCTTGCGGGACCGCTTGGTGCCCCGGGTGGAGCCGGCCCGGCGGGAGCGCAGCGCGGCCCGCTCGCCCCCCAACGACCCGGTCAGCGGAATCGGCGCCGTGGCCGCCGTTGGTCCTCCCGACTCGGTGCCGATCACCGCGCCCGCCGCCTCCAGCTTGGCCAGGGCGGGATAGAGCGATCCAAAGGAGATGTTGGCGAAGAGGCCGAGCTCGTCTCGGAGCCGTTTCCTGATCTCGTAGCCGTGGAGCTCGTGTTCCTGGAGCAGGCCCAGAATGGCCAGGTCAAGCACGTCAGCGCCCCCCGACCGCGCTCGGGCGCCAGTGATCCCGGGCCCCGCATAACCTGTCGTTCTCATACTGCATGGATATAACGATATATCAGATCGATATATCGTTGCAAGCACTTCGACCGAGTAGCGCTTGGCCCGGGGCTCTGGGCCGGGGGCCGGTGACCCGATATGCGACCCTTGTTCAGCGCATCCCTGAGGCGCCGGCGCGCATTAGCCTGGGCCTCGTGAGCTCGCGCCCAGGAGCGCTCGATGGTGTGCAGACGTCTCCCACCGGAGGACGGGTCGAATACCGGCTCGCCCGCAACGCCGTGGTGAGCGAATTCCGGAAGGGCCGGTTGTCCCGTTTGGACGTCTGCGACGCCCACCCCGAGCTGCTGCGGGCCGCCCGCAACGTGGGAAAGCCCTCGGGGGAGGGCTGCCCGATCTGCGAAGAGGCCGACTTGGTCGACGTGACGTTCGTCTTCGGATCACGGCTGCCGTCGGGGGGCCGATGTGTCAGCTCGGCCGCTGAGCTGAACCGGCTGTGGCGTCGGAAGGAACCGGTCGTCTGTTACGTCATCGAGGTGTGCCCGGAGTGCTCCTGGAACCACCTGACGCGGATGTACCCGGCCGGGGCCGGGGTCGACGCGGTGGCCCGGACGCCACTGCGGGACCGGGCCGGGGCCCGCCGCGGAGGCTGAAACGCCACAGGGTCGAGCCGAGACCTCGACCCCTGACGCATCCAAGCGGGCCGGACTAGCCTCAACCTAGGCAGTACTTCACGACACCCGAACGGGGGTCCCACACGCCGCCGGCAGCCTTCGTGCGCTGGACGGCCGACCAGGAGGAACACCTATGCCCGAAGCCCGCTCTGGGCCGGTCACCGTCCCCGAGATCCGCGCCCGGAAACGCAAAGCCGGAGCCGAGCCCATCGTCATGGTGACGGCCTACGACACCCCCGGGGCCCGGATCGCCGATGCCGCCGGGGTGGACATCATCCTCATCGGCGACTCGGTGGCCAACAACGTCCTGGGCTACGAGGACACCTTGCAGGTGACGATCGACGACATGGTCCACCACACGGCCGCGGTGGCCCGGGCCAAGCCGCGGGCGCTGGTGGTGGCCGACCTTCCCTGGATGAGCTACCACCTCGACCCGGCTGACACCGTGCGCAACGGCGCGGCCCTGATCCGGGCGGGCGCCCACGCCGTGAAGCTGGAGGGCGGGACAATCCGGGTCCCCATGATCGAGGCCCTGATCAGCGCCCAGATCCCGGTCATGGGGCATCTGGGGCTGACGCCCCAGTCGGTGAACGCCATGGGGGGCTATCGAGTCCAGGGCCGAGGGGAGGCGGGGAAGAAGCTGAGCACCGACGCCTGGGCCCTGGCCGGAGCGGGGTGCTTCGCCGTGGTCCTGGAAGGGATCCCGGCCCCGTTGGGCGCGGCCATCTCGGAGGACCAGGAGATCCCGACCATCGGCATCGGCGCGGGAGCGGGGTGCGACGGGCAGGTCCTGGTGTTCCACGACCTGCTGGGGTTGAACTCGGGCAAGGCCCCCAAATTCGTCCGGCGCTATGCCGACCTGGCCGGCGAGGCCACCGCCGCCATCGCCGCCTACGCCGCCGATGTCCGGTCGGGCGCCTTTCCCGGCGAGGGCGAGGTCTACTCGTAGCCCCGGCTACACTGGTGCGTTGCTCTGACCCCAGCTCGCCTGGCGGTCAACAGATCCAACCTGCTCCACAGAGGTGGGGCTCGGACATGACCTGTCCGATCCGGAGGGAGGTACGCCGCCGATGCGGCCATACGAAACAATGGTGATATTCGACACCGGTGCCGATGAGGCCGCGGTGAACGGGGTCCTCGACCGGGCGCTGGGTGCGCTCAAGGCCAAGGGCGGGAACCCGGGGCGGGTGGAGCGATGGGGCAAGCGCACCTTCGCCTACGAGCTCAACCACAAGCGCGAGGGCTACTACGTCGTCATCGAGCTGACGGCCGAGCCCGACGCCGTGGCTGACATGGAGCGCATCTTCGTCCTGGCCGACGAGGTCCTCCGCCACAAGGTCATGCGACTGCCGGACAAGGTGGCGGGTCGCCGGGCCGAAGTCGCTGCCACCGCGGCCAGTGCGGCCGCCGCACGCTCAACGGAGGGCTGATCCATGGCCAACGGAAACACTGTGACGCTGGTAGGCAACATCACTCGCGATCCCGAGCTCCGATTCACCAATACGGGTCAGGCCACGGCCAGCTTCGGGTTGGCGGTCAACCGACGCTGGCAGAACCGCCAGACCCAGGAGTGGGAAGAGGCGACGTCCTTCATTGACGTGGTGTGCTGGCGCGAGATGGCTGAGAACGCAGCCGAGAGCCTGACGCGCGGGGCCCGCGTGCTGGTGACCGGGCGCCTGGAGCAGCGCAGCTGGGAGACGCCCGACGGCGACAAGCGGTCCAAGGTCGAAGTGGTGGCGGACGAGATCGGACCCAGCATCCGTTGGGCCACCGCCCAGGTGACCAAGAACGAGCGCCGCGGCCCGAGCGAGGGCGGCGGCAACCGAGGCGGTGGCGGTGGTCAGTCCAGCGGCGGTGGTCAGTCCGGCGGCGGCGGCCAGCCCAGCGGGGGCGGACAATCAGGTGGCGACGGCGGCGGTTACGGATACAGCGAGGAGCCCTTCTAGTGGCACGCAGCAATGATCGTGGAGGAAACAGCAGCCGGCGGGCGCCCAAGGACGCCGGGCGACGGATCAAGAAGAAGCCGTGCGCGCTGTGCAAGGACCGGGTGGAGTGGGTCGACTACAAGGAAGTCAACATGCTCCGCAAGTACATGAGCGACCGGGGCAAGATCCGGGCCCGCCGGGTGTCGGGCAACTGCACCCAGCACCAGCGGGACGTGGCCATAGCCATCAAGACGGCGCGGGAACTGGCGCTGTTGCCGTACACCCAGCGGACCACCACGGAGCGCCCCGGCGGCCGTGGCGGCCGTGGTCGTGATGGCGGTGGCGGCGGCTTCGGCGGTTCCGGTGGCCGACGCCGTGACTCGGACGAAGAGGGTGGTCCCTCCTACCGCTCCGATCGACCCGCCCCCCGCCCCGGCGCGGCTACCGGCGCCGGCGCACCTCCCCGCCCGCCGGCGGGCGATGCTGACGCCGGTTCGGCAGTGCCGGACAGCGCCCCCTCGGTGGAGACACCCGTGGCCCAGGCGGCGGCATCGCCGGCGGCCGAGGGTGGTGAAGGCTGACATGAAGGTCCTCCTTCGCAGTGACATCAGCGGTGTGGGCAAGCGCGGCGACATCATCGATGTCTCCGGTGGGTTTGCCCGCAACCATCTCCTCCCTGGGGGCATGGCCATCGTCGCCTCCCCGGGCGTGGAGGGTCAGGCCGCCTCGATGCGACGCTCGCGGGACCTGCGCGATGCCCGTGACCGTGAGTCCTCGGAGACGGTGGCCCGGACCCTGGTCGGCCACACCGTGACCGTGACGGCTCGGGCCGGGGCCGCGGGCAAGCTGTTCGGCTCGGTGTCGGCGGCCGACATCGTCCGGGAAGTCGAGTCCCAGACCGGCGCCGTCGTGGACCGCAAGGACCTGGTCCTCCACGAGCCCATCAAGGAAACCGGTGTGCACAACATCAGAGTCGAGCTGAGTGGTGGCGTGATCTTTGAGCTGAATGTCGAGGTCGTCACGGCCGGCTGAGGCAGCCATCGACCGGACTGTCGGGGTGGGCTCGGACCGAGTCCCCCCACTGACCCGGTCCTCTCCTGCTCCCACCAGCGCATAACGTGGGCCCATGGACGCCACTACAGCAGGCTCGTTCGCCGGAGCGGGCATCATCGCGCTGGTCGTCTTGTACTTCGTGATCATCGTGGGCTCGCTGGCCATGACGGTGGTCGCCGTCGTGGACATCGCCCGGCGCCCCGAGTGGCAATGGAAGATCTCCGGACAGGAGAAGGTGCTCTGGCTGTTGTTGGTCATCCTCGTCAACCTCTTCGCCATTCCCTCGCTCATCTACTGGTTCAAGATCCGCCCCAAGTTGGTGACGGTGGAGCAGGCCGCGGCGGCCGGAGCGTATGGAGCGGGACAGGTGTCCTACGCGGGGTGGGCTCCCGGACCACCCATGCCGAACCCGTACCCGGTGGCGCCGGCGGGTTGGCAACCCGATCCCAGTGGCCAGCACCAGTTCCGCTGGTGGGACGGGACCCGTTGGACCGAGCAGACCTGGAGCCAGGCGCCGGCCGGCGCCGGCCCGGTCCTGTAGCCGAAGGGAAAAGCGATAGGGCGTACGTGGTCCCGGCGTAGGCCCTGTTTGTAATACCTATCGAGGCGCAGATTCCGCGTCCTCCCCGTCGCTGTCACACCCACCGGCCATGATGCGCGCATGACTCGGCTTCTCCCCAGCGCACCGGCGGTTATGCACTGGCCGTCCACATGGCTGGGCGTTCATATCCCCAGGAAATCGCTCTACCGCTGCACAGCCTCGAGGGGCGAGGGTTAGAGGATCATGGTCCAGGCATTTGACGACTCGCGCGCTCGGCGCCCGACTTCGGTACCCGCCAGTTCCGGTGGACGGATCCCACCCCACAATCTGGAGGCAGAGGAGTCGTTGTTGGGAGCCATGCTCCTCTCGCGCGATGCCATTGCCGCGGCCATGGAGATCTGCAATGCCGAGGACTTCTACAAGCAGTCCCACGGCCACATCTTCACCGCGGTCACCTCGCTGTTCAGCCAAGGAGAACCGGCCGACTGGGTAACGGTGACCGAGGAGCTCCGGCGCCGGGGCCTGCTCGAGATGATCGGCGACCCGTCGGTGTTCGTCTCGCTGCAGGCCAACACGCCGTCGATCGGGAATGCCGAGTACTACGCCAAGATCATCGAGGAGCACGCCTTGCTCCGTCGCCTGGTGTCGGTGGCCGGCGAGATCACCGAGCTCGGCTACAGCCTCCCCGAGGACGTCTCCGAGGTATTGGACCGGGCCGAGAGCCTGGTGTTCGACGTGGCCCAGCGCCGGGTGGTCGACTCGATGACGCCGTTGCGGGAGCTCCTGGGTCAGAGCCTCGACCACCTCCAGCAGCTGTTCGACCGGGGCGACACCATCACCGGGTTGGCCACCGGTTATGACGACCTCGACGAGCAACTGGCCGGCCTGCAGCCGTCCAACCTGGTAGTGGTGGGGGCTCGGCCGGCCATGGGCAAGACCAGCTTCGCCTTGGGCATGGTGGCCCACGCCGGGATCGAGATGAACAAGCCGGTGCTGCTGTTCTCGCTGGAGATGAGCCATCTCGAGCTGACCCAGCGTCTGTTGTGCTCCGAGGCCAGAGTCGATGCCACCCGGATGCGCACGGGCAAGCTCCACGAGGCCGACTGGCCCAAGATCGGCAATGCCATCAGCCGGATGAGCGAGGCCCCGATCTTCATCGACGACAACCCCAACCTCACCGTGATGGACATCCGGGCCCGGGCCCGCCGGCTGAAGAGCCGGGTCGGGTTGGGCCTGGTGGTGGTGGACTACCTCCAGCTGATGACCGGTCGCCACGGGGCGGAAAACCGCCAGGTCGAGGTGTCCGAGATCAGCCGAGGGCTCAAGATCCTGGCCCGCGAGCTCGAGGTTCCGGTGGTGGCCCTGTCCCAGCTGTCCCGGGGTCTGGAAATGCGCCAGGACAAGCGCCCGGTGCTGGCCGACCTCCGGGAGTCCGGCTCGATCGAGCAGGACGCCGACGTGGTGCTGTTCATCTACCGCGACGAGATCTATAACCAGGAGTCGAACGAGCGGGGGACGGCCGAGATCATCGTGGCCAAGCACCGCAACGGGCCCACCGGCGTGACCAGGCTGGCCTTCCTCGACCACCACACCCGCTTCGCCAACATGGCGCGGGTGTAGCGGCCTCGCCGCCCGTTCTCCGGCGCTTGCCTTCGACCCAACCAGTGATCTGGAGCATCGCTGTAAGTGGTGTAGCGTCCGCTCTACGTGACAGAGCGGGCACCGAATTTCGCTCAGCGAAGGCAGGCAGTTCACATGGCGGGACAGATGACATGGTTACGCCGGGTCGGCGTTTCGCTCGGTGCAACACTGTGCCTTCTGATCGGGATGGCGGGGCTTGCTCCCACGCGGCCGGCGTCTGCTGCCGCCAGCCCGAGTTCGGTGGTCGGGACGCTCGGCTCGGGCCAGTCCCTCCTTCCCGGGCAGGCCTTGCGGGCGCCGAAGGGGCCGAGTGAGCTCCGCATGCAGCGCAACGGTAACGCCGTGCTCTACTACCTCCCCATCAAGAACCGGCCATTGGCCGGGAGGACAGCACCGTCGAGCTCGTGCCAGACCCGATACTGCGGTCTGGTCGCCCCCCGTCAACTCTGGTCCTCGAAGACGCAGGGTCATCCCGGTGCCCGTTTGACCGTGCGCACGAGCGGTGAGGTGGTCGTGACCAGTGGTTCCACCGTGTTGTGGTCCTCGCACACGGCGGGTCATCCCGGGCTGGAGTTATCCCTCCTCGACAGCGGGAACCTGGTCGGTCGCCAACCAGAGACGGCGGCGACCCAGTCGGCCGGCACTACGACACGCTCGGTCTCCGATGTGCTCACCTCCACTTCTGGACCGGGCACCACCTACGCCTTCGCCACGGACACCCAGACGCCGGTGTCCATCGGCGACACGTTGGGCTCGAATCAGACGCTCGAGCCGGGCCAGTACCTGGTCTCGCAGAACGGCTCCTACGAGATGGACATGTCCCCATGGGGCACAGTCATCGTGTGGTACATGGTGGCCGCGCCCTGCCCCATGTGGTTTGCCCCCTACTGGGTGCAGGTGACCAACCCGAATCCGACCTATCAATGGTCGACCACGCCGGCCGAGAACTCGACGCTCACCGTACAGGGAGGCGACGGCAACGTCGTGCTCTACTCGCCATCGGGTGCTGCGATCTGGTCGACGGGGACAAGCGGTCAGCCCGGTGACAATCTCGTGCTCGGCAACGACGGGAACCTTGTCGTCTACTCCTCCTCAGGAGCGGCGGTCTGGTCAACATCCACCAACACCGTCCGTGGTGCCATGTTGTGTTCGGGCGAGACGCTGCAAAACAACCAGGTGCTCGAGAGCTGGCAGCTGATCGGTGGTCAGGCCGGGTGGCGCCTGCAGTTCGCAAACGATGGGGGTCAGGGTTCTGAACTGGACCTGGTGGACACCACGAACTCTTCGGTGGGGCACATCTGGCGTTCGAGCAGTGCGTCCTCGAGCACCTATCTCTCCATGCAGACCGATGGCAACCTGGTGATCTACCCGACCTCGGGGAACGGAGCCAGCGGCACCTCATACTGGGCATCGAACACCGGCAGCGCCGGTGCCTGGACCAAGCTCTACATCGAAGGTGGCCTGCTCGGCGTGATCTCCGATCCCGTCTACAGCGGCCCCCTCAGGCAGGGCAACGCCGTCGTCTTACCGCAAACGGCCATCCTGTGGTGTAGTTCGTCGACCAAAGATTGCGTCAACAACGGCGTGACCACCAGCGACAACCAGATCCTGGGCTTCACCATGAACGGCTGACCTCGTCCCCGTCGGGCAGCGACGACGGAGCCATTCGACCTACGCTCATTACACGAGGAAGGGGCACCGTATGCCGACCGTATTGTCCGAGCCGACCTTCCGGCAAGAGCCGACCCAGATCGCTCCCGACACCTACGTCATCCACGAGGTGCAGCACGCGCTGGGACAGCCCCTCTCGGTGTACATCAACTCGGCCGTCATCCTGGCCGAGGAGCCGATACTGGTCGACACCGGCTCCCCGCGCAACCGGCGCCAGTGGTTGGAGGACGTCTTCACCCTGGTCGATCCGGACCAGGTGGCCTGGGTCTTCATCTCCCACGAGGACGGAGACCATGTCGGGAACCTGGAGGAGGTCATGGCCACGTGTCCCCATGCCACCCTGGTCTCGAGCTGGGCGCTGACCGAGCGCTACAGCAATGCTTTCGACTTCCCGTTGGCCCGCTGCCGGTGGATGGACGATGGGGATACCTTCGAGGCGGGAGACCGCCAGATGAAAGTGGTGCGACCCCCGCTCTACGACTGCCCTACCACTCGGGGGCTCTTCGACACCAAGACCGGCGTCTACTGGGCCTCGGACACCTTCGCCACCCCGGTACCGGGGGGCGCCGGGACTGACCACCTGGCCCGCGACGTGTCCGAGCTCGATGATGAGTTCTGGACCCACGGCGTGACCATGTTCGCGTTCAACGCCCTCGCCCCCTGGCTGAGCCTGGTCGATCAAGACCGATTCGATGCCGAAGTGCAGCGTTTTGCCGAACTCGAGATGGCCACCATCATCTCGGCCCACAGCCCGTCGATCACCGGCAGCTCGGTGGCCGTCGCCCTGGAGACGATGCGAACCCTGCCGTCGGCGGAGTGCCCGCCGGTGCCCGATCAGTCCGTCCTCGACCTCATCGTGGCCGCGACCCAGGCTCCCTGAGTCGCGGCTGACTGGTCGGGACAAGGCACACCGCAGGAATGGGCGAGCCCGATCCCCGCATCCGCCGTGTCGAGCGCTCGGACCTTGGTTCCGTGGTCGAGCTGGTGCACGAGCTGGCCGACTATGAGCGGGAGGCCGAATCGTGCACGCTGGTCGAGTCCCAGCTCGAAGCGGCGCTGTTCGGCGAAGCCCCATCCCTGTTCGGCCATGTTGCGGTGGTGGATCACGAAGTGGTGGGTTGCTCGTTGTGGTTCCGGAACTTCTCCACCTGGCATGGCGTCCACGGCATCTACCTGGAGGACCTGATCGTCCGGTCCGCCCACCGGGGAAAGGGCCTCGGGCGGGCGCTACTGGTCGAGCTGGCTCGGGAGTGCACCCGCCGCGGTTACGCACGGTTGGAATGGTCGGTCCTCGATTGGAACGAGCCGGCCATCGCTTTCTACCGGTCCATCGGCGCCGCATCGCTGGACGAGTGGTCCATCTTCCGCCTCACCGACGCAGCGTTGGCCCGGCTCGGCGAAGGCTGAGCCCGCTTGGTCCGGCACCGATGATCAGGGCGTCGAGCAGGGTGGGACATCGGCATCGGGGCTGGTCACCACACGATTTTGCCATGACCGCCGAGGAGAGAGGGGCGCTGTGGGCCCGGGGTGATCAGTCCGGAGGATGGGGCGTGAACGGGAGTGTGAGTAATGATGTAATCTCGTAACTATGAAATTTGAACAAGTAGAAGAAGCAGGACGAAGGGGCCGGGGCCGACCAGGTCAGGGCCGGGGTCGAGGAAGGGGCCGGCCCTCGGGCAACGCCGAGCGCACGACCGCCGCCGATCGAGGGCGGGTGGTGGCCTGGTTCACCGGTCGACTCCCTCAGGACTGGCTGGAGCGAGCACCGGTCATCACCGTGGACGATGACGAGATTCTGGTCGTGTTGTCCCTCGACGCCGTCACCCTCGACAAGGACGTGGCCGCTGACGATCAGGCCGTGGCCGAGTCCGCTCGGGTCAGTGGGTTCCGCGAGGACACCCGCGAGCAGCGGATGCGGATCGCCGATGAGGCCCAGTCCACCTTCGGGCGCTTCGTGTCCTGGGGGGCCTCCAGCGGCGAGACCACCGTCCATTTCACGACGGTGAGCGCGCCGGTGATGACCCGCCTGCGCATCGCCGAGCGCCAGATCCTCGACACCCTCATCGACGCCGGCGTGGCTCGCAGCCGGAGCGAGGCGCTGGCCTGGTGCGTGCGCCTGGTCGGCCGCAACGAGGAGGAGTGGATCAACGACATCCGCACCGCCTTCGAACAGGTCGAAGAGGTCCGCACCCGTGGGCCGCGATCGGCTGGAACCGACAGCTGACCCTTCTCAGCTGGCGACGTCCATGGCGGCGCGGTCAGAAGTGGGACGCGGCGCCGTGGATGTCGTCCTCGGGTAGGGGCTGGACGTGCTTGGGCACGTAGATGCTGGCGGCCACCGTGGCCAGCACCATGACCACCACTCCCACCAGGGCTGACAGGCGTACGCCGCTGACATAGGCCTGATTGGCGGCGGTGGTGGTGGCCCGGGCCAGGCCGGGCGGGAGCTTGGCCGCCTCCCCGATGGCCTGTCCGATCTGGCTGTCCACCGCAGGCCGGGCCGATGGGGGAATCCCGGCCAACGGGCCGGAGAAGGCGTGCTGGATCTGGTCCCGGTACCGGCTGGCGGCCAGGCTGCCGATGATGGCCACGCCGAACGAGCCACCTAGCAGCTGCACCGTGCTGCGCAGCCCGGAGCCGGCCCCCACCTTGTCGGGGGACAGGGTTCCGATGATGGCATTGGAGGCCGGGGCGATGACCAGGCCCATACCCAGCCCGATGCACCCGAAGGCGATGCCCACGATGGTGAACCCCGAGTGGATGGTCAGCGAGGCAAAGCAGGCCAGGCCGGCGGTGACCAGGACCATGCCCACGATCAGGACCCGTCGCAGCCCGAATCTCAGGGTGAGGCGGGCCGCGTTGTTGGAAGTGAGCAGGGTGCCGGCGGCCAGAGGCAGGAAGCGGAGTCCCACTCCGAAGGCGCTGACCCCTTGGACGAACTGGATGTACTGGCTGAGGAGGTAGCTCACGCCGAACAGGGCGAAGAACACGGCAGTCACCGCACCCAGCGCCGAGGAGAAGGTGCGGTCGGCAAAGAGGTGGAGGTCGAGCAGCGGGTTCTCCTTCCGTCCGTCCCACACCGCGAAGGCCACCAACAAGAGGGCGGCGAGGGCGAAGCAGCCGATGACCGTGGTCGATCCCCAGTGCTTGGTCGGGGCCACGATCAGCCCGTAGGTGAGGGCGGTCAATCCAGCCGAGGACAGCACCACACCCACCGGGTCCAGCGAGGGCCGGTTCTCGGCCCGGCTCTCCACGGTGAAGAAGACCCCACCGATGAAGGCCAGGATGGCGATGGGGACGTTGATCAGGAACACCGAGCCCCACCAGTAGTGCTGGAGGAGCCAGCCCCCGAGCAGCGGCCCCGCCGCCGTCCCGATGCCGCCCACCCCGGCCCAGATCCCGATGGCCCGGGCCCGCTCCTGACCGGTGAACATGGAAGCGATGATGGACAAGGTGGCGGGCATCAGGAACGCCGCGCCCAGACCCATGACGGCGCGGGCGAAGATGAGGGGCCCGGTGGAGTGGACCATGGCACAGGCCAGCGAGCCCCCGCCGAAGATGACCACGCCGATGAGGAAGATGCGCCGGCGGCCGTAGCGGTCGCCCAGCGCGCCCCCGAAGAGCAACAGCACCGCGTTGGTGAGGGTGTAGGCGTCGGCGATCCACTGGAGCCCGCTGGTCGAGGGGTGGAGCTCTTTCACCAGGGTGGGAAGGGCGACGTTCAGGACAGTCTGGTCGAGGCTGATCAACAGCACCGTGAACGACATGACGCCGAGCGCCAACCACCGCCGGCGGTCGTGGCCGTCGAGGCCGGCTGTCGCCGACCCTGGGAGCAGTTGTACTTGCGGCGGGGTCACAAATCTCCAGAATTTTCCGAGTGCGTTCCGAGCGCCGTGCCGCTTCCCCCGATGAGCGGCGTGGCGCGCCGAACTAGGGGGTGAGTAGGGGTGTCGTCAGTTCGCCCAGGGCGCGGTAGACGAAGGGGGCGATCTCGTCCTCGTCGTCCTGGTCGAACCAGACCTGCAGGGCGGTGTCGATGGCCAGGATGACGGCCCCGGCGATCACCAGGCTGCGGGTGCCCGACGGGTCGCCGTCGGTGCGGGCGGCGATGACCCCGGCCAGCAGACCGCGGTTGTGGTTGCTCTCCTCCAGCCACCGGGCCCGCAGGACCGGGGTATTGCGGAGCAAGGTGAGAAAGGAGCGGACGCGGGTGGTGTCCAGCCAGGACAGGGCGAAGGAATTCTCGATGGCCCGTTGCACCGAGGTGAGGAGGACCTCGTCGACCGGCCGCTCGGCCAGGGCATCGAGGAACGAGCCCATGCTGGTTTGACTCAGGGCGACGACCAGGTCCTCTTTGGTCGGGAAGTAGCGGAAGAAGGTGCGGGGCGAGACATCCACCGCGGCCACGATGTCATCGACGGTGGTGGCGTCGTACCCATGGCGGTAGAAGAGCTGGGCCGCCGCTTCGGCTAGTTGCTGACGGGTGCGCTCCTTCTTTCGGGCGGCGAGCCCGGGAGGTGCCTCGGTGGTGACAAGCACGGTATCCACGACGGTTCTTCCTGGTCAGGAGGATTTCGGCTGATGATCTCCTCAGATGTTGGCAGTTTCTGTCATGCGGCATGAACTGTCATGCGGCAGTGTATGCCGTTCCCGCTGCGCCCCACACATCGATGGAGGCCTACCGACGCGAGCCATGCTGGTGGCATGAGCGAGAAGAACGTCTACACCCACGGTCATCACGAGAGCGTCCTGCGTTCGCACACCTGGCGGACGGCGGAGAACTCGGCTGCCTACCTCCTCTCCCATGTGGTGGCGGGCATGAACCTGCTCGATGTGGGTTGTGGGCCGGGGACGATCACCATCGACCTGGCCAAGCGGGTCGCTCCCGGCCGGGTCATCGGGCTCGACGCCGCCGAGTCGGTCCTCGAGGGGGCGACCCGTACCGCCGAGGAGATGTCCTGTACCAACGTCGCCTTCCAGACAGGCGAGATCACCCAGCTGCCCTTCGAGGACGGGTCCTTCGACATCGTCCACGCCCACCAGGTGCTGCAGCACCTGACCGATCCGGTCGCCGCCCTCGAGGAAATGCGCCGGGTGTGCCGAACCGGCGGCATCGTGGCCGCCCGGGACGCCGACTACGCGGCCATGACCTGGTTCCCCGAGGATCCCGTGCTCACCCGGGCCCAGGACCTCTACCGGCAGACGGCCCGGCTCAACGGGGCCGAGCCCGACGCCGGACGGCGCCTGCTGAGCTGGGCTGCCCAGGCCGGCTTCGACGACATCATCCCGTCCGCCTCCACCTGGTGCTACGCCACCCCCGCCGATCGCACGTGGTGGGGAAGCCTGTGGGCCGACCGGGTCACCGAGTCGGCCCTGGCCACCCAGCTGGTCGACTACGGGCTGGCTACTCCGGCCGACCTGGCCTCGTTTGCCCGGGCCTGGCGGCAGTGGATGCTCGAGCCCGACGGTTGGTACGCGGTGCTCCACGGGGAGATCATCTGCCGAGCCTGAGCCCGAGCCCGTCTGTCTGAGCCCGAGAATTTTGGTGACTTGTTCCCGGTGATCAGCCCAGGGCGCGAGCCGCCGACTGGGCGAACCGGGCCGGGGCCTCCACCATCGGGAAGTGCCCGACGCCATCGAGGATCTCCAGGGTGGCATCGGGTCGGGCCTCGTGCAGCCGCGTGGCCATGGCCACCACGGCAATGGGGTCATCGGCGCCCCATACGATCGAGAGGGCGGACGGGTGTGACTCGATGGCGCCCGTGTACCGGGACTCGTGGGCCCGCCGCTCCTCGATGTAGCGGATGAGGCGGGGCAGCAGGAGGTGGCCCTGGCCGTGGGCGATCATCGCCGACATGGCCGCCAGCTCGTCCTCGGGTACCGACGACTGGGGGCTGAAGGTGGCGGCCAGCGATGCCTCCATGGAGCGCCGGTCGAAGGCGGCGCCCGCGGGCAGCCGCTCGTCGGGCAGGCTCAACAGGACCTCCTGCCCGGCACTCAGGTGGGCCATCTGGATGTAGATGCTGCCGTTGGTCACCAGCCGGCGGGTGATCTCGACCGGCCAGCGACCCTCGAGCTGCCGGGCCAGGAGCTCGCCCCCGACGGTGTCGCCCATGTCGTGGGTGAGGAGGGCCAGCCGGTTGACGCCCAGCTCCTGGGTGTAGGCCATGACCACATCGGCCTGGAGGTCCATGGTGTAGGCCCGGTCGGGCTTGGCCGACAGGCCGTAGCCCACCAGGTCGACGAGAAGGACCCGGCGGTGCTCGGCCAGCGAGTCGAGGACCAGGTGGAAGTCGAACGACGAGCTGGGGAACCCGTGCAGGACCAACAGCGGCTCGAGCGACTCCTCAGCCTGGGCCGGCACCTCCAGGGCGAAGATCTCGTGGCCGGCCAGTTGTCGCCGCCGGCCTCGTTCTTCCCAGCGGGCCTCGGCGGACGCCGGGCTCACGGCAACAGTCGGTCGGCGAAGAAGGTCAGCACCGTGTCCACCGCCTCCCGGGTGGGCGTGCCCGGCCGGTCGTCCAGGTCGCCGGTCAGCACCGAGTGGGCCCGGGCCTTGTGCCCGTGGGGGTTGCCCGGCGAGGAGTCGAGCTCGACGGCGATGAACTGGTCGCCCAGCGCCTCCCGCAGGCGCTCGAACCGTTCGGGGGGGCTGAACGTGTCCCCGCTGAAGCGCAGCCCGAGGACGCAGGTGCCCGCGGCCGCCCGCTCCTGGACCCGCTTCAGATCGCTTCCGGAGATGCCCAGGTCGCGTCTGCGGGCGGCCGACACCGGGAAGGGCAGCGACGGCTGGCTGAGCACCGGGGCCACCACCGTGTCGTCGACCATCATGCCCAGGGCGAAGCCACCGGTGAAGCACATGCCCACCACCCCGACGCCGGGACCGCCACAGCGCTCGTGCTCCTCTTTGGCCAGGACCCGCAGCCAGCTGATGACCGGGCTGGTCTGGCCCAGGGCCAGGACCGTGAATTCGCGGGAGATGCAGGCCCGGGCCATCGAGCCCATGACGTACCCGCCCGACACGGGCCTTCCGGGCGTGCCGAAGAGGTGGGGCATGACCGCAGTGCACCCGATGGCCGCGGCCTTGCGGGCGAAGTCGGCTACCTCGGGGGTGATCCCCGGCATCTCGCTGATGACCACGATGGCCGGTCCCGAACCGGTCCGGTAGACGTCCTTGGTGCGACCCTCGGCGGTGAAGCTGGTACGGGTGAAACCGTCGAGCTCTACGGGCATGGCTCCACGGTAGATGAGCCGGCGCTAGGTGAAGGACAGAACCACCCGGACGGCTCGATGGTCCGATCCCAGGTCAGGGGCCACCGACCCCTCGACCACGCTGACCGAGGGGGTCACCAGCACGTGGTCGAGCTGGCTGTGGGGTCGGTAGGCCGGCCAGGTCCGGCCCCGGACGGCCCGCCGCCAGCCGGGAAAGGCGGCCGAGACCGGAGGTCCCCACAGGTTCATGTCCCCGGCCAGCACCGCGGGCTGGCTCGAGGGGGGCAGCAGGCGGCGAAGTCGGAGGTACTGGAGGGGCGAGCCCTGGCTGAGGTGGGACATGTGGGTCCCGATGACGGCCAACGTCCGGCCGTCGATCTCCACATCGCAGCGGATGGCCACTCGCTTTGCATAGTCGCCGCGCAGCTTGCCCAGGGGCAAGACGGTGGTGTCCCTGACCGGTACCCGTGACAGCACGGCCACCCCCCATCGGCCGGTGCGGAAGGGTCGGCCCTGGTGGGCCCGGCGGGCGCCCCGGGTGTCCTCCCCCTCGAAGAGCAGGGGCCCGCGGACCCGGCCCAACCGGGATCCGACCCTGGGCGGCAGCGCTTCGACCGGCCCGTGGAGCTTGGTGCGGGCCGTGGGCTGCTCGATGATCCGGTAGCCCAGCTCCTCGGCCACCCGGGCCGCCGTGCTCACCGACTCGCCGTCGGCCTGCCAGGACTCCTGGATCACGAGTACGTCGGCGTCGAGTGAGGCGCAGGCCGAGACCAGGTCGTAGACGTG
>DATMMO010000397.1:0-11385 GCA_035569695.1 Acidimicrobiales bacterium | reverse complement strand
GGCCATCGTGACCCCTCGAAAGCCGCGCTCCACCGTGGAGTTCCAGACGGCGGCCACCGGCGCCACCCAGAACAGCACGCCGGCCAGGGCGGCGATCTGGCCATCACCAACCAGTCGACGGGCGATCCGCCACATGAGGATGGCCGCCACCGCCGACAACAGGACCGGGGTCAATTTGACCATGAGCGCGCTCTGGCCGAACACCCCGAACAGCGCTGCGGTCAGGTAGGGCTCGACACCGCCGTAGAGCTGGCCAGGGTAAAAGGCGTTGAAGTGTCCGTTGAGGATGTGCTGGGCGGCCAGTCCCACCGAGGCCTCATCGGAATTGAGCGCGTCGTGGAAGAAGTACCACAGCCGCAATGCGATCCCCAGCCCGGCGGCCAGCACCAGGACGATTCGGACGAGGGCCAGCCGATTGCCGTGGCGGACAACCGTTGGCACCTCGACGTCCACCAGTGGTGGATCGATGACGGTGCCGATGGACACGTTCCCCCTGTCGTTTCCGGTTGAGCCGCCGACCAGCAAGCGCACGCGGGTGCGGCCATATCCGGCGTGGTGCGACGCAAATCTATTACACGGCGTGCCCTGGTCGGCGTGAAACACCTGCTGGCCGCCAGCCAGCCTGGCCGGCTCCTCGATCCACGGCCTGGTCGACGCCGTCGCTGGTGAGGCGGCCATCCCTGGATCCAGTGTTTCTGACCGCGGTCCGGCTGCTCAGGGCAAGGGGGTCCAGTGGGCCAGCACCTGGCGGTAGCGAGTATCCCAGTCGTCGTAGAGAGCCCGCAGGTCCTGGCCGGGCCAGTCGGGCGCCAGCAGCTCGGATGGCAGCAGGGGATCGGCCTGGAAATGCCGGAGCACCGAGGCCGAGAGCACGAAACCGGGCTCCAGGTCCGTCCAGTCCCGGGGCGGGTTGGCGCTCAGCTGAGCGCTCAGCTCCCGGGCCCGCAACGCCCACCCGGCCGTGTTCCACAGCCGACCGACCAGCTCGTCGGGCCGGTCCGGGCGAGCCGACAGCGTGGTGATGTCGGGCCCGAGGTCCTCGGGCATGGCGTCGTCGAGATTGTCGGGCCGGAGCCAGACTCCCTCGCGCAGCTCGGCCAGGCGGGCGAAAGTCAAGGCCTTGCGTCGGGAGGTGCGAACCTCGGGCGTGCTACCCGTGGTGGTGACCACCACCACCTGCCAGTCGCCTCGCCAGCGACGGGTGCGCCCGGCCCGGCTGGCGTTCTGTCGCCGTTGCCGCTCGAGGAGGTGACCGGACAGTCGGTATCGACCGGCCCCATCGGTGGTCACCTCGCCGGAGGCGACCATGCGACTGAGGGCCACCCGGGCGCGGTTTCCGTTGATGCCGAACAGGGAGGACAGCTGGACGAGGTGGGCCACGGGCAGCTCGGGTGGGTCGGCGCCGAGGAGGGTGCTGGCCAGCACCGATCGGGCCGTCAGTCCGCTCGAGCCGCGGTCCTCCCGGAGGATATTACTAGTTTCCACCATTTGATCTTCTAGTGTAATATAGAGGCATGCGCACCTCGGTGGTCCCGGCACCAACGGCCCGGCCCGACGTGCTGCCCAGCGATCGGCTATTGGCCAACGGGATGTGCGCTCCCGAGCTGCGCCCGGGACTGCGGCGCATCGACGATCGTCGGAACGTCCTCTCGGTGGTCTCGCTCTGGTTCTGGGTCGTTGCCGTCATCGGGATGGCGGTGTGGGTCAACAACATCGCCGTGTATGCCGTGGCCTTCCTGTTGATGGGTCCCCTCTATGTGCGATTCGCCATCCTCATGCACGAGGCCGCCCACAAGCTGCTCTTCTCCAACAAGGCGGTCAACGACTGGGTGGGCACGTGGCTCATCGCCTATCCGGCGTTCACGCCCATCGGGCTCTATCGACGAGGGCACATCGCCCATCACCGGGAGGAGTTCGGCCCCGACGAGCCCGATGTCTCCTTCTACGGGGGCTATCCGTGCCCGCCACGGGTGCTGCGCCGGCGGCTGTTGCGAGACGCCGTGGGCATATCCGGCTGGAAGAACTTCAAGCCCTTGGTCCTCTCGGTTCGCCAGCCCGCCTTTCGGCGGGTCGGCCTGTCGATCCTGGGTGTGCAGGCGCTGCTGTGGGCGCTGGCCTGGGCTGCGACCGGGCGGTGGTGGATCTATCCCCTGATGTGGTGGCTGCCGTGGATGACCCAATGGCGGGTGCTGAACCGGTTGCGGGCCATCGCCGAGCACGGAGGCATGCAAGCCGGAGCCGACCGGCGGGTGACTACCCACACCGTGCGCCAATCGTGGCTGGCCCGTTTCTGGTTGGTCCCCTTCAACACCGGGTGGCATCTAGCCCATCACGTCGACATGGGCATCCCGTGGCGCAACCTGCCGCGATTCCACGCAGAGCTGGAGCGAGCCGGCTACGTCACCGCTGAGTTGACTCACCGGTCGTACCGGGCCCTGTGGATGACTCTGGCCGACGGCTGAGCGGCCAGCTGGTCGATAACCGGCTCCACTCCCGACCGGCCAGGCCGGGCCGCACTCCCGACCGGCCGATGGCCGGGCTAGGTCCAGCCGGCCGATCGTTGCTCTCGATGGTGGGAGCTACGGAGCGATCCCAGTCTCTCGCCCATGACCCAGGGGAGATGGGCCAGCCCATCGAGGAAGAGCACCGTCCCGATCCCGACGCAGGCCCCGCCCAGGGCGTCGGTGGGGTAGTGCCAGCGCAGGACCACGACGGCCACGCAGATGCCGACCACGAGGGCGGCGGCCGCGATGGCCGTGACTGCTCGCAGGACCCGGGGCGTCACCAGCACAGCTGCTGCTGCCAGTGCCGACACCGCCGTCACCGTCCCCGAGGGATAGGAGCCGGCCACGCCGGCGATCTGGCGGCCGATCAGTGGCTTGGCCACCTGGTCCACCACGACCACCGCACCGATGGGGGCGACGGCGCAGACCACGGCCCGCACCCAGTCCTGGGTCAGCGCCACGACGGCCAGGACGACGACGCCGATCAACAGCCCCCAGAGGGAGCCGACCTGGGTCAGGTCATGAGCCCATCGGGCGCCGTGACCGGCGGGGAACAACTGGTACCCCGAAGCATCGATGTGGTTCGGCCACGGACGGCCCACGAAGAACAGGCCGGCCAGGCCGGCCACGGCCAACAGGCTCGTTCCCAACACCAGTTCAGCGGCGATCCCCCGCGACCCGGCGGCGCGCGGCCCTCGGATGCGGCCCGATGACGAAGGGGGAGTCATGCCACGAGCGTACGGGCACAGGTGCTCTGATCGGGCGCGGCCTGTGGTGTTCCCGGACCATCCTGCCGCACGGAAATGGGGCTTCTGGCCCGGGGGTGACACGACCTTCTCGCCCCCATATCGGGGTGTGGAGGGCGCAAATCCCCCGGTTCACCCGCCAGGGAGGCCACAATAGGGGGGCGGCAACAATGGCCGTCTGTCATTCCAATCACCTCAAGGAGAGTCTCACCCCGTGAATAAGTCCGAACTGATTGCCGCCGTCTCGACCCATACCGGTGTTGACGCGAAGTCCGTTGCCACCGTCTTGAACGGCACCGAGGACGTGGTGACCGCCACTGTGAAGAAGGGTGAGAAGGTCCTTATCACCGGATTCGTCTCGTTCGACCGGGTGGAGCGCAAGGCCCGTATCGGCCGCAATCCCCAGACCGGTGCGGCCATCAAGGTGAAGGCGTCCAAGGCGCCGCGAGTGTCCGCAGGTGCCTCGTTCAAGAAGGTCGTGAACGGTCAGGCCCCAGCACCGAAGCTCGTCACCAAGAAGGCGAAGTAACACCCCACCCCGGGTGGGCGGCACGCGATGGGCGAGATTCCACAGCTGGCCGCGTACGAAAGCTCGCTCCCCCAGGGTAATGTTTAAGTCTGTTCTGCCCCGTGAGCGCGGTTCCCGCCACCTGCGCTCCGGGGCAGAACTTTTTTTGTTCTGACCAGGGCTGACGGCCGGCGAAACGATGGCCCGGACGTCAGAGGAAGTGACGCCGACGTCGCCGGCCCCCGTGTCCCAGCGGCAGGTCAGTGGCGGTGGATCGGGGCTTTCCGTACTGCTGCGGCGGCCGCTGACCGGGCATCGTCGAGCGCCGATTGGAGACGATCCAGGGTCTCGTTGAGGTTGCGGTCGGCCACCAGGTCGGCCGCGTCGCCGATGAGGTCTCGTGCGGCATGGGCTGCCTTGCCCAGCGCGTGGCCGCTGGCGTCCTTGACCTGTTCGGCTGCAGTGGCGATCGACTCTGGACCCTGGGCGGAGCGCGAGCGCTTCTTCCGCCGCACCAACAGGGCGACGAGTACGAGGACGGCTGCGCCGACACCGAGGAATGGTCCCTGCTGACGTTGGTTCTCGTTGGGCATGAGGTTCTCCGATCCGGGGGCGGTGAGACTGTTCGGCCTTGCCCCCTTGTGGCGTCGTTCGGCCATCGTCGTCTTGTCCTTGTACCCACTGTCGGGACGCTCCATGCGCCGAGGCGCCGGAGGCCGACGAGCGGGTCCGATCGGGCGGTCAAAGTGTCCGGCGTCGAGACGGTGTGCCATGATGCCAACGTCATGGACAACTCCAATTCGACGTCACCTACGATTCACCGCTGCGGGCTGTGCGGGGGCCTGGTTCATCCGGGCGACAACTCGGCCAGTGCAGCCTGGTGCAGACGATGCAGTCGCGTGGTGACCACGCGGCGCGACGGCGGCGTGTCCTAGGTTCGAGGTTCGGTCTCATGACCGCGACCAAACTGTCGGCGCTGCTCGACGCGATGCCGTTTGCCCGACACTGCGGCGTGGAGCTGGTCACGGCCACACCCGATCGGGTCGAAGGTCACCTGGTATGGTCCCCCGAGCTCTGCACGGCTAACGGTCGACTGCACGGCGGCGCGTTGATGACACTGGGCGACACGGTCGGTGCCGCCTGTGCTTCCTCAACCTTCCCGACGGCGCATCGACGACAACGATCGAGTCCAAGACCAACTTCATGCGGGGCGTGGACAAGGGCGCGGCCATCGCTTCGGCCCGGCCCCTGCATGTGGGAGGTCGGTTCATCGTGATCCAGACGACCATCACCGACAGCGATGAGCGACTGGTGGCCCAGACCACTCAGACCCAAGCCGTCCTGCGTCCGTAGCGGTTGGTGGCCCTGAACCGTCGGTTGCCCGCGTCGTGCGCTCCGGGCGCGCCACCGCAGTCATGATCAGCCCAAACCCGGCCGAGTTCGACGGGGAAGCGCCGCTGCTCGGTCGGCTCATCCGATCCGAGGTCGTCGGCGGCCTGACCCTCACGGTGGCCGGAGTGGCCGCGTTGGTATGGGCCAACAGCCCGGTACAGGCCACCTACAACCAGGTGTGGGAGCACAGCGCCCGTCTGACCAGCGGGGACTTCTCCGGCTTGACCACGGTGCGGGGGTGGGTCAACGGCGGGATCATGACCATCTTCTTCTTGGTGGTCGGGCTCGAGATCGCGCGCGAACGAAGGTCCGGTGCCCTGGCCGATCGGCGGACGGCGGTGGTGCCTGTCGTCGGGGCGCTCGGCGGAATGGTGGGTGCCGCCCTGGTCTATGTCGCGGTCAACCACCACCCGCCCGGGAGCCGGGGTTGGGGCATACCGATGGCCACCGACATCGCCTTTGCCCTGGGGGCACTGGCCCTGCTCGGACGGCGGGTGCCGACCGGGCTCCGCCTCTTCCTCTTGACGCTGGCAGTGGCCGACGACATCGGTTCCGTCGTGGCCCTGGCCGTGTTCTACTCGAGCAAGCTGGATGTCCGGGCGCTGGCCGGGGCGATTGCCGTGGTCGCGGTGTTGGTGGTCATCCGGCGTCGACGGACCGGAGCGGCCTGGCCCTATCTGCTCGGGGGCGTGGTGTTGTGGGCGCTCATGGCCGCGGCCGGGGTGGAACCGGCCCTGGCCGGCGTCGTCGTGGGCTTACTGATCCCCGCCGGTGCCTCCCTGATTACGGCGAGGACCTCGACGGCCACCAGTGAGTCGTCGACGGCGCCGCCGGACCCCGCCGGACGGGTCGAGTTCGCTCTGGCTCCGATCTCAGCCTTCGTGGTTCTCCCGCTGTTCGCCCTGGCCAACGCGGGGGTGACCATCGAGTCGACCCTGCTCGCCCATCCCGGGGCCACCGGGGTGTTCGTCGGGATCGTGCTGGCCCGGCTGGTGGGCAAGATGGCGGGCATCGCCCTGGCCTGCCTGATCGTGGTGCGGCTGGGCCTGGGCCGCCTCCCCGCCGGAGTGACGTGGGGCCACATGGTGGGCGGTGCCGCGGTGGCCGGCATCGGATTCACCGTCCCCCTGCTCTTCGCCGAACAGGCCTTCGCCCACCACCCCCCACTGGTAGCGGCGAGCCAGACCGGGTTGTTGGCCGGATCGGTCTTGGCCTTCGTGGTGGGGGCGACCGTGCTTCTCCTGGTGGCCCGCCGTCACGGCCGTGGGCTGTCCGTGGGGTCGTATGCTGGCCACCCTGAACCACTACGCCCGACCGGGCTCGTCCAGACCCGGGCGACGAACGAGGAGACTCCATGACCATTGCCATCGGTGATCGCATTCCTGACATCAAGGTGATGACCAGTCGGCCCGATGGCCCCGCTCCGGTCCAAACGGGCGACGTGCTCGGCCACGGCAAGGTGGTGCTGTTCGCGGTACCGGGTGCGTTCACACCGACCTGCTCCGACTACCACCTCCCCAGCTATCTCATTCGTTATGACGACCTGAAGGCCAAAGGCGTCGACGCCATCGTGGGCATCTCGGTCAACGACCCGTTCGTCATGGGGGCATGGGGTGAGGCGCAGCACGTGGAGGACCACGTCCTCCTGTTGGCCGATGGCAACGGGGACTTCACCAAGGCCATGGGCCTGGAGATGGACGGCAGTGCTATCGGGCTCGGAACCCGGTCGCAACGGTATGCCGCCATCATCGAGGACGGCGTGGTCACCAACCTGCAGGTGGAGCCGGGACCGGGGCTGTCGGTGAGCGCAGCCGACGCCATCCTCGAGCAGCTGTAGCACTCGGTCATCGGTCGGCTGGTCGCACCACCGGCCGACGACCGCTACCGTCGGGCCTGTGGAATTGATCGAGGCCCTGCGCACGACGGGCGCCGTCCGGGAATTCGCCCCCGAGCCGGTGGCCGATGAGGTCGTCGAGCGAATTCTGGACAACGCCCGATTCGCTCCCAGTGGCGGGAACCGGCAGGGGTGGCGGGTGGTGCTGGTCAAGGACCCCGATGTCCGGACGGCCATGAGGGACTGCTATCTGGATGGCTGGTACGAGTACCTGGCCCAGGCGGCGGCCGGTCTGGTCCCGTGGGCGGTGGTCACCGACCGGGAGGCCGAGCGTCGGGCGGTCCGGGATGCCCCGGCCCTGGCCGCGGAGGCCGCTCGGGGGCCCGGAGGGCTGGCCGAGCATCTGGACGACGTTCCCGTCATGCTGGTGCTCCTGGCCGACCTGCGGGTGCTGGCCGCCGTAGACCGGGACCTGGGGCGCTACACCATGGCCGGTGGGGCATCCATCTACCCGTTCGCCTGGAGCGTCATGTTGGCGGCGCGGGCCGAGGGCCTGGCCGGTGTGATGACCACTATGGCCATCCGGGACGAGGTGAGGGCCAAGGAGGTCCTGCACGTGCCCGAGGAGCTGGTCATCGCGGGCGTGATCGTACTGGGACACCCAGTGCACCAGCCGACGAGGCTCCGACGCGCCACGGTGGGCCAGTTCACCACGGTGGACCGATTCGACGGCCCAGCCTTCGGCCCGTCGTGACCGATACCGGGAGTCGAGCATGAAGATACGAATAGGCATATCCCTCGGGGTCGGGGCCACCACCGACATGGACGCACTGGCGCAGCTCGTGGATGACCTGGACGAGCTCGACTTCGATTCCCTGTGGCTACCCGAGATCCTCTCGGTCCCGGCCCTCGATCCGCTGGTGGCACTGGCCTTCGCCGCCGCCCACAACCCGAGCCTGAAGCTGGGCACCACCATGCTCCTGCCCGGTAGGAACCCGGTTCGATTGGCCAAGGAGCTGGCCACCTTGGACATGCTGTCGGGCGGCCGGCTCCTCGTCACCTTTGTCCCCGGCCTGCCCCGCTCGCCCGAGGCAGAGGCCGTCGGCGTTCCCACGTCGGAGAAGGGGATGCTCATGGACGAGGTCATGCCCCTCCTGCGCCGGTTGTGGAGCGGGGAGCAGGTGTCCCATCACGGTGAGGCCGCCAATTTCGACGACGTGGTGGTGTCACCCCGGCCCATCCAGGATCCGCTCGAGTTCTGGACCGGCGGGATGGCCCGAGCTGCCCTGAGGCGATGCGGTCGCTTTGCCGACGGTTGGTTGCCCTCGGCCTGCACGCCCGACGAGGCGGTCGAGGGCCGCGAGGTGATCCACGAGGCCGCCGACGAGGCCGGTCGCTCGATCAGTGCCGAGCACTTCGGGGTGTCGATCGCCTATACCCACGCCCCGCTGTCGCCCAGCGCCCTCCAGGCCTTCTCCGGTGGTCGCCGCGGCGTGGACCCCGAACAGGTCGTCCCCGTCGGTCTCGACGCCCTCCGGGACCACCTCGAACGCTTCATCGACGTGGGCTTCTCCAAGTTCGTCATCCGGCCGATCCAGCCCGCCACCTCGTGGCGGAGCGAGCTCGAGACGCTGGCCGACGGCGTCGGCGACCTCCAAAATTGACCCGCCGCCCATGACCCGGTCGAGGCCGGAGGAGATCGAGTTCCGGCCCGGCCAGCTCGGCCCGGTGCTGGCCCACATGGAGGCATTGACCGCGGCCGCGTCGGGGTGGATCAACGTTCGCCCCATCATCGAGGCCGAACACCAGCCGCCACCGCCCGGGCCCCTTTCCATCTTCGGGGGGTCGATCCACAAGGTGCCCACCGGGACATGGATGCCGGGCAAGGTGGAGCGCTCGGGCTCGATCGGGGCGACCCGGATCGGGCTCCAGCATGCCGGCGGTCCCCGGGTGGTGGCCACCCTGCGCGATCTCGGCTTGCCCCTGCCCGAGGGCTGGCGGGTGGTCCAGGACCATGCCCGGCGCGGTCTGGTGGCCAAGCTGCCCGCCGGGGCCGACGACGCCGGCGTCCTCGACTGGCTGATCCGGGCGGCCGGCGCCTTGTGTGCCGTTCCCAGCACCGGCCGGTGGCGAGCCGAGGTCTTCGAAGGGAGCGGGACGTCCTGATGACGCCGTCCGAGAGGGTCGAGCGGCCCGAGCAACCGCGGATCACGCCGCTAGACGATCCGACAGGGGCGGCCAGCCGGTCGCTGCAGGCCATGGGTGCCATCCGCGACGACGGGCCGACCCTCAACATCTTCGCCACCCTGGCCCGGAACCCGCCGCTGCTCGATCACTTCGGCCGGTTCTTCACCTACCTCTTGAAGGAGGGATCGCTGCCAGGCCGAGAACGGGAGCTGGTCATCCTTCGGGTCGGGTGGCGCGCCGGATCCGAGTACGAATTCGGGCAGCACACTATCGAGGGCCTCCGCGAAGGGCTCACCCCCGACGAGGTCGAGGCGGTCACCAACGAAGCGGTGGCGCCCGACCGGTGGAGCGCCGATGACCGCGCCCTCTTGTCCATGGCCGACGAGCTCCACCTCCACGACGGGGTCGGCGACGCCACCTGGGATGCCCTGGCCCGCCGATGGGACGAGCCCCAATTGCTCGAGTTGGTCGTCCTGGCCGGCGGATACCGCATGGTCTGCGGGTTCCTCAACACCGTGGGCGTCCAGCGCGAGCAGGGGATACCGGGCTGGCCCGTTCCGAACGGCACGCCGGCCACCTGAGCGGGTCCGATCCCGCCCCGGTCTCCGCCCTCGGTCCCGCCGCAGTGTCTTAGTCCTGGCGGTTGCCCAGATGCCAGCCCCCGCAGTAGGGGCACGGGTAGGGGTCAAGGTCGGCCCCCTCCTCCAATCGGAGGCGCAATGAGGCCCGGTTGGCTGCGTCCTGGGTGGCGAACCGGGACTTGGGCTGTCCGTCGGCCCGCCAGTGATCGCGGCGTTGCTCCCGGTGCTGCCCCGACGCGGGGCGCGGGCGTCGCCGCCGTGCCTTGGCCATCGTCGTTGCTCCGTTCCCGCCTGGCGCTCTACTCGTCGTAGACCGGCGGACGCTTCTCCCGAAATGCGGCCGAGGCCTCGGCCAGGTTGCCGGTGTGCCCGGCCAGCAGCTGGGTCCGGTTCTCCATGGCCACGGCGGCCTGGAGGCCACTGACCTCGAGGGCGGACCAGAGGGAGTCCTTGGTCAGGGCCAGGCCGAAGGGGCTGAAGGCGCACATGCCTTCGGCCATCTCGATGGCCGCGTCGACCACCGCTCCCTCCGCCCGCACCTGGGACACCAGACCGATCCGGAGCGCCTCCTCGGCCCCGACCCGCTTCCCGGTGAGCAGGATCTCCGAGGAGTGGGACAATCCCACCACCTTGGGCAGGAGCCAGCTGACCCCGAGCTCGGTCCCCGACAACCCGTTGCTGATCCCGGCCCCGCAGAACACCGCCGACTCGGAGGCCAGGCGGATGTCGGCGCCCAGGGTGAGGCACATGCCCCCGCCGTAGGCCGGCCCGTTGATGGCGGCGATCACCGGTTGAGGGAGGGCGCGCAGGGCGGGCACAATGCCCCCCATGAACTCCATGGCCCGCATGCCCAGCCGGTGGCGGCCCAGGTCCTCGGTGCCCGGGGGCAGGCCGGCATGCTCCAGCTCGAGCCCGGAGCAGAAGCCACGACCGGCCCCGGTCAGGATGACCACCCGGCAGTCGTTGTCGGCGCCGACCTCGTCCAGGGCGGTGTACAGGTCGCCCACCAGTGCGAAGGACATGGAATTGAGCCGGGAGGGATTGTCGAGCGTGATCACGCGCACGTGGGGACGGACGGTGTCGATGCGGACGAGGGTCATGACCCCAGCCTCATCGACGGCGAGACCGGGCGCCATTCGTGGCCGTGGGACCAGGGCCAGTCGTGGCCGTGGGGCCGGTGGCCATGGGTAGCCGCCCCGAGGTGCCCATCGACCCCTTCGGCACCATCGACCCCTACGGGAGCGCCGGACGTCCTGCGTCGCTGACGGCCTCGCTGCTGGTTGCCGCGCCCGGGTTGCTCGATCCCAATTTCGGCCGTCGGGTGGTCCTGGTCCTCGACCACGGACCCCACGGCGCACTCGGTCTGGTCATCAACCACCCCGGCGGGGTACAGGTGCACGAGCTGCTCGATCAGTGGGCCGCTCTGGCCTCGACCCCCAGTGAGGTGTTCACCGGCGGCCCCGTAGCCCGGAACGCCATCATCGGGCTGGTCCAGCTGGGGGCGGGGATGGGCGGAGCAGTCGAGGGGATCGACACCGGAGCGGTCCCGGAACCGGACGGCCTGCCCGAGGGTTGGCGGCCGCTGTTCGGTACCGCCTCGCCGATCGGCACGGTCGACGTGGGCGCCGACCCG
>DATMMO010000396.1:0-5045 GCA_035569695.1 Acidimicrobiales bacterium | reverse complement strand
GAGAACCACCCTTCCTCTTGTGCCTGCCGGTAGAGGGTGGTGCCCGGGTACGGCGCAGCAATCGACACCTGGAGCGTGTGGGGGTTGATCTCCCGGGCGAAGCGGATGGTCTCCTGGATGGTCTCGGTGGTCTCGCCGGGCAGGCCGACGATGAAGGTCCCATGGATGGTGATCCCTAGATCTCGACAGTCCTTGGCAAACTGCCGGGCCCGCTCCACTTTGACCCCCTTCTTGATATTGGTGAGGATGTCCTGGTTGCCAGATTCGAATCCCACCAGCAACAGGCGGAGCCCGTTCTCCCGCATGACCTTGAGCGTCTCATAGGGGACGTTGGCCTTGGCATTGCACGACCACTCGAGGCCGAGGCGCCCCATGCCCCGGGCGATGTCCTCGGCGCGCTCTCGGCTGTCGGTGAAGGTGTCGTCGTCGAAGAAGACCTCTTTCACCTGAGGGAAGGAGTCGCGGATGAACGCCATCTCGCCCAGGACGTGGCTGACACTGCGGGTCCGGTAACGGTGCCCGCCCACCGTTTGGGGCCAGAGGCAGAAGGTGCATTGCGAGCGACAGCCCCGACCGGTGTAGAGCGAGACGTAGGGGTGCTTCAAGTACCCGATGAAGTAGTCCTCGACCCTCAGGTCGCGCTTGTACACCTCGCTCACGTAGGGGAGCCGGTCCATGTCCTCGAGGACGGCGCGGTCGGGGGTGTGGACCGCCATCCCCCGGTTGTCCCGATAGGTGATCCCGTCCACCTGGTCCAGGGGACGACCCTCGGCCATCTCGACGACGGTGAAGTCGTACTCCTCGCGGGCGACGAAATCGATGGCCGAAGAGGCAAGGAGCGATCCCTCGGGCTCGACCGCCACCTTGGCGCCCACGAAGCCGACCTGCAGGTCGGGGTTGGCCTCCTTCAGAGCCTCGGCCACCTTCACGTCTCCGGGGAAGGACGGGGAGCTGGTGTGCATGACCACCAGGTCGTAGTCCTTGACCAGTGGCACCACATCGTCGAGCTCCAGCCCGGCCGGAGGGGCGTCGATGAGCCGGCTACCCGGGACGAGGGCGGCCAGCTGGGCCAGCCAGGTCGGGTACCAGAACGAGCGGATCTCGCGCTTGGCCTGGTACCGCGAGCCGGCACCGCCGTCGAACCCCTGGTAGGAGGGGGGATGGAGGAACAGGGTGCGCATCATGGTCGGACAACCTCCTCGTGGGTCGGGGCGGGGTTCACTGTCCCTGCGGTCGAGGACAGGTGGTGTCGGGGCACGCTCGGGACGATCCCGACCATGGCCAGGGCGTTGGCGAATTCCCGGGCGAACCGATCGGCCCCGGGCCGGCCGGCCCCCGGCGGCGCCGACCGCTCCAGGGCACCGAGCGCGCACTGGACCAGGCGTTCGGGGGCGGCATCGCACACGTCAGCGGCGCCGAGCTCCAGCTCATGTTGAATGTTGTCGCGCCCGTGGCCGGGCATGACGTCGAGCAACAGGAGCGGCCGGTTCACCACTCGGGCCTCGCTGCAGGTGGTGGCGCCGGGGGTGGTGAGCACCAGGTCGGCGGCGGCCATCAGGGTCGGGATCTGATCGGTGAACCGAAAGGGCATGACCCGGGGCTGGCGACGGGCCACCTGGTCGAGGACCAGGGCCAACTGCTCGTTGTGCCCGGCGACGACCGGGACGACGACCCCTTGTTGAGCCAGGGCCTCGGCCGTCTCGGCCAGGGGGCCAAGACCCCAACCGCCCCCCATCACCAGGGCGCAGGGAGCCTGACCATCGATCCCGAGGGCAGCGCGGGCTTCGGCCTGGGTCGGGGCCTGATGGAACTCGGGGCGCACCGGAGCGGGGACGATGGCAATCGGGGCGCGGGGCACATAACGGCGCACCGAGGCCGCGGCAGCCTCAGAGGTGACCAAGAAGAGATGGATGCCGTCGCGGACCCAGAGACTGTGCATGCAGACATCAGTACACAGCGCCACCGTGGCAGGGGGCGCTGTGACTGGCGGCGCGGCCACGCCATACGACGCCAGTTTGGCGATGGCCGATGCGCCGGTGGCGAAGGTGGAGACAAGCAGATCGGTGGGCTCGGCGGCGAGGTGGTCGGCCAGGGCGGGGACCAACCGATTGGTGGCCCCCCAGTCCACCAACGTCGCCAGCCGGCTGCCGGTGCGGAAGTGCGAGAAGTGGACGCCGTCGTACAGGGTCGGGGTGGCGGTGATCTTGCGGAATACCCAGTCCCCCGTTTTCCCACTGAGACGACCGAGCATCGACATGCAGTCGAAGACGCTGGTGGACCAGCCCATCTGTTCCAGGCTGTCGGCCACTACCTCGGTGACCACGTGGTGTCCCATGCCGAGACTTCCGGTCAGCACCAGCGCGCGAGGTCGGCTCAAGACCTTCTCCTTGGTCAGGGCCGGGAATGCCGCCCGGCAATGTCTCCGGAACGCCCCCAGGCTAACTGCGAGAGAATGTGACCATCCGTATGAAGAAGTGACCATCCGAAGGTGGCCAGCAGTGCGTCACAACGGGCCGGACCTCGCAGGTGCCGGCCCAATCCGGGACATAATTCTGGTGGCGTCGCAGACATAATTCTGCTGGCGTCGCACCATGCGGGGGGCAACCTCAACTGCCCACTCGAGCCGGCGCGCCTCGAGCGACGGCGAAGCCGTGGACCGGCATCTGGTGGCTTCCGGGGATGCCCCGAAATCTCGGTAACCCCGAAATGAGACGAAGCCCCGCGATGGAGGTCGGAGGCTTCGTCATCCCCCAAGTTGTGACTGGCAATCGAGGGCCCTCCCACCTTATCGGGTGGGGCTGCGCACCGCGCGCGGCTGCCCTTCTCCCGACCGATGGCGGGGCCGGGAGAAGGGCACAGGCGATGCCCAGGGCAGGCTGGAGCCCTGAACCAGGCGGGACGACAGCAGTCCCTTGCAGACCCTTGCAGCGAAAGGCCTGGTCAGTGCGCCTCGATGCTGGTCAGCCCACGGGGTCTGGGGAGCGGACGAGGTCCTTCACCGCAGGGACGACGGGCGGGGCGGTCTTCCAGTCGGGCACGCCTTGTTCGGGCTTGCCCGCGGGATAGCCGTCCTCGTTGACCTCGGCCCAGTGGGAGTGGTTCAGCTGGTGGAGGGTGAAGCAGGCCTGGAGGGCATTCTGGAAACCCATGTTGTCGACCGACTGGTTCACCGACTCCTTGATGAGCAACGAGGTGACGGTGGGGCGCTCGGCGATCCGACGGGCATACTCGAGGGTCCGCTCGGCCAGCTCGTCCTCCTTGAAGATCTTGGAGACCATGCCGATCTGATGGGCCTCCTCCACCGAGATGGAGTCACCGGTCAACATGAGCTCCTTGGCCCGGCGAGGACCGAACTCCCAGGGGTGGGCGAAGTACTCCATGCCGCACATGCCCAGGCGCACGCCGACGGGGTCGGCGAACTTGACGGTGTCGGCGGCCACGATGAGGTCGCAGGCCCACATGAGCATGAGGCCGGCGGCATAGACCGTCCCATGGACCTGAGCGAGGGTGATCTTCCGGAGGTTCCTCCAGCGCAGGGTGTTCTGGTAGAAGTAGTGCCACTCCTGCAGCATGCGACCCTCGGCCCCGCCCCGGGTCCCGCCGTTGGTCCGAGCGGTGATGTGCTGGTCGGGCCCCGGCTGGTACTCGGCCATCTGCTCTTTGGAGCCGAGGTCGTGGCCCGAGGAGAACATGGGGCCCATGCCCCCGAGGATCACGACGCGGACGTTGTCATCCTTCTCCGCCTCCAAGAAGGCGTCGTTCAGGTCGACCAGCAACCCCCGGTTCTGGGCGTTGCGGGTCTTGGGACGATTGAGGAGAATCCTGACGATTGTTCCCCCGTCAAGCTCCTCGTACGTCACGTACTTGTACTCCGGCATTGTCGCTCCTTCGTCACGTCCCCCCGTCGAAGATCAGCGGCGGGTTTCCATGCCTCAACGAACCACAGGCGTTCAGTCGGTGTCAAAGTTCGCCCGTCAGCGCCTGTCTGGCGCCGGGCCGCTTTACGCCGACTCACGCGGGGGCCGCTGAGGCCTTTCGTTGCTACATCTCGCTGGCGCCTCATTGCTACATCTCATGGCTCGCCGGCACCGGGCACGTCGACGTCGAGGGTGAACACGGCCCCCTCCGGCCAGGCATCGGGTCCGGGGCGCACCATGTGGCGGCTGGTGCAGATGAACAGCGTCCGGCGCTCGGGGCCACCCAGGACGACGGCCAAGGCATGGGTAGGGGAGGGGATCCGCCGGACAACCGTCCCGTCCGCGCTCACTCGGAGCACCTGGCAGCCCCGCCAGTCGGCCACCCACGCCGCGTCCTCCTCGTCCAGACAGATCCCATCGGGGCGGGCGTAGCGGTGGTCGGGCGCCGGAGGCAGCTCGGCTAGCACCCGACGGTCGTCGAGCGAGCCGTCGGGGCATACGGTGAACGCGGTCAGACGGCCGCCGAAGGTCTCGGCCACCACCAGCGTTTCGCCGTCACCGCTCAAGGCCATCCCGTTGGGAACGACCAGACCCTCCGCGGCCACCGACACCGCGCCACGGTCGTCGACGTGGATCACGGGCGAGGGCGCAGGACGGCTGGCCGCGTCGGCCAGGTCGAAGCCCACCTGGGAGACGTAGGCGTGGCCCGTCTTCCCAATTACCATGTCGTTCAGGGCCCACGGCGTGGTCGCGGTGAGGTCGGCATAGAGGCCCGAACCGGCCGGATCGGGGTACATCCGGTGGAGAAGCCGAGACTCCATCCCCACTACCACCAGGCCGCCGTCGGGCAACCAGCCCAACCCGCCAGGTTGATCGTCGGTGAATTGATGGACCACCTGGCGCCGGCCGGTGTCGTCGAAGCGCACGACGGCCCGCGACCACATCTCCGAGATCCACAACGCACCGTCATGCCACCGAGGGCACTCCGGGTAATCGAGCTCGGTGGCGAACCGCTCCAGGGTCACGGCGGCGTCACCGTCGTTCCCCTTGACCAAGAGCGACGCGGGGGACGAGAGAGCGACGCCGGGGGACAAGAGAGCGACGCCGGGGGACGAGAGTGAGGAGCCG
>DATMMO010000395.1:0-7074 GCA_035569695.1 Acidimicrobiales bacterium | reverse complement strand
GCGTGGGCGACCATGTTCATGCCCAGACGCCCGGTGCGGTAGGCGATGAACGAGAGGAGGATCCCGAAGGTGGCGAGCCCGAGGAGCTGCAGCGACTCGGCGTGGGCCAACCCGAACAGGACCCCGGTGATCACGATGGCGAGGGCCGGCCCGACCCACTTGCCGATGTTCCCGAACAACCGGGTCAGGGCGCGGAGGATCAGTCCGCGGAAGAACAGCTCCTCGAATAACGGCGCGCCCACCACGGTGAAGATGGCGATGACGGCAAAGCCGGCCCCGTGCGATGCGCCGGTGAGCTTCTGGCCCGGGGCGCTGAACCGCTGGTTGAAGTTGTGGATGTGGCTCTCCAGCGGGATGTACATGGCGGCGACGAGGTACTGGCCGGCGATGCCGATGGGCACCCCGACCAGGTCGATCCACCGGAAGCGCAGCCCCAGGTCCCGAACCAGTCGACGGGTGCCACGGACCCGACTGGCCAACCACGAGCCGCCGAAGAAGCCCATCCACAGGCCGATCAGGGTAGAGACGACATACCACTCGGGCGGAACGCTGAGGCGCGAGACGGCCGAGATGTTGTGCGTGTTGCCGGTGATCGCCGCGGAGATGAGCACGAAGATCGAGGCGATGATCTGGCCGGCCAGGAAGCCCAGGGCGGCAAAGATCAGCCAGAGCCAGGCGTCCCTTCTGGTCCGGGGAGCGAAACCGGCCGCCAGCTGGCGGTTGAGGGGCACGGCGTGGTCTTGGACCTCGACGTCCATGGCCGCCATCGATGGTTGATCGAGCGGCCCGAGGATGGAGCGCCCGGTTGGAGGCGATGGCCAGTACGGCGGCGGCGGGTCGGGTGCGGGTGGTGCTGCTCCGGTTGGCGGTGGCGGGGGCGGCGGGGCCGGGGGTGGGTTCGCCGGTGGAGGCGGGGCGTGAGGTGCGGTCGGCGGTCGGGGTGCGGGCGGTGGCGGGGGTAGTGGCGCCTGCGTCGGAACCGCTGGCCAGGCGGTACGGGCGGTGGTGGCGGGGCCGGGTTCTCGAGGGGCCGACGCCCCCTCTTCCCTCCCGTCGTTCGCGCCCGTGTCACCTCCGTCGATCACCCCGACACGTTACCGACCACCGCCTGGCCTGAGGTGGCGGGGAAGCGATGCATCAAGGCACGTCGGAGGCGCATAGCATGGTGCGGTGCCTCCGCCCAACCCCAATCAGCCCAGCGGCCCCTCCGGTCCCGGAGGCCCGGGCCAAGGCGCGCCCGGTCAGGGCCGCAATATGCGCCTCATCTACGCCATCGCCATCGTGGCCGTGATCGCGGTGATCGCGGCACCGTCGCTCCTGTCCAAGTCGTCGGCCAAGTCCATCAGCTACCAGAGCTATCTCACCCAGGTCCAGGACAAACAGGTCAAGTCAGCCCAGATCGACACCACCTCGGGCACCATCACCGGCACCCTCGACAACGGAACCAGTTACACCGTGTCCGGCCCCAATCCGGCCGTCGATTCCGAGTACAGCGCGCTGAAGGCCGGCAACGTCAAGTACACGGTGGTCACTCCCAAGAGCAATCCGCTGACCAGCATCTTGATCTACCTCCTGCCGGTCCTCCTGATCTTGGCCGTCTTTTATTTCATCAGCAGAAGGGCTCAAGGACAGATGGGCAGCATCATGTCGATCGGTCGGTCCAAGGCCAAGCTCTACTCGAGCGAGCGGCCCTCCACCACGTTCGACGACGTGGCCGGCTACGGAGGCGTCAAGCTCGAGATCAGCGAGGTTGTCGACTTCCTGAAGACCCCGGCTCGATTCAAAGACATCGGGGCCCGCATACCCAAGGGCATTCTCCTGGTCGGTCCCCCCGGGACCGGTAAGACGCTGCTGGCCCGGGCCGTGGCCGGTGAGGCCGGGGTCCCGTTCATGTCGGTGAGCGGATCGGACTTCATGGAGATGTTCGTGGGCGTGGGCGCCAGCCGGGTCCGAGACCTGTTCGCCACTGCCCGCAAGCAGGCTCCGGCCATCGTGTTCATCGACGAGATCGATTCCATCGGCCGTAAGCGGGGCGCGGGCCTGGGCGGGGGCCACGACGAACGAGAGCAGACGCTCAACCAGATGCTGTCCGAGATGGACGGGTTCGACCCGACCGAGGGCGTCGTGGTCATGGCCGCCACCAACCGGCCCGACATCCTCGACCCCGCCATCCTGCGGCCGGGCCGGTTCGACCGCCAGATCGTCGTCCCGCTCCCCGACCTCGACGAGCGCCTTCCCATCCTGCAGGTGCACTGCAAGGACAAGCGCATCGCCCCCGACGTGGACCTGGCCCTGGTGGCCCGGGGCACCCCGGGGATGAGCGGCGCCGACCTGGCCAACCTGGTCAACGAGGCCGCGCTGCACGCCGTGCGCCGAGGGTCCAAGGTGGTCGAGACCCAGGACTTCGAGGCATCGCGGGACCGGGTCCTCATGGGTCAACGCCGAGAGAGCCTGGTGCTCTCCGATGACGAGAAGGAGCGGGTGGCGTTCCACGAGGGCGGCCATGCCGTCCTGGCCTACGTGCTGCCCGAGGCCGATCCGGTGCACAAGGTCACCATCCTGCCCACCGGCATGGCCCTGGGCGTGACCCAGCAGCTGCCGGTGGAGGAGCGCCACATCCACCCGCGCTCCCACATCGAGGACGCGCTGGCCGTGCGCATGGGCGGACGCGTGGCCGAGCTGCTGGTCTACGGCGACCTTTCCACCGGGGCCAGCAACGACCTGGTGGGCAACACCGAGCTGGCCCGGAAGATGGTCCGGGAGTGGGGCATGAGCGACCAGATCGGCCCGATGGCCTGGGGCTCCGCCGGGCAGGTCTTCTTGGGCGAGGACCTCATGCACACCCGTGACTACTCGGAGGACACCAGCCGGGTCATCGACGCCGAGGTGGAGCGGATCCTGCGGGACCAGGAGGAGCGTGCCCTCGAGGTGCTCTCCCGTCACCGAGGGGGCCTGGATGCCGTGGCCCGCGCCCTGTTGGACGAGGAGACCATCGACGGCGCCACCGTGGGCAAGCTGGTCGACACCGCATACGGCAAGCCCGTCCATGAGCACGGGGTGAAGGCAGTGCCGCCGGTGTTCGTGGCCGAACAGCACGGTCGTCCCAACGGCGACTCCGGTGACTCCGGGGGTTCGACCGGGCCTGGACCCGACCCGGTCGGCGTCAACGGCACCGGCGACGCCCATACCGGTTCGGCCCGCGGCGACGGGAGCGACTCCGACACCGAGCCCGGCTCGGAAGTCGAGTCGGAGGTCGCCGGTTCGTCGCACGCCAGCAGACAGTCCGGCACGGGCCAGACCGGCGGCGGCCCGCAGTCCGGGAACGGACAAGGGGGCGCTCAACAGGACTCCACCCAACCGTGGCCGCCACCCCCACCGCCGCCGCCCGGACACTGGCCGCAGGCCCCGGCTCCGTGGCCGGCACAGCCGGCACCCGGGCACTGGCCCCATCAGGCGCCGTGGCCACCGCCACCCCCTCCCCCACCCTCCGGTCGTCGCTAGCCGCCGACGCGATCAGAGGCTGTAAGAGCGGACACGGCCAACCTCGACGCGGCCCTCGGCCAGCGGCCCAGGCGAACCGCGTGGGAACGCTCGGGGCCGGGCGAAGCCCTACGAGTTACCCGTGGCCCCGACGCGGGGGTCACCATGCTCCAGGTCAGCTGATCACGACTGTTCCGGTCGTGTGACGGTCAATGCTCGAGGAGGTCCCCGGCAGCAGGCTCGGTCTCCAATGGCTTGCGGGCGGATTTCAACATGGCGAGGAAGAACATCCCGCCCACGAGGGCCAAGCCGGCGGCCACTGCGTCGGGGACGTGGGCCGAAGCTGGAATCACCAGCACAACCAGGGCCACGACCATCCACACCAGCGCGCTGACCGCAACCGGCAGCTCGAAACGCCCGAGGGAGAACGCGCCTTCCTTGCGATCGAGCCCTTTGCGCACCGCCAGGTACAGGACGACGGTGGCGCCATAGATGACCACGATCAGGACCGACCCCGCGGTGATCAGCTGGATCAGCGCATTACCGGGCACCGCGACCATCAGGACGACCCCCCCGGCGAAGATCAGGATCGTCGCCGGGATTGGTGTCTGCGTGCGGGGGTTGACCCGCCGCATCACCCGATGGGCAGGAAATCGCGCGTCACGCGACATGGCGTAGACAAGCCGAGCACCGGTCGCCATCGTCACCACCCCGGCGGCGAAGAACGAGAACATGATCGCCACCAGCACCACCTTCTCCACCCCGACACCGAGCTGGAGGCGCGTGATCAACGCCACGGCCGAGTCGGTGTTGGAGGCCGCCTTGATATTGGGGATGGCAACCGTGAGGGCAATCAGGAACAGCATTCCCACCACGCTGGCGATCACCACCGATGCCACGATCGCTCGGGGGACGGTGCGATAGGGATCCTTGGCCTCCTCGGCGAGGTTGGCGGCGGCGTCAAAGCCGACCAACGTGGCGATACCAACCAGCATGGCCAGCATCAACCCACCGCCGAGCCCGAAGTAGTGGCCGTCGCCTGCGGTGATACCGCGCGAGGTGAGGTTGCTGACCGAGCCGTGGCCGGTGATGGCGACCACCACAATCAGGGCGATCCCCAGCGCCAATATCACCGCCAGCTCGGTCACCACCGCCGCTGAGTTGAGGCCACCGACGGCGCGGGTCGAGGCCACGACGAGCACGGTCTGAACGAGCAGCACGGCCAGCGTGATCAGGCGCGCCTTGCCCTCGTCGGCGCCGATACCGAAGAGCGGCATGAACGCCTTGCTGGCCAGCGCGTTGTCCACCGCGACCACGCCGATGGCCAGAAAACAGAAGCTCAGCCAACCAAAACCCCAGCCGATCTTCGGACTGGCCAGCCGGGAGGCCCACTGGTAGGAGGAGCCGGCGAGCGGGATGCGCGCCGCGAACTGGGCTATCACCAGGGCCACGAGGGTCTGCCCGATGGCCACGATGACCCACAGCCAGATGGCGACCGGCCCCCCGGTCTGCAACAGGTCGTCGTATGTCCCGAAGATGCCGACCGCCACCGAGATGAACGCGAACGAGATGGCGAACACCTGAAAGGAGCCCAGTGTCCGCTTGAGCTCAGGCTGGTAGCCGCCCGGGAGCTCTGCGCGCGCCTCGACCGCCACCGGCTCCGATTTCGTGGCCATCGATCCCGCCCCCCCGTGAAGTTCCCCGGAACTTCCCCTGCCACTGTCGCCGCCCGGGGGGAGGGTGTCAATTCCTCATTGCGCCCTCGACGCGGGAATCTCCCGATCCTCTAGGTCAGGAGTGCGGCGATGGCCTCAGGCACCGGGTCCGCTCCGCCGATCAGCTCCAAGGTGAGGCCCGCGGTCCGGGGCTCGTCGAGCAGCGCGACCAGGACGGCGGCCACGTCGGCCCGGGGAACGACCCCTCGCCCCACGTCGGCGGCCAACGCGACCAGGCCGGTCGGCTCCTCGTCGGTGAGCCCGCCCGGTCGGAGGATGGTCAGGTCCAACGCACGTCTTCGGAGCTCGTCTTCCGCCTCGGACTTGGCCCGGAGGTAGGCGGCGAAGACCTCGTCGGTCCCCGGGGCTGGTGGCTCGCCGGCGCCCATCGAAGAAACCAGAAGGTAGCGGTGTACACCGCTCAGTGACGCGGCCTCGGCCAGGAGGACGGCTGCGTCCCGGTCGACTGTCTCTTTTCGAGCCGCTCCGCTGCCCGGTCCGGCGCCGGCGGCAAACACAGTGGCATCGCACCCGGCCAGGTGGCCGGCCACGGCGCCCGTGTCGGTGTGCTCCAGGTCGCAGACTACGGGAAGGGTGCCGACTCGCCGGAGATCGTCGGCCTGGTCGGCGTTCCGGATGAGCCCGACCGCTTGGTCTCCCCGCTCGACCAGGAGCCGCTCCAGCTGCATGGCCACCTGGCCATGACCGCCTGCAATCACAACGCGCACGGTTCGACGCTATCCCCTGCGGGTCAGCTCTTCGATCAGCCGACGATCAACCGAAGGGCAGCCCGGTCGAAGAGACCACGCCGACTGCACCGGTGGGAACGCTGTCCTCTTCCACCGCCACCGGGACGTTCGATCGGACATCGAGGGTGACGCGGCCGCCCACCGGCGCTTGGGCCAGCACCAGAACCGAATGCGGCTTGACCACCAACACCTTGGACTGAGCTGCGGTGCCTCCGAGCGGCGCCACCGTCACCTGGGCGGTGACCGAGCCTGGATTGGAGACAGCCAGGCTGCCCACCGAGGCTCCGGGCGCTCCCGGCGCGGACCCCGCCCCCGGAGCCGGCACCAGCCAGTGACTCATGGCCTGTGCCGTTCCCGGCATGGTTCCGAAGCCGGGTTGGGAGGCGCCGTCGGGGGCCAGCACTTCCCGGGCGACCACCAGCCCGGAGCCGCCAGTCGATGAGATGGCCACGGCATAGGGGACCTGGTGGGGTATCCGGTTCGCCGTGGAGGCGGTGAAGGGGACGACCGATTTGGCCGGGACGGCCACGGCGAAGGGGGCCACCCCGCCCTGGGTCAAACCGACGGCGACCACCGCTCTTTCTGCAGTCGGTCCCGGATTGGACAGGAGGAAGGAGACGCTCGAGCCGGCCGCGGTCGGATTCGTGGTCTGACTGAAATACCAGTCAGGGGCAACGCTGGGTGCTCCGAGGGCCAGTGCCAGCCCGGTCTTGCCTGTGGTGCTGACCAGCTGGAGCTGGTCGGCCACGATCTGGCCCGACTGGGCGCTGACCACCGTGGCGATGGTCTGCCGGTTCTGTACGTAGTCACCCACGTTTTCCACTACCACCTGGCCGGCCGGCACCGACAGGCCCTGGTAGAGCTGGGGCTGCAGCACCCCGGCATCGGTGTCGAACGACACGTTGGCCACCGCCTCGGTGGACGTCGGGTTGTAGAGGATCAGGACCAGCTGATTTCCCGGCGTGGTGGCGCCGCTGGCGAAATACCAGTTGGCCGAGGAGGCCGACGCGCACGGCGCGGTGGTCCACCCGGCGGGACCCGCCGCCACCTGGCTCACCCCGATCCCGCCGCCGGCGAAGGTCAACGTCGAAGCGCCCCATCCCCCGGGTGCGTATATTTCCGGATTCACG
>DATMMO010000394.1:0-7022 GCA_035569695.1 Acidimicrobiales bacterium | reverse complement strand
TTCCATGTACTCGGACATGTCCAGCTGGATCAACGCCGACTCGTCGTCGAACAGGAACTCGGCCAGCGTCTTGGCCAGCTCGGTCTTCCCCACCCCGGTGGGGCCGAGGAAGATGAACGAGCCACTGGGGCGCTTGGGATCCTTGAGTCCGGCGCGCGTGCGACGGATCGACCGGGCCAGCGCGGCGATGGCGGGCTCTTGGCCCACCACCCGCTTGTGCAGCTCGTCTTCCATCCGCAACAGCTTGGAGGTCTCCTCCTCGGTCAGCCGGTAGACGGGGATGCCCGTCCAGTTGGCCAGGACCTCGGCGATGACTTCCTCGTCGACGATGTCGAACAGGTCAACGCCGTCGGACCGCCACTCGGCTTCCATGGCCTCCTTGGCGTCCAGGCGCTCCTTCTCCTGCTCGGCCAGCTTCTTGGCCTGGTCGAAGGCCTGCTTCTCGATGGCCGCTTCCTTGTCGGCCCGCAGCCGGGTGATCTCCTCTTCCAACTTCTTGTAGGAGGGGGGCGTGGTCATCCGGCGGATGCGCAGGCGGCTGCCGGCCTCGTCGATGAGGTCGATGGCCTTGTCGGGCAGGTAGCGATCGGCCAGGTAGCGATCGGCCAGGTTGGCCGCGGCCACCAGGGCCTGGTCGGTGATGGTCACGGCGTGGTGGGACTCGTACCGGTCGCGCAGGCCCTTCAGAATCTCGATGGTGAGAGCCACGTTGGGCTGCTCCACCTTGATGGGCTGGAAGCGTCGCTCCAGGGCGGCATCCTTCTCCAGGTGCTTGCGGTACTCGTCGAGCGTGGTGGCCCCGATGGTCTGCAACTCGCCCCGGGCCAGCATGGGCTTGAGGATGGAGGCGGCGTCGATGGCCCCCTCGGCCGCACCGGCGCCCACCAACGTGTGCAGCTCGTCGATGAACAAGATGATGTCGCCCCGGGTCCGGATCTCCTTCAGCACCTTCTTCAGGCGCTCCTCGAAATCGCCCCGGTACCGGCTCCCGGCCACCAGCGCGCCGAGGTCGAGCGTGTACAGCTGCTTGTTGGTCAGGGTCTCGGGGACGTCGTTGGCCACGATCCTCGAGGCCAGTCCTTCTACGATCGCCGTCTTGCCCACACCGGGCTCGCCGATGAGGACCGGGTTGTTCTTGGTCCGGCGGGACAGGACCTGCATGACCCGCTCGATCTCTTTCTCGCGACCGATGACCGGGTCCAACTTGTGGTCACGGGCCAGCGCGGTCAGGTTGCGACCGAACTGATCGAGCACGGGAGAGCCGGTCGGGGCGTCCGAGGACTGGGACCCCGGGGGACCGGCGCCCACGGACTCCTTGCCCTGGTACCCGGACAGGAGCTGAATGACCTGCTGGCGGACACGGGGCAGGTCGGCGCCCAGGCTCTGGAGCACCTGTGCGGCCACGCCTTCGCCCTCGCGAACCAAACCCAACAGCATGTGCTCGGTGCCGATGTAGCTGTGGCCCAGCTGCAGCGCCTCGCGCAGGGACAGCTCGAGCACCTTCTTGGCCCGGGGCGTGAACGGGGGGGACCCGGTCGGTGCGGTCCCGGCCAGCCCGATGGTCTCTTCGACCTTCTCCCGGACGGCCTCCAAGGAGACGCCGAGCGACTCGAGCGCTTTGGCCGCGACACCCTCGCCCTCATGGATCAGGCCCAGGAGTATGTGTTCCGTACCAATAAAGCTGTGGTTCAGCAGGCGCGCTTCTTCTTGTGCAAGCACAAGCACTCGACGTGCCCGGTCTGTGAATCGTTCGAACACACCGCCTCCATCCGCGGTTGAAATCTTGTTTGGAGTCTACAGGGGCCGCTGCAACACGCACCCGCACCCCTGGTTCCTCGACGAAGTGCGTCCTCGCCTATCGTCTTTGGTAGTGAACGTCGTCGAGCTCCTGGGTCTTCCCGCCATCGAAGAAGAATTGTTCCGGCTCGAGCCCTTGCTCACGGAGTGTGTCATCACGGGGGATGGGTTCCTCGACGAAGTGACGACCCATCTCATCGCGGCCGGAGGCAAACGGCTCCGCCCCGCGCTCTCGCTGGCCTCGGCCACCGCCGGCTCGGGCTCGGCGTCGAGAGCATCCCTGCTGGGAGGGGTGGCCGTGGAACTGGTCCACCTGGCCTCCCTCTACCACGACGACGTGATGGACGAGGCCACCATCCGACGCAATGTGGAGAGCGTGAACTCGCGGTTCGGCAACCTGGTGGCCATCGTGGCCGGCGACTTCCTGCTGGCCCGGTCGGCCGAGATCGCCGCCGGGCTCGGCACCGAGATCGCCGGCCTCCTGGCCGCCACTCTGGGTGAGCTCTGTCGGGGTCAGGTGGCCGAGGTCCGGGCCGCGTTCCAGGTGTCTCGGACCAGCGAGGAGTACACCATCGCCATCTCCGGGAAGACCGCTTCGCTGATGGCCACCTCCTGTCGGATCGGCGCCCTGACCGGCGAGCGACCTCGGGCCGAGGTGGACGCGTTGACCGATTTCGGTCGGTGCTTCGGGATGATCTTCCAGGTTCGAGACGACATCCTCGACATCATCGGCTCCGAGGACGAGCTGGGAAAACCCCCGGGTCAGGACCTGGCCGAGGGGATCTACACCCTGCCGGTGCTGTTCGCACTGGCCGACGCCGACGCCGGGCCCGAGTTGCGCCCGCTCCTGGGCCAGCCCCTCGGCCACCCCGAACGGGACAAGGCCCGCACCATCGTGGCCGCCTCGTCGGGCATCGCCTCATCGGTGGCGGTGGGCAGACGCTATGCCGACGAGGCGGCGGCGGCGGCCTCCCGGTGCCCGTCGGCCGCGTTGGCCGATGGCTTCGAGCGGCTGGCCTACTCACTCCTCGACGGTCTGCCCACCGCCTGACCGATTGGCTCAGGACCTGGTCAGCTCCCCGACGGGGCGCTGACGTTGCAGGTCGTCTCGATCTTCTGGATCCTGTTCTGCAGGCGTTGCTTGAACGCGGGGCTCTCGAGCCTGGTGATCCGCTTCTGCAGGCGATCGGCCCGCTGGGTCTTGCCCGCGCTGGCTGCCTTCTGTTGGGCGGCCGTGAGCCCGGGCAGGCCGGCGGCGATCCGGCTCTCGACCTTTTGGATGCGGGTCAAGGCCTTGGTGGCATTGGCGCAGTTGAACTGCTTGGCCGGGGCCGGCGTGGAGGCCGACGGCGAGCTGGTCGGGGTGGACGCAACGGCCGTGCCGGCCAGGCCCAGAGTGAGCGACCCGGCCACGACCGCACCGACTACGAGCTTCTTCAACATGTGGGTGAAACCTCCCTAGAGACGGCCGGTTCCTCCGGCCCGCATCAGTTATCCCTCACCGTCATGATCGGAGCATGAACCGGATATGAGGGAACGATGAAGGAATTACCACCCTCAGCGTTCGGGGCGGAGGGTGGGGAAGGCGATGACCTCCCGGATGTTGGCCGCGTCGACCAGCAGCATGACCAGCCGATCGATGCCGATCCCCAGTCCGCCGGTGGGGGGCAGCCCGTGCTCGAGGGCCCGGAGGTACTCCTCATCGATGGGCATGGCCTCCTCGTCGCCGGCCGTCTTGGCCGCGGCCTGGGCCTCGAAGCGCCGGCGCTGGTCGTCGGGGTCGGTCAGCTCGGAGAAGGCGTTCAGCAGCTCGCGTCCGGCCACGATGGCCTCGAACCGCTCGGTCAGGCGGGCGTCATGGCGGTGGAGCCGGGCCAGCGGCGACACCTCGGCGGGGAAATCGGTGACCAGGACCGGTCCCCACAGGGCCGGCTCCGCCGTCTTCTCGTACAGCTCCAACAGCAGCTTGCCCACCCCCCAGCCCGGCTGGGGCTCGACGCCGCGAGCGGCCACGTGGCCCCGCAACTCGTCAATCGGCGTGTCCAGGGACACGTCCAAACCCGAGTGCTCGCGGGTCAGCTCGATGAGGGTGGCCCGCCGCCAGGGCGGGGTGAGGTCGAGCGGCCGGCCGCCGTAGGTCAGCACCGATGAGCCGGTCATGGCCAGGGCCAACCCGGCCACCAGCTCTTCGACCATGGTCTGGAGGTCGTTGTAGTCGGCATAGGCCTGGTAGAGCTCGAGCATGGTGAACTCGGGGTTGTGCCGGGGTGAGAGGCCCTCGTTCCGGAACACCCGGGCGATCTCGAACACCTTCTCGAACCCACCGACCACCAGGCGCTTCAGGTACAGCTCGGGAGCGATCCGCAGATAGAAGTCGGCATCGAGGGCGTTGTGGTGGGTGACGAAGGGCTTGGCCGCCGCCCCACCGGGCAGGGGGTGAAGCACAGGGGTCTCCACCTCCACGAACCCGCGGTCCTCCAGGGTGCGGCGCAACCAGCTGACCACCCGGCTCCGCAACAGCAGGGTGGCCCGGCTGTCCTGGTTGGCCCAGAGGTCGACCTCGCGCTGGCGAAAGCGGGTCTCGATGTCGCTCACGCCCCGCCACTTGTCGCCGAACGAGCGTCGGGCCTCGGCCAGCAGGACCCACTCGGTCACCTTGACGCTCAGCTCGCCCCGCCGGGTGCGGACCACCTCGCCCCGGGCCCCGACCCAGTCGCCCAGGGAGAGCCGCGTGAACGCCTCGAAGTCCGCCGTGGTCTTGGCCAGGGCGAAGAGCTGGACGGCGCCCGACGAGTCGCGCAGCTCCGAGAAGGCCACCTTGCCCTGGGGCCGGTTCAACATCAGCCGGCCGGCCACCGAGACCACTTCGCCCGTCTCCTCGCCCGGACCGATGTCGGCGAAACGGGACTGCAGCTCGGCGGCCTCGGCCGTGCGTTCGAACCGGTACGGGATCGACGAGGCCGGTGACGAGGCCGGCGGGTCAGCCTCTGCGTCAGCCACGGCGGCCACCGCCCGAGGCGGCGGCGTTGCGCTCGTAGATGATGCGCAGGCCGTGCAGGGTGAGCCAGGGCTCCACGTAGTCGATGGCTTCGGCATAGGGGGCGATCAACTCGGACAGCCCGCCGGTGGCGACCACGGTAGGTTCGCCCAGCACCGCGCTGAACCGACGGCACAGCCCGTCGACCTGCCCGGCAAAGCCGTAGAGGGCTCCGGACTGGATGGACTCCACCGTGGACTTCCCGATCACGCTGCGCGGCTCGACCAGCTCCACTCGTCGCAGGGCGGCGGCGTGGGCGAAGAGGGCATCGAGGCTGATGGCCACGCCGGGGGTGATGGCTCCACCCAGGTACTCGCCCGCCCCGGAGATGGCGTCGAAGGTGGTGGCCGTGCCCAGGTCGACCACGACGCAGGGCCCGCCGAACAGGTCGTAGGCGCCCACCGCGTTGGCGATGCGATCGGCCCCCACCTCCTTGGGGTTGTCGTAGAGGATGGGCATCCCGCTCTTCACCCCGGGCTCCAGCACCACGGTGGGGACGTCGAACCACCGGGCGGCCATCTGGCGCAGGTTGGCGGTGACGAACGGCACCGACGAGGTGACGGCGATCCCGTTCACCGCCTCGTCGATGTCCAGGCCGTCGAGATCGAGTAGCTGGGTCAGGAGCAGGGCGTGCTCGTCGGCCGTCCGCTCGGCCACCGTGGACAGCCGCCAGTGATGAGCGAGACCGGTGGGCTCGTTCCCGTCGCGAGGTCCGGTGGCGCCACCGGTCGTGGCCGGGTCGTCGACGAACAGTCCCACCACCGTCTCGGTGTTGCCCACATCGATGGCCAAGAGCATGCTCACCGGTCACCCCCCACCGGACGGGGAGCCAGGTCGAAGGCCAGGTCGAGAACGGGGGCCGAGTGGGTGAGGGCACCGACGGAGATGAGGTCCACGCCGGTGGCGGCGTAGGCCGGCACCGTCTCCAGGGTCACCCCTCCCGACACCTCGACCAGGATGTCGGGGGCCGAGTGGCGCACCAGCCCGACGCAGTGGCCGATCTGGTCGGGGGTCATGTTGTCGAGCATGATGACCGTGGCCCGGGCCGACACCGCCTCGCTCACCTGGTCGGCTCGGTCGCATTCCACCTCGATCATCCTCCCCGGCCACAGGGCCCGGGCCCGGGACACGGCCTCGGCGATGCTCACGCCACCGAGGTGATTGTCCTTGATGAGCACCGCCTCGGACAGATTGCCCCGGTGGTTGGTGCCACCGCCGGCCCGCACCGCCGCCTTCTCCACGGCGCGCAGTCCCGGCGTCGTCTTGCGGGTGTCGAGGATCCGGGTGGTGGGGTTGACGGTGCGGGCCGCGTCGACGAACTGCCGGGTGAGCGTGGCCACTCCCGACAGGTGACAGAGGAAGTTGAGGGCGGTTCGTTCGGCGGTGAGGATGGACCGCAAGCGACCGCTGATGGTGGCCACGACGGTATCGGCGCACACCGGGGAACCGTCGGGCCTATGCCAGGTCACATCCAGCTCCGGGTCGACCTGGTTGAACGTCTCTTCGGCGCAGTGCCGTCCGGCGACCACACCGGGCTGGCGGCTCACCACGGCCACGGTGCCGGTCACCTCGGAGCCGATCAGCGAGGCGGTGAGGTCACCCAGGGGCAGGACATCCTCGGCCAGCGCTCGACCAACCACTTCGATCACCGCCGGGCGCGGCGGGTCGACAGGGCCGGTCACGTCCTCCGTGCGCTGCTCGGTCATCGGTCATCCACTCCGTCGTTCCTGGTCAGTTCGCGCCCGGACCGGCAGCCGCCGATCCGGTCAGGACGGCGACCCTATCGCCCGAATGCACTATGCGGCGGCGCCACCGATCCTGGGTGGCGGGAAAGTCGCTCCGGGCGTGGGCGCCCCGCGTCTCGGTCCGCAGCGTCGCCGCCGACAGCAGCGCTCGGGCCGCGGCCACCAGATTCGCCAGCTCCCCCTGATCGCGGCGAGCCGGCGAGCCCCCGATGGCCTGGAGCGATCCTCCCACCTCGGCCACGGCCGTGGCCGCGTCGGCCAACGAGCCCGCGCTCCGCACCACCCCGGCTCCCTCGATCATGGTCCGCTGCAGTCGATCCCGTTCCTTTTGCACATCGACCCGCTGCTCGTCCAGCACCGGCCCATCGACCACCGTGGCGGGGTCGACCGTCGAGGTCGGGGACGGGTCCGGGGCCGCAGGGCGATGGGCACCGCCGGCCGGT
>DATMMO010000393.1:0-2651 GCA_035569695.1 Acidimicrobiales bacterium | reverse complement strand
GGGACCCCCGAGCTGTGGGTGGGACCCATCGACGGCCCCGACCGGGACGTCGTCCTGTCCGTCTCGGAGGACCCGGTGCTGGCCGTGCGGTGGTCGCCCGACGGGGAGTGGCTGGCCTGCTCGGTGGCCACCGGGGGCGGGGTGCGCTCCGAGGTGTGGGTGCTGCGTCCCGACGGCTCGGACCGGCGTCGCCTGGCCGGGTCCCCCGAACACGCCGCCCTGGGCTCGTGGGCCCGCCGCGGCCATCGGGTGGTGGTCACCATCCGCGACGACGAGGCCGAGACCAATCGATCCCTGCTCTTCGATCCGGCCACCGGCTCGGCAGAGGAGATCGTGGCCGGGGGCCTGGTCGAGGTACTGGATCTCTCGGCCGACGAGCGGTTCGCACTGGTGCGCGACGGTACGCGGGGCGCCCATGTGTGCCAGCTCCTCGACCGCCTGAGCGCCACCGTTCACGAGGTCCTGCCCCATCCGGGCACCGGATCGACCGACCGCGGGTTGCTGCGCCCGCCCCCCAGCGGTGAGCCCGCCGCCCTCATCGCCTACGTGGTGACCGACGCCGGCCAGGCCCGACCGGCCCTGGTGGCGGTGCCGGTGGGCGCCGACGGCGGCCGGGCCCAGGCCGGGGCCGTGGCTCACCGCGATGACGCCGAGCTCGAGCTGGTCGATGGGGACGACGAGGGCACCACCATGCTGTTGGCCTGGAACGTCGAGGGCCGCACCCAGCTGGAGCTGCTCGACACGGTCACGTCGAAGCGCCGGAGGTTCGACGATCTACCCGGATCGGTGGTCACGGGCATGGCCATGGCCCGCGACGGCGATCGGGCCGTGCTGGCCATCGAGGATCCGTCCTCCCCATCGAGGCTCTGGGAGCTGGACCTCGGCAGTGGCCGCTGGCGCCCGCTGTCGCCCACCGGCGCCAGCGGCCAGCGCCCGCTGGCGCCCACCGGCCCGGGCCGCCAGCGCCCGCCGGCGCCCACCGGCCCCGGCCGCCACCGTTGCGTGGCACCGACCCTCGAACGGTTCGAGTCACACGACGGCCTGGTCATCACCGGATGGCTCTACCGCCCTCCCGGCGCTCCACCCGGCGCTACCTCGGGTCCGGCGGTGGTGAGCGTCCACGGCGGTCCCGAGGGCCAGGAACGACCGGTGTTCAACCCCCAGCACCAGGTGCTGGTGGCGGCGGGCATCGTGGTGTTCGCCCCGAACATACGGGGCTCGTCGGGCTTCGGCCGGGCCTTCGTACACGCCGACGACCGGTTCGGTCGTCTGGATGCCATCGCCGACGTGGCCGCCTGTGCGTCGTGGCTGGTGGCCCAGGGACTGGCCGATCCCGACCGGATCGCGGTGAGCGGCCGTTCCTATGGCGGGTACGTGACGCTGATGGCCCTGATGCTCTATCCCGAGTTGTTCATCGCCGGCGTGGACATCTGTGGGATGTCCGACCTGACCACGTTCTTCCGGGACACCGAGCCCTGGATCGCGGCGGCGGCGGTGACCAAGTACGGCCATCCCCAACACGACGCCATGCTGTTGGCCAACTTGTCGCCGCTGCGCTACGTCGAGCGCATCCAAGCCCCGTTGTTGGTCGTCCACGGGGAGCTCGATACCAATGTCCCCGTGAGCGAGGCCCGTCAGGTCTTCGAGGCCCTGGCCAAGTTGCACAGCGATGTCGACTACCTGGAACTGGCCGGGGAGGGCCACGAGTACCGGCGCGTCTCGTCCCGTCGGCTCCTGCTGCAGACGATGACCCGCTTCCTGACCCGGACGCTGGTGGCGCACCGGACGCGTGACGTCGCTACCGGGTCTGCCTGACGATTGCTACCGGGTTTGCGGTTGAGGCGTGAGGCGAAGGTGCGACTGATCGACCAGCCAGGAGAACAGCCGGCGCTGTTGGGCCCGGTCGGCTAGTTGCTCGGGGTGCCACTGCACCCCGATGATCCGAGATCGCCGGTCCTCGATCGCCTCGATGGTCCCGTCCTCGGCCCAGGCCACGGCCCGGAGGTCGTCGCCCACCGTGGCCACCGCCTGATGGTGCAGTGAGTTGACCCGTACCTCGTCGGCTCCGAGAATGTGGCGGAGCTCACTGTCGGGATCGACCTGCACGGCATGGACCAGGTCGTTGGGCCGATCGATGACCAGATGGGGCTCGGTGGTGACTTCCGGGAGGTGCTGGATCAGCGTGCCGCCCCGGGCCACGTTCACGATCTGGATGCCACGACACACGGCCAGGATGGGGATGCCGGTGGCCTGCGCCTCGGCCACCAGTTCGACTTCGGCCCGGTCGCGGTCGACATCCACGCCCCCGGTCTCGGGGGACTGGGCGCCGCCGTAGCGGGCCGGCTCCACATCGCCGCCCCCGGTGAACAGGATGCCGTCCGCCCGCGACAGCAGGGTCGAGGACCCCGACCGACCGACCAGGAGGAAGGGGACGCCACCGGCCTCGACCACCCTGTCGCCGTAGTCCCGCTGCGTCCCGTCGATCACCCGTCCGTTGGCAGCGATCCGTCCTGTGCTGATGGCGATGACGCGGGGTTCCTCGCCGGAGAACTGGCCATTCATGGGCGGCTCACGCCCCCTCAGCCGGGGGTGCGGGTGTCGTCGTCGGGATGACGGGACGGCTCAGCCGCGAACCGATCGGCGGCGGCCTC
>DATMMO010000392.1:0-6599 GCA_035569695.1 Acidimicrobiales bacterium | reverse complement strand
CGATGTCCTCCCACTGGGCAAACAACCTGGCCAGGCCACGTGACTCGGCCATGCCCAGCTGGCTCGACAGGGCATCCAGAGAGGCATCGAGCGACTGGGGCCCGCTGTCGCGGCGGGACCGGCTCATGGTCCGCTCCCGATCTCGGCTGGTACCACGGAGCCATTGTCGCCCACGACGAACGTCTTGGCCGCATCCACTTCGGGAGGAGGTGGGAGGGCGGTGGTCAACAGGGCCTGTCCGGGCGGCAGGCCGGCCAACAGCGCCCGGGACCGAAACGGGTCCAGCTCGGAAAACACGTCGTCGAGCAAGAGGACCGGGGCCGAGCCCAGGCGCTCGGTAGCCAGTTGGTGGGCGGCCAACCGCAGGGCCAGGGCCACAGAGCGCTGCTCGCCCTGGGAGGAGTGGGTCCTGGTGGGCAGGCCGCCCAACAACAGTTCCAGGTCGTCGCGGTGGGGGCCGACCAGGGTCACCCCCCGGCGCAGGTCGTCCTGCCGCGAAGCGGCCAGGGCCCCTTCCAGGCCGCCGTCCCACGACCGCCGATAGGCCAGCGCCACCGGGCCGTCCTCTCCGGCCAAGCGCGTGTAGTGCTCGGTGGCCAGCGGTTGTAGCCGCTCGGTGAGAGCCTCCCGAGCCTCGGCCAAGGCCCCCCCGGCGACGGCCAGTCGGGAATCCCAGACATCGAGGGTGGCTGCCACTTCCGGGCTCAACCGGCGGTTGGACTGGCGCAGGAGGGCGGCTCGCTGTCGGAGGATCCGATCGACATCGTCGCTGAGCGACGCCGATCGTTGATCGATGACGGCCAGCACGCCATCGAGGAACCGGCGCCGGTCAGCGGGCGGTCCCCGGACGACGGCGATGTCCTCAGGCGAGAAGACCGTGGCCCGAAGGGCCTCATGGAGGTCGGAGCGCCGTCGCACGGCCTGACGGTTGACCATGGTGCGGGACCGTCCGACGGCCGAGAGCTCGGCCTCGATAGCCAGGGCGCGTTCACCGACCATGGTCTCGGCTCGGAGAATGGCCTGTTCGGTCCCGGCCCGGACCATCGCTTCCTTCGGTGATCCTCGAAACGACTGGAGGGTGGCCAGATAGGCAACCGCTTCGAGCAAGCTGGTCTTGCCCACGCCGTTTCGCCCCGTGATGACCGTCGTTCCTTCCGGGTCAGGGTCGAGGGCCGCTTCGGTGAAACAGCGGAAATTCTCGATTCGGAGCGAGACGAGATGCACTGGTTGTGGAGGGGGCCGGGAACCGCCCGACTACGACACTCGGACGGGCATCAACAGATAGCGGAAATCGGTCTGCTCGGCGGCCCGCACGGTGGCTGGTTTGGTGGCATCGACCGTCTCGAGCAACACCTCGTCGCCGGCCACCGCCTCGACCCCGTCGATGAGATAACTGGGGTTGAAGGCAATGGTCAGATCGGTTCCGTCGAAGTCGGCATCCACCGTCTCGCTGGCGTCGCCCACCTCTTGGGACACGACGGTGAGGTCCACTCCCCCCTGGCGCATGGACAACCGGACGGGCGTGGTGTTGTCCCGAACCAACAACCGCACCCGGCGAAGGGCGTCGAGAAGCGAATCCTTGCCCACGTGCAGCCGGTTGGGGTACTCCGCCGGAATCAGCTGCCGGTAATCGGGGTAGCTGCCGTCGAGGAGCCGGGTGCTGACCTGGACCGTCCCCACGGTAAACGTGACGTCGTGCTCCCCGATGGACAGGCCCACTTGGGGAACCGGACCGTCCTCATCTCCGACCACCGCTCCCTCCTTGGCCAACGACCCGAGAGCCGAGAGCCGCTGTAGCTCGGCCAAGGCCCGAGCGGGAACGAGGATCTGAGCTGCATCGAGCTTGGCGTCATTCCCGGCCAGGTCCCGTAATGCCAGTCGATACGAGTCGGTGGCCACCAGTCGGATCCCAGTTCCCTCCGCGGCGACCAGCACCCCGGTGAGCAGAGGTCGGGCGTCATCATTGGACGCAGCCCGAACCACCTGTCGGAGAGCATCGACCAGTCCGGCGGCTGGGAGCGAGGTCATCGGTTCGGGCGGTTCGGGCAACACGGGAAAATCATCGACCGGGAAGGTGCGCAAGCTGAACCGCGACCGAGCTGCGGCGATCTCGACCTTGTCGTCAGCCGACTCGATGGTGACGGCCCCGGGTTCCAGGGACCGGACGATGTCAGCCAGGAGCTTGGCCGGAGCCACGCACACCCCGTCGGTGATGCCGATCGCCTCGGTCGATACGTGCACGGTCAGATCCAAGTCGGTGCCCACCACAGCCAGTCGATTTCCCAGGCTCTCCAGACGGATGCCACCGAGGGCCATGGTCGTTGACGAGCGAGAGCTGACAGCTCGGCCCGCGGTGGTCAGCACCTCCACCAAGGAATCGCGTTCGCAGCGAAACTTCACCAGAGAGTCCTTTCTGGTTGTTCTTCTTTTATGTTCTTAAATTGACTAGTGACAGTAGTAAGGGCTGTGGATTGTGGATGAACTGGAATCGCAGCAGCGTAGGAGAGGTTTGGCCATCCCCGCGCTATCCCCCGTTTCCCGGCCGAGGCACGAATCTGATGTGCCACGGGTGAAGTGTTAGGGAAAAGTTCATATACGTCCACAGACTTGTCACAAGTGATGGGGGCCTTGTCCACAAGAGGCCCACAGCCTCTGGATAGAGCTCGGGCCACCAGGTTCATCGGGCCGTGTTCTTGATGCGAAGGATGAGCTCGGTCACCTGGTTGTAGATCTGGTGACGCTCCTTCATGAGATTGGAGATCTTCTCCACGGCGTGCATGACCGTGGTGTGGTCCCGTCCTCCGAACTCGCGGGCGATGGCCGGATAGCTGAAATCGGTGAGATCCCTGAACACGTACATGCCGATCTGGCGGGCGGTGACCAAGGGGCGCCGACGGTTGGGCCCTTTGATCTCGTCGATGGTGAACCCGAAGGTCTCCGAGGTGGCCTCGAGGATCATCTGGGGGGTGATGCTGCGTGGCTGATCGGCCGACACGATGTCGGAGAGAACGTGTTCGGCCAGATCACGGCTGAGAGGGTGGCGGTTGAGGCTGGCATAGGCGGTCACCCGGATGAGCGCCCCCTCCAGCTCTCGGATGTTGTCCTTGACGTGGGTGGCGATGAACTCCAGAACCTCATCGGGGACATCGACCTGTTCACGCTCGGCCTTTGACTGCAAGATGGCCAGGCGGGTCTCGAGCTCGGGCGGCTGGACCTCGGTGATCAGACCGGACAGGAACCGGCTGCGGAGCCGATCTTCGAGGGTGGCGATGGACTTCGGGGGTCGATCCGAGGTCAATACGATCTGCTTCGAGGCGCCGTAGAGGGAGTTGAAGGTGTGGAAGAACTCCTCCTGGAGGGATTCCTTGCCTTCCATGAACTGGACGTCGTCGATGAGCAAGACGTCGCATTCCCGGTAGCGCCGTTTGAACGCTGTCGTGGCATTTGTCCTGATGGCGTCCACAAATTCATTCATGAACGTCTCGGTGGAGACGTAGCGGACATGGCGCCCGTTGAAGTTCTCCACGACGTAGTTGCCGATGGCGTGGAGCAGGTGGGTCTTGCCCAGTCCGGCGTCGCCGTAGATGAAAAGGGGGTTGTAGGAGCGAGCGGGAGCTTCGGCCACCGACTGGGCTGCGGCGTGGGCGAAACGGTTGGACGAGGCGATGACGAACGTCTCGAATGTGTACCGGGGATCGAGGAGCGGCGACTCGTACCGGTTGTTCCGGCTTCCTGATCGCCCCGAGTTGGGTGTGCTGGCGGGCCCGTCGGCCTGTCCGAACCGGCCAGTGTTCCCCGGCCCGTCCGAGCGGTCGGAATCGAAGTCGCTCTCGTCCTCGTCGGTGGTGGGGTCGTGGGCGATCGGTGCGACGACTTCGAGCCGGACGGCCAGGGACGTCCCTACCGTCCCGACCACGGTGTCCTGGATGAGGCCGAGGAATCGGGATTCGACCCGATCCCGGATCAGGGTGTTGGGCACGCCGAGCACGAGCTGTTGGCCGTCGATGGACAGGGGGGTGATCCCGGACAGGTAGGCCTGCCAGATGGAGTCAGAGACCTGCTCACGCAGGGCCTCGGAGCACAAAATCCACAACCGCTCGGTGTCGTTCACGTGGGCCTCCACCCGTTGGCACCCGGGTAAGTCCACAATGAAATCCACAGCTGTGGATTACTTTGTCCCGGCTCTGTCTGACCCGCCATCATGGTGAGAAAATGCCTCGGGTTCTTTTCGTTTGGGGTTGGTGCAAGTGACCGACGGATCCCGGGCTCCCCTGACTCGTTGGCGCGCTACACCGTGTTCGGAACGGTACACCGTGCCCATCGGGGACGCTGAGCCGTACACGACTAGAGGAACACCCCTGATCGCGCCTACCATGTGTGCTGACTGCCTTCGTCGTCACGACAAGGCCCCCTGCCGTTGTGGACGGTACCGTCCCCCGGTTCAGGGCGAGGAAGGATGTGAATTGTGAAACGAACGTACCAACCGAACGTGCGCAAGCGCGCCAAGACCCATGGTTTCCGGAAACGGATGTCGACGCGAGCCGGTCGCGCCGTCATTAGGTCGCGCCGACTGAAGGGGCGCCATCGGCTGTCAGCGTGACCTCCCCGGAGCCGAGGATCCCCGTGCCCAGCACCAGGATCGATCGGATCCGTTCGAGGCAGACGTTCTCGGCCCTTCGACGGTTAGGAAAACGCGGAAAGGCCGGTTCCATCTCCGTCACGTACCTGGAGGAAGATTCCTGGTCACGGCCACAATTGGCCTTCGCGATCAGCCGAAAGGTGGGCAATGCGGTGGTCAGGAATCGGCTCCGACGCCAGCTGCGGGGCCTGTTCGTCGAGGCACAAGAGCTGACACCGGCCGGGGCGTACCTGGTCAGCACGGGTCCCGGGGCAGCCGGGCTCTCGTTTAGTGAATTGAGGAAGGCGATGATCCAAGCCCTGCGGGCAGCGGTCGGCGATACAGGCGCCGGAGCGGTCACAGGAGTCATGGCGGCGGGACGGTGAATCGCGCTCAGCCGAACCTGGGCGAGCGGAGTTCGGCCGCGCCCGGGGACGAGGATCGACCGGGACCGGCCGCTCGGATGGCCCTCTCGATCATCGGGGTCTACCAGCAGTACCGGGCGGGCCGCCCCACCGGGTGCCGCTACTTTCCGACGTGCTCGGCCTACGCCGACGAGGCCATTCGGGTCCACGGTGCTGGTCGGGGGACGTTCCTGGCTGTGCGTCGCCTGATGCGGTGCCATCCCTGGGGCGGCCATGGCGTCGATCCCGTCCCTGATCGGAGCCCAGTATGCACTCACTGATCTTTAGCCTGGGAATCCTTGACAATATAACCAAACCCATTGGGAAGATCTTCCAACCTTTGTTGGACTTCGTTGCCGCCATTCTGGCGTTCTTCTACTCAATCATCCCGAACTACCCCATCTCCATTGCCCTACTGACCATCGTCATCATGGCTGTTCTCACCCCGTTGACGGTGAAGAGCACCAAGTCAATGGCAGCAATGCAGGCCCTTGGGCCCGAGATGAAGAAGCTGCAACAGAAGTACAAGGGCGCCGAGAATCGCGCTCAGCTCAACGAAGAAATGATGAAGCTCTACAAAGAGCACAAGGTCAACCCGGCCTCGGGCTGCCTTCCCATGCTGTTGCAGATGCCGGCATTCCTGGTCCTCTACGACGTGATCAGGGGAATTACCAACACCGTCCAAGTGCACGGGCACACGGTGGCCGAACCGCGGTACATCTCCCATACGACGAAGATGTATCACGACATCGTCGCCGGGCACGGTCAGCTCAATTCGTTCGGCATGGACTTCGCCAAGAAGCTGCTGCCCTTCTCCAGTCATAGTTCCATTTGGGCCGCCCTTCCGTTCCTTCTCTTGGTGCTGGCATCGATCGGGCTTCAGTATCTGCAGATGAGCAGGCTTAGCAAGCGGAATCCAGCCGCATCGGCCAATCCACAAGCGGCAATGCTGCAGAAGTATATGCCGATTGTTTTCGGGCTCATTTACCTCAATATCCCCGCAGCTGTTAACGTCTATTTTATCGTTTCCAGTGCCATTCGGATTGGGACGCAGGAGGTGTTGTTCCGGCGCGGCATTGTCGGCGCCCCGCCGCGGGCCGAGGAGAAGGAGAACCCGGCTCGAAAGCTCAAACCGGGGCCGGGACCAAAGTCGGGTACGGCGACGCGTGAACGCCCGACGACCAGACCGAAGACGGGATCGGGCACCGGTTCGGGAAAACGTCCGAAGACGGGATCGGGCAGCGGGTCGGGACAGCGTCCGAGCTCGGGATCGGGAGGAGCAGGCGGCCGGCCCCGGCCGAAGAGCGGTGGAACGCCGTCGACCAAGAACGGGGCGGCTCGTCCCGCCGGGGCGAGGCCGGCAGGGGCCAAGGGGACGACGGGTGGGACGAAGGGGACCTCGGGTCGGCCAGCCGGTGCCCGGCCCACCTCGAGCCGCTCAGGAACGGGATCGGGGTCGGGCAATGGATCAAAGTCCCCCAACGGAACGGGTAGAAGGCGCCCCGGCAGCCCCGGAGGTACGGCCAAGGGGTCGGGCAACGGAGCGACCAGTAACGGGGCCGGCAACGGTGATGATT
>DATMMO010000391.1:0-2094 GCA_035569695.1 Acidimicrobiales bacterium | reverse complement strand
CGTGGGCGCGTTTGTCATCATCGAGGCGTTGGGTCTGTGCAACACGTACGGCATACTCGGCATCGGCTGAGCGCTCAGCCCCGCTTCACTCCGGCGCCATGTCCTCTTGTCCTGCAGCCAGGAGGAGCTCGTAGACGGGATTGATGACGGCCAGGCGACCGTTGTGCTTGCCGATCATCCCCTCCGCCCGGAGCTGGGTTCCGGGCTCGATGCCGGGCACGGCCCGGCGGCCCAGGAAGACGAGGTTCAGCGCACCGCTTTCATCCACGATGGTGCACTCGAGGGCGACGGCACCCGACCACGGCTGGACCCGCACCGATCGCACCCGGCCGGCGACCACGGTCCGCTTGCGATAGGTCAGCTCGCCCAGCGGGGTGGCCCCGACCACCTCGATCAACCGCTTGGCATTATCCGGGCGGCGAACCGGCGCGACGACCGGCTTCTTCTTGCCCGCCATGCGCCCCTGGCCCTGAGCCAGCCCTCGGGAGCGCCGCTTGACCAGGCCGCTCACGTCGAAGGGGGCGATGGTGGCACTCACGTGGGGCAGCGTGCTCACCGCAGTGACGATGCGGTCGGCGGTGTGACTGTGCAGGAGCCGGTTGGCCACCCCGCGGTACAGGCGCCGGGGCAGGATCAACATGACCTCGGTCTCGCCGTCGGCGGCCAGGCTGGCCGCCATCTCCGTGGCCGCTCGGGACAACCGCCGGTCCGGGCACTCGATGAGCTCGAGGGACAGGTCCCCCATGCCCAGCTGTCGCCACTGGGTGGCGATGTTCTCGGCGTGGGCGGTGTCGATCACGAAGTGGACGGCACGGACCTCCCCCGACGGGGTGAACGAGCGGGCCAGCTGCAACGCCCTGGTGGTGGCCAGGTCCAGGCTGTCCACCAGGACCAGGGTCACAGTATGGGTGAGGGCGCGAGTCTCGGCGATGCCGGTGGCTCCCGAGGCGTCCTGGACCAGCACCTGCTTCTCCTCCTCGTAGCGTCGATGGGTGCGGGTCAGGAAGAACACGATGAGGGGGATGGCCACCACGATCAGCCACGCGCCGTTGGTGAACTCGGTCACGATGAAGATGAGGGTCACCACCGCGCTCAACACGAATGCCGTAGCGCTGATGAACAGGTTGTGGCCCCGTTTCGGCCCGGGATGGGTGATGTAGTACTTGGTCATGCCCGCGCCGGCCATGGTGAAGCCGGTGAAGACGGTGCAGGCGTACAACGGGATCAGGTCGGCCACCCGAGCCCTGGTCACCACCAAGAGGATGATGGACACCACCGTGAGGGCGGCGATGCCGTTCGAGTAGACCAGCCGGTGGCCCCGAGTGGTCAGGGGGCGAGGCAGATAGGCGTCTTGGGCGATGTAGCTGACCAGCAGCGGGAACCCGTTGTAGCTGGTGTTGGCGCCCAGGATGAGGATGAGCGCGGTGCTGAACTGGAGCGAGTAGTAGGCGACGTTGGGGATGCCGCCCGTTCCGAACACGGCCCGGCCAATCTGGGAGAGCACGGTGGGAGTGCCGGAAAGGTAGGGGACGGCGTGGGTCAGGGCGGCGAAGACCGAGACCGACAGGAACATGGCCCCGAGGATGGAGGCCATGAGGACCAGCGTGGTCCGGGCGTTTCGCACCTGGGGCGGCTTGAACACCGTTACCGCGTTGGAGATCGCCTCCATCCCGGTCATGGCCGATCCGCCGTTGGCGAAGGCCTTCAGGAAGATGAAGAGCGACGCACCGAGCAGGAGTCCGCCACTGGCATGGCCCACCGGCACGTGGCCCGGGGCGTGCAGGGGGTAGTGGTGCAGGTGGCCCTGGATGGCCAGGCGCACCAGTCCCACCACCACCAGCACGGCCATGCTGGCCAGGAACCAATAGGTGGGGAAGGCGAACACACGCCCGGCCTCGCGGATTCCCCGCAGGTTTCCGTAGGCGATGATGAGCACGAAGGCCACGGCCATCTCGACCGGATAGGGGGCCAGCGCCGGAAAGGCCGAAGTGACGGCGTCCACCCCGGCGGCCACGGACACGGCCACGGTGAGCACGTAGCTCAACAAGAGGGCGGCGCCGGGGATCTGGGCCACCGAGTAGCCGAAATTGTCCC
>DATMMO010000390.1:0-2633 GCA_035569695.1 Acidimicrobiales bacterium | reverse complement strand
AGAGACGGCGGTCGCGGTTGAACAGGCGATCTGTAGGCGGCAACTGAATGGTCCACGGGTAGCGAAGCTGCAGTTCGCCAACGGGGCTTCGTTTGTCAACCACATGATTGTTCGCTGATGGACGGATTTGCCCGGGCGCGGCTCGTCCACGTTACCTTCGACGGATCTCTACGGGGATACGGAATACGGGCTACGAACCACTCGTCATGAAACCCGACCTTCATGGCTCTCCATCCGTGACGAGATATCCGCCGTCCGGACGATGACGCATTACGCCGGCTCCGGTGACCACCCGAAGTCCGGCTTGACCCGGCTCCGAAAGGCGGAGAAACCGGCTGCGGCATCGGCCGACTTCATGTGGGGGACTGCGATACTCCGCTCAAGATCCAACGCGTCGCCTAGCTCTAAGTGCCGACCGCGATGTAGCGCATCCTTGATCGCGGCAGATGCAGTGACGCTGCGCTGGGCTAGAACGTGGGCCAGTCCTTCGGCCGCCTCGACGGCCTGGTCGTCGGGAGCGATGACGTTGGCGAGGCCGATGTCCAGGGCGGTCCCGGCATCGATCGACTCGCCGCTCAGCAGCATCCAGGCTGCCTGACGCCACCCGATCGTTCGTGGGAGGCGCTGCGTGCTCCCGCCGCCCGGGAACAGGCCGAAGTTGGCATGCTGGTCTCCGATGGTGGCGTTTTCCTCTATCACCAAGAGGTCGCAGACCTGCGTGAGCTCGAACCCACCGGCCAAGGCAAATCCGTGGACTGCGGCGATCGTCGGTTTGGAACACCGCTCCAGAGCGCCAAAGCTCCGATGCCAACGCTGGAGGAAGGCGTCGAAGCGATCTTCGGCGATGGCTTGTTCGACCTCGGCCAGGTCGGCACCTGCTGAGAATGCCCGGCCCCGACCGGACACGACGACCACGCGCACCTCGTCGTCTACCTCGATGGTTCCGACCAATGATTCGATGAGATCGACGCATTCGGTGTCGATGGCATTCAACTTATGTGGCCGGTTCAGGACCACATGGCCAATGGGCCCCCGCCGCTCGAACAGCACCTTCGGCTCGTCAGCCATTTCCATTCCTTTCACGCCACGCCGCACTAAAGGCGGATGCGATGGCCGCCGTTGATATCGATCGTCTCACCCGTCAGGAAGCTGCAGTCAGCGCTGACGACCGCGGCGACCAACCGCCCGAGCTCGTCTGGCCGACCCACGCGGCCAACCGGGATCCCACGGGTAAGTCGGGCTCGATGGGCGTCGTCGGCCAGGTATTCGTCGTTGAAGCCGGTCTCGACCCAACCGGGTGCGAAGTTCAGAATGCTGATACCGTCCGGCGCCCACTCGACGGCAAGCGTTCGACACACACTGGCAATGGCCGCCTTCGTCGCGCTGTAGGCGACGGCACCTTTCACGCCGAGCTGGGCGTACATCGAGCCGATGAAGGCGATGAAGCCACCGCCGCCACGAAGGTGGGGATAAGCCAACTGTGAGATCCTGATCGCGGAGAACAGGTTGGTCTCGAACACCGATCGGACCTCCGCCATGTCGATGAGGGCAGCCGACGCGTCGCTGTATCGGCCCGCGGCATGGACCACGCCGACCAGGCCGCCACCGGAGTCAGCGACCAACTGCAGCACGTCAGCCGCCGCCTCTGCGTCTGTCACGTCCAAGGCAATCGGCATCAACGACCCATCCCCCTCGGGCACAATGCCCCTACGGCTCGCGCACCCGACGACGTACCCCTGGCGGGCCAGCTCGACGGCAATCGCGGCCCCGATGCCGCTGCTCGCACCGGTCACGAGCACACCCTTCTTCTCCGACATGTCTCTGACTCCCTTCATCGCCACCAAGCAATCGTTACGAGCAGGTCTGCAGTGCCCCGGGGCCCGCTGAGAAACGGTGAGTGCGAGGACCAGGGGACATCGGCCTGCCGCGCCTCAAGCCTCCCAAGATACGCTTCCGCTCGGACGTTGATGCCGTTGCGGATGTCGAGCAAGGCGCCGTGACTCCCTTGCACGGGGACGAAGCGCATGCTCACCGAGCAGGCTCGATGACGCGCTCGCTGAAACGGCCCAGTCGCGACTTCAAGCGCTCGAAGTCGGCATCGGGCGGGCCACTGGGCATGACCGCATGGGTGACCCCCATGTCCTCGAGTTGTTGCATCCACCCCGGCAATGTCGTCGTCGGTCCGATCAGCTCGATGTCGTCGATCGAACGTCCGGTGGTGGCCGCCTCGTCGCGTACGAGGTCATACAGCGGTGTCAGCGTGCCCGGATCAATCGTGAACGGAAAGAACCCGTCACCACGCCGACCCGCCCGCCGCGCCGCAGCTGGGCTGTGACCGCCGACGACGATGGAGACCCCACCGGGCCGGGGCGGGCGGGGCACCAGGGCAAAGCTGCCGTCAAGCTCGATGTGTTCTCCCTTGAATCGCGGCTCGTCTTCCGTCCACAGTGCCCGCATGGCATCGATGTACTCATCGGCTCGGGCCCCGCGCTGGGCGAACTCGGCTCCCAGGGCCTCGAACTCTTCGCGCAACCAGCCAACGCCCACGCCCAGCCGGACCCTCCCACCGGCGATGGCGTCGAGGGTCGCGACTTGCTTTGCCAGGAGGATCGGATTGCGTTGGGGCAATACGA
>DATMMO010000389.1:0-3072 GCA_035569695.1 Acidimicrobiales bacterium | reverse complement strand
ATGGCATCGATGCGGGCCCGCTGGCACAAGAGGGCCTCGATCGACTCGGGGTCGGCCGGGATCAACGGCCCGGCGTCGGCCAGGCGGTCGATCGCCTCTTTCAGGTTCTGGATGTCGTGATCCATGCCTAAATTCAACCATCGGGGTGTGACAGGTTGGGGGGCCGGGAAGGGCCCAAGTTGCTGGAAACCGCCGTCTCGATCGGAGGCCACGTCGGAACGTTCAGAGGCCAAATCGGCACGACCGGAGGCCACATCGGTAACGCGATGAGGCGGGCCTGAGAATCACGCCTCAGGCGTCGGGACGGAGGAACCGGCCCAGCGGGTCCCATCGGCGCAGAGCTTCTATGTCAGCCGCCGCCGGCGCCTCCAGCTCGGTGAGGGATCGAGCTACCGTCAGCTCCCAGCCGCAGAGCGATCGGACTGCACCCACCCGTTCCTCGACCGACCCGGGTCCGGCGGGCACTGCGGTGAGGACGAACGTCCCGTCCTCGCCCTTCTCGAAGATGCAGAGGTCCGAGACGAAGGCGCTGACCCTCGCGCCCGGTGACGTGATGTAGGGGACCTGGTCCACCGTGCGACGACGGGTAAGCGTGGCCATGACCACGACCTCGTCGGCCCGACTGGCCACGTCGTTGCCGCCCCCCGATCCCACCAGGAACGAGCGTCCGGGGATGACCGTCGAGTTGATGTTGCCGAAACGGTCGATCTGGGCTGCGCCCAGGCAGGCCAACAGGGTGGTGCCCGGCGACCCGGTCATCAGGCCCAAGATCTGTTCGCTGTCCGAGAGCATGGTGGCGGTGGGAAAGCTCCGGTGGTTGAACACGAACGGGTCGGCCGGCGTCGGCTCGTAGCCCCACAGCCCGAGCTCGGCGGTCAGCTCTACGGTGGCCCCCTGGCTCCGGGCCCGATGGACGCCGAGCCAGGTGGCCAGGTTGGCCACCCCGGCGCCGGCCAGGACGGCGTTGGCCTCCCGGGCCAGGATGCGGTCAGCCAGGTGGCGGGCACCGAACACCGCGGCCAGCTCCCACGCTCCGATCGGTGCAGTCAGATCGGGCGGGTTGGCTGCCTCGTCCTCCCGCCACGAATCGGGATCGGCCCGCGCCCGTAGGGCGTCGATGCGCGGTTGGCCGAGACGTCGGAGGTACTCGGCCTGGTCGCCCGGCTCCAGCACCCAGTGGTCGATCCAGGCGTCGAACTCGTCGCTGCGACTGATTCGGCTGACGTCGGACCAGAACTCCAGGTCTTCGCCGTAGGGGTCGGCTGGGGTGTCCCGGGCGAACAGGCCCCCGGGATGGGCACCCATGGGCGCCTCGGTGACGGCTAGTACCCGGTGGGCGGGGATGCGGACCAAATGTGACCAGGGCCGGATGTCGTCCACCACCCGCTCCACGGTGACCACGGCGCCGCGTCGGGCGGCCAACGCCCCCCACACCCCTTCGAGCACCGGGGCATTGAAGGCCACGTTGCCCTCCCGGTCGGCCACGGGGGCGTGCAGGAGGGCGATGTCGGGGGCGTAGGGGGCCAACAGCCCCACCGTGCCGCCGAAGGGCGAGTCCACTTCGGCGAAGCCGGGGTTGTCGGCCATGCTCGAGCCGACCAGGGACCCGGTCACCGCCGCGGGCAGCCCGCGGGCGGCAGCCTCCAGCCGCTGCAGGAAGGTCAGGAACGACCAGTGCTCGACCTCGACCTCGCCCCGGAGGTAGGCATCGGAGAACCAGGGGTTGGGGGTGAAGTTGGGAAAGATGTCCCCCGAGTAGCCGGTCACCACCTTGCGCACCAGGCCGCCCTTGAAGAACAGGGTGCCCAGGCTGGAAAGGCTCAGCATGACCAGGGTGAAACCGGGGTCCAGGCCCCACCAGCGGCGGACGAGATGGCGTGCCCCTGCGGTCCAACGCGAATGGTTGGTGACGACGTGCACTGCATCACCGGGCCGCACGTGGGCCACCGCGGTGTCGAGGTCTACAACCTTGTCCATGTCGGCTGCCGAGGCTACTCGACGACACCAGGTGCTAAGAATGAAAACGGTCGTTGTGTGGCCGCGGCCCCTTCGGACGACCATCCGGAGACCTAGCGACGAGGAGACACGATGATGAGGGCCAGCAACGCCCGGGCGCGGCGAGGGACAGCGTGAGCCGTCCCCTCTACACCGACGATCATCAGCAATTCCGCATGGTGGCCCGGCGGTTCGTGGCCAACGAGATCGTGCCCAACTTCGAGAAGTGGGAGGCCGACGGCATCATCGACCGAGCCCTCTTCGCCCGGGCCGGCGAGCTGGGCCTCCTGGGCATGGCCGTGCCCGAGGAGCTGGGCGGAGGTGGGGTCGACGACTTTCGCTACAACGTGGTGGTCAACGAGGAGATCCATCTGGCCGGCTGCAACGGGGTGGGACTGGGCGTCGCCCTTCACAACGACATCGTGCTGCCCTACTTCCTCACCTACTGCACCGACGAGCAGCGTCGGCGCTGGCTACCCGGGATAGCCTCGGGTCAGCTCATCACCGCCATTGCCATGACCGAGCCGGGCATCGGCAGCGACCTGGCCTCCATGTCGACCTCGGCCATCCGCCACGGTGACGAGTACGTGGTGAACGGGTCCAAGACCTTCATCACCAACGGGATCAATGCCGACCTGGTGGTGACGGCGGTCAAGACCGATCCCAGCCAGCGTCACCGGGGGATGAGCCTCCTGGTGCTCGAGCGGGGGATGACGGGGTTCGAGCGGGGTCGGAACCTCGACAAGCTGGGCATGCACTCCCAAGACACGGCCGAGCTGTTCTTCGACGAGGTGCCTGTTCCGGTGGAGAACCTCCTGGGCGAAGAGGGCGAGGGCTTCACCCAGCTGGTCCACAACCTGCCCCAGGAACGGCTGTCCCTGGCCGTCTCCGCCGTGGCCGCGGCCCGCCATGCTTTCGCCCTGACCCTCGACTACTGCGGGCAGCGCACGGCCTTCGGCCAGACCATCGGCTCGTTCCAGAACACGCGGTTCGTGCTGGCCGAGCTGGCCACCCAGATCGAGGTGGCGGAGTCGTTCATCGACACCTGCGTGGCCGAGCTCGGTCGGGGCGAGCTCA
>DATMMO010000388.1:0-15520 GCA_035569695.1 Acidimicrobiales bacterium | reverse complement strand
GCCTCGGAGATCAACTCGCCCAACAGGGTTCGGGCCGACGCATCGAGGCCGGCGTGGGGCTCATCGAGCAGCCAGAGCTCGGGTGACCGGGCCACCAACACGGCCAGGGCGACCCGCCGGCGCTGCCCGGCCGAGAGCTTGGAAGCGCTGGTCCGCAACAACCGGCCGACCAGACCGAGACGCTCGCAGGCGGCGGGGATCCGGTCGGTGGAGCCTCCGGCGGCCCGAACGGCGAAGCGGACGTTCTCCCGAACCGTCAGGTCGTCGTAGAGATGGGAGGCATGGGCCAGGAACCCCACCCGGCGCCGGAGTGCGGTCCGGTGGCGGACGGGGTCGAGCCCGAGTACGGTCACCCGACCCGAGGCCGGCGCCACCAGCCCGGCACACAGGCGGAGCAGGCTGGTCTTGCCCGCACCGTTCGGGCCCTCGATCAGCACCGTCTCGCCCGTGGCGACCTCCAGGTCGACGCCGGCGAGAAGCGGGAACCGTCCCGATAACGCGACCGCGTCGTGGAGGGACAGTGCGAGTGAGGAAGGGACTGCAGGGGCCATAGGCGAGGACCATGCTACGGGCGCCGGGGGGCATGGAGCCAGGCGGGGTCGGGGCCCTCCCCCCTGGCTCAGCTGGTGGCCAGGCGGCCCAGGTGCAGGTCGTTCAGGAGCTGGGAGAACTGGGCCGAGACCCAGCCCAGGTTGCCGGTGACCAACAGGAGCCCGAAGACGACCAGGATGAGGCCTCCGACCAGGTCTATGTAGCGCAACCGGCTCCGGACCCGGGCCACCACGTCGGTCAACCGGCCGAAGGCCAGTCCGCTCAACAGAAAAGGGACGCCCAGGCCCAGGGAGTATGCGATCAGGAGGGCGATCCCGCCGGTGAGGGTCCCCTCGTGCGAGGCCAGGGTCAACACGCTCCCGAGCACGGGCCCCAGGCACGGGGTCCACCCGAAGGCGAAGGCCATCCCCATGATCGGGGGGGCCCACACCCCGAGCAGCGAGGGTCGGGCGGCAAAGCGCCGCTCGCCGGCCACGAACATGGGCAGGCGCACCCCGGCGGCCATGGCCACCAAGACGGCCCCGAAGGCCACGATGACGATGCCCGACACGGTGTTGGCCAGCTGCTGGTGGGTGCGCAGCACGTGGCCGATGGCCGAGGCGCTGGCCCCCAGGGCGGTGAACACGACGGTGAAACCGGCGATGAAGCCGAGGATGCCGCGGAACAGGCGGCTCCGCTGTCGGGCCAGCTCCTCCCGGCTGGGAGCGGCCACGGTGGCCCGCCCTCCGGTCTCAGTCATCGGTGGCCCACCAGCGGCCACGGCCGGCGCCAGGGCGGCACCGCGGGCCCGGGACCGGGCGGGCGTGGCGGCCAACTCGGCCGCGCTCAGGCCCGAGACCATGGAGAGGTAGCCGGGGACCAGGGGCAACACGCACGGTGACAGGAACGACAGGATGCCGGCGCCGAAGGCCACCAGGATCCCGAGCGGATCAGCGCTGACCGCGGCCAACCCTGTCACCAACCGGCCTCTAGCGGTGCCTGGCTCGCACCAGAGCCAAGTCGGCCTCGACCATCATCTGGACGAGGGTGGGGAAGTCGACCTCACGGTGCCAGCCCAGCACTTTCTCCGACTTGCTGGGGTCGCCCACCAACAGATCGACCTCGGCCGGGCGCAGGAACTTCTCGTCGATCACCACGTACTTCTCCCAGTCGAGCCCGGCGGCGGCGAAGGACAGCTCCACCAGCTCACGGACCGAGTGGGTCTCGCCCGTGGCCACCACGTAGTCGTCGGGTGCGTCCTGTTGCAGCATCAGCCACATGGCCCGCACGTAGTCGGCGGCAAATCCCCAGTCCCGTTGGGCGTCGAGGTTGCCCAGGGCCAACGTCTTGTCGATGCCGGCAGCGATGCGGGCCACGCCGTGGGTCACCTTGCGGGTCACGAACTCCAGCCCGCGGCGGGGCGACTCATGGTTGAACAGGATCCCCGACGAGGCGTGCAGGTCGTAGCTCTCCCGGTAGTTCACCGTGATCCAGTGTCCGTACACCTTGGCCACGCCGTAGGGACTCCGGGGGTAGAAGGGCGTGCTCTCCCGTTGGGGGACCTCTTGGACCTTCCCGAACATCTCCGAAGAGCTGGCCTGGTAGAAGCGGATCTCGGGATCCACCGTGCGGATGGCATCGAGCACCCGGGTCACCCCGAGGGCGGTGGTCTCGCCGGTCAGCACCGGCTGGCTCCACGAGGTCTGGACGAACGACTGGGCGGCCAGGTTGTAGACCTCGGAGGGCCGGTGGTCCCGCAGGATGCCGATCATCGACACCTCGTCGAAGAGGTCGCCGGCCACCAGGGTCAACCGGTCCTCGATGTGGGAGATCCGCTCGAAGGTGACCGTGCTCGACCGCCGGACCATCCCGATGACCTCGTAGCCCTCGTTCAGGAGCAACTCGGCCAGGTAGGAGCCGTCCTGACCGGTGACACCGGTGATGAGTGCTCGCTTCGCCATGGTCATGTGCTCCTCAGGTCGTCTCGGGATTGTCGGGTGGAAGCTCCTGCCACGCAGGCGGGCGCTTGGCCATGAACGCGGCGATGCCCTCCGCCGCTTCCGCCGTCTGACTGGTGACCGTCAACATGGCATGCAAATGAGCGAGGGCGGCGGCGGCATCCGAATCCCAGACAGCGTAGAACGATTCTCGGCCCAGCCTCATCGCGCCGGGTGGCTTCGAGGCCAGGGTGGCAGCCAGGTCGGCCACCGCGGCATCGAGCCCCTCATGGGGGACGACCGAGGTGACGAACCCGATGCGGTCGGCCTCGGCCGCGTCGACGATCCGACTGGTCAGCATCAGCTCCAGCGCCTTCTTCGGCGGCATGGAGCGGACCATGGGCACCGTCACCATGTAGGGCCAGAGGCCCACGTTCAGCTCGGGCGCCCCGAACCGGGCTCGCTCGGACGCCACCACCAGGTCACAGGCCAGAGCCAGGCCCATGCCGCCGGCCATGGCCCATCCCTGGATGCGAGCGATGGTGGGCTTGCCCAGGTGCCACATCTCCTCGAACAGGGAGGCCATCCAGCCCCGGGCATCGTGATGGTCGGTGAAGGCGTCGGTGCCTCCACCGGCGCCCTCGGGGGCCATGCCCGACAGGTCGGCGCCGGCGCAGAAGGCCTGGTCGCCCGCCCCGGCCAGCACGACGACCCGGACCCCGGGGTCGACCTTGGCCGCCGCCAGTTCGCGCCGGAGCCCGGCAATGACGTCCCACGTCACCGCGTTGCGGCGCTCGGGCCGGTTGATGGTGAGGGTGAGGACGCCGGCATGGAGCTCGGCGAGAAGGTCGGATGAAGCGGCAGCGTCTTCGAGCACGGCACGACGATATCCCGCCCGACTTGGGGCGATCGCCGGGCCGGACGATCGGCTGGCTTCGACCGCATTACCGTGTCCCCATTCCCACCGCCGCCCTCGTCTCGTTTCGCCTCGGCGGCTCCGATGGCGTCGCGGTCGAGGCGACCAAATGGGCGAGCGCTCTGGAGTCCCTCGGCTATGACGTCTACTCGGTGGCCGGCGACGGCCCGGTGGACAGGCTCCTGCCCGGTCTGGCCATCGGAGCCGACACCCCACCTACGTACGGAGAGGTGGTCGAGGCGCTCGACGCCGCCGACTTGGTGGTGGTGGAGAACCTGTGCTCGCTCCCGCTCAACCCGGCGGCCGCCGACCTGGTGGCCCGGGCCCTGGCTGGTCGGCCCGCGGTCCTCCACCACCACGACCTGCCCTGGCAGCGACCGCAGTTCATCGGCGCACCCCCGCCGCCCGACGACCGGCGGTGGACGCACGTGACCATCAACGAGCTGAGCCGGGCCGAGCTCGAGGCCCGGGGCATCGCCGCTATGACCGTGTACAACACGTTCGACACGGGCGGAGTCGGCCCCGACGAGCAGCGCACGGTCGACGCCGCCCGGCGCCGGGTCCGCGGGGTCCTCGGGGTGGGCGACGACACCCGGTTGGTGCTGCAGCCCACCCGGGCCATCCCGCGGAAGAACGTGGCCGGCGGCATTGCCCTGTCGGAGTCCCTGGGCGCCACCTACTGGTTGCTCGGGCCGGCCGAGGACGGCTTCGGCCCCGAGGCGGCCCGGCTGATCGACGCCAGTCGGGCTCCGGTGATCTTCGGCTGGAACGAGGTGTCCGGTACCCCGGTCCACGATGCCTATGCCGCCTGTGACGTGGTGGCCCTGCCCTCGACCTGGGAAGGGTTCGGGAACCCGACCATCGAGTCGGCCATCCACCGGCGCCCGCTGGCCATCGGGCCCTACCCGGTAGCCGCCGAGCTGGCCGCGTTCGGGTTCCGATGGTTCCCGGTGAGCCGACCGGCTGCCCTCGACGCCTGGCTCTCCGCCCCCGATCCCACGTTGCTCAACCACAACGCGGCGGTGGCCGACGCCCACTTCTCGCGGCGCGACCTCCCCGAACGGATCGCTCGGGCCATCCCCCGGGGGTGAGGAGCGGACGGGAGCGGAGAAGATCGGAGGGCAGCGGAGAGGATCGGGCCATGAAGAGGCACGAGTAGCATGACCAGGATGACCGAGGCGATGGCTGCCGACCCCAGGGACGACGGTCCAGGTCCCAGGCGATCGATGCCGCCGGTGGCAGGACGGCGGTTGACCGCAGGCGAGCGGCGCAACCAGCTCTTCGACGTAGCCCTGTCCCTCTTTGCCGAGCGGGGCTACGCCGCCACCACCATGGACGACATCGCCGAGGCGGCCGGGGTCACCAAGCCGCTGGTCTACCAGCATTTCGACTCGAAGCGGGCGCTGTACCTCGAGCTGATGGACTTCGTGTCGGGCAAGGTCATCGACGCCATCACCTCATCGACCGCCCAGGCCGACGGCCCCCGCCAACAGGTCGAATTGGGCTTTGCCGCCTATTTCGAGATGGTGGTGGGCAACGAGGACGCCTTTCGGCTGCTCTACGGACGAGATGCGCCCGACGACCCGGAGCTGGGTGAGGCCCTCCGCCGGGTGGAGGACGCCATCGCCGAGGCCATCGACCCGCTCATCGATGCCGGGCTCGATCCCGAGCACCGCCTGCTCCTGGCTTATGCCGTCGTCGGCATGGCCGAGGGCGCCAGTCGACACTGGATGGCCGGCCGGGGGGCACGGGACCGGGCCGCCGTTGACACGGGGACGAACCCGGCTCACGACCCTTCGGCCACCACCCTCGACGCCGGGCTCCTGGCCATCCGATTGGCCGACCTGGCCTGGGCCGGCCTCCGCCAGGTCCACCGGGTCTGACCGATCTCGGTCCGCCTCCGGGCAACTCCAGCCCGCCGGCCACGCCGTGACTCATCGGGCGACCGGGCGGCTCGGGCGCCCGGGCGGCTCGGGCGGCTCGGGCGATTCATGAGGCACCCGGGCGGTCTCCTCCGGCGCTCGAACGGCTCGAGCGGTGAGAGGTCAGGCCGTGACGACGCCTTGGACCACCGGCGTCGAGGTCGGCTGCAACACCCCGCCCGACGGTTCGGCGGTGATGGCGAACAACGACACGGGCGCTTTGGGGTTGACGCTGAAGGCGGTCACGGCCGGACGGGAGCCGAGGAGTCCCAACGAGATCATCCGCCCATCGATCCGACCCCAGAGCTGGTACGTGCGACCCGCCGGCAGTGTGGCCAGGTCCTTGGGTATCAGGTAGGCCGCGCCCGATGAGGTGAGGGCCACCGTCACCGAGGTGCCGTGCTCCTGCGGTCCCGGCGGCACGAGCTTCACCCGTGTCGTCGAGGGCGCCTCCAACGCGGCCTGGACGGAGCTCGACAGCCCGGGCCGAGCGGCGGCGGACTGCAGCTGTCCCACTTGGTGGTTCAGGTGGGCGACCTGTACACCGAACACCAGAGCCAGCACGGCGGCGGCCGTGGCCACCAGCGTGATCCCCGCCGTCACCGGGCGGTGGCGCCGTCGCCTCTGATCCAGGGACACGACCGGGGCAGGGACAGCGGATGGCGCCGAGGGGCTCGGGTCCCGCTCCCCGCCCAGCACGTCGGGGGTGCCCGATGGGCGATCCAACCGGGCCGCCAGCCGCTCCCACTCGGGTCGTTCTGGCTCTTCTGGCTCGTCGGGGCGGTCGGGCTCTTCGGGCGTCCCGGCAGGGCCGGCACGCCCGGGACGGTCTGGCTTTTCCAGCCGACCGGCGATGCGGTCCCACACCTCGGCCGGAGCCTCCGCTCCCGAGTTGGCCAGGAGACCGGCGACCTCGTGATGGCGGGCCACCTCGGCCCGGCAGCGGGGGCACTGGTTGAGATGCTCCTCCACCAGCGCAGCCTCTTCGGGATCCAAGGCGTCAAGGGCATAGGCCCCGAGAAGCTCTACCGCTTCCTCGTGGGTGAGGCTGTTCACGGATCCGGTCATCGGTTGACTCCTGCCGGCTCGACCCCGCGCTCGGCCAGGCTGGCCCGGAGCCGGGTCAGGCCCGTTCTGATCCGGCTCTTCACCGTTCCCTCTGCCGCATGGAGTATCACCGCCACCTCCCGATAGGTGTGCCCGCCGAAGTACGCCAGCTCGATGGGCTGGCGCATGTCGTCAGGAAGCTCGGCCATCGACTCTTTGACCTGGTCGGCCACGACCAGGTCAAAGACCTGGTGCTCGACGTCGTACCCGGCCGTGGCCGTGTGGCGCGAGGTCCGCTCCTCACGGGCCTTGCGCGACTCCTCCGACCGGATCAGGTCCACCGATTTCCCGTGGGTGCGGGCCAACAAGAACGAGCGGAGCGTCCCGCGCTGGGCGTCGAACTTCTCCGGGTGCTGCCAGAGGTCCAAGAAGACCTCTTGGGTGATCTCCTCGGCGGACGGCTGGTGGCGAAGGAGGCGGCGAGCCAGGGCATGGACGGCACCGCCGTGTCGGCGGTAGGCCTCGGCCATGGCCGGCTCGTGCCAGCGGGCAATGGCCACCACCAGGTTGGCGTCGCTGGCCGTCTCTAGATCGATCATCCCGGTCGGGTCTTCGGAGCGGCAGGGCGGTCTGGATGGCCGAACGGCCGAACCGGCAGAATTGGTCGACCCCCCAGGGTCCTGAGCACCACGGCTGGATTCGTCACCGGGGGGCCCACGGGACGAACTTATCCAGCTCCGCAGGGGTCCTGGTTGCTACTATCGCCGTGCGGGAACTCGAGCAGCACACTCGGGCCCCCGGCCATCCAGAATTCGTCCGGCATCGAAGAACAGACATGAGTTTCGACCTAGACACCTACCGGTCCGTCTCTGCCAAGCTCGACACGACGGACATCGATTTCTCGTCGTTCGGGGACCAGCCCCTGGCCCCCGATGTCCTCCGGTGTCTGCGGTACATGCACGACGTCGAGATCCACACAGTGTGCTACCTCAGAGACGTCCTGGTCACCCAAGCCCACAAGGACCCCGACATCACCGCGTTCCTCACCATGTGGAACTACGAGGAACACTGGCACGGCGAGGCCATCGCCGAGGTGCTGGCCGCTCACGACGACCCGGTCGGCCGCGGTCGGATCGCCGCCCTACGCCAGCGTCTGCCCAAGCGAGATGCCTGGCGGCCGCTGACCTTTCAATTGGGTTCCCTGCTGACCCCGCACCTCACCGCCGTACATATGACCTGGGGCGCGGTCAACGAGTGGACGACACAGGCCGGCTACAGCCGCCTGGCCAAGATCGCCGATCACCCCGTGCTCTCGGACCTGCTCCGAAGGATCATGAAGCAAGAGGGTCGACACGTCGACTTCTACGTGGACCAGGCCAAGACCCGACTGGCCGCCAGCCGGGGCGCGCAACGACTCACCCGCTGGGCCCTCCAGCACTTCTGGGCGCCGGTGGGCAGCAGTCTCATGCCCGAGGGCGAGGTCAAATTCCTCAGTCGCTTTCTCTTCGGTGGAACCGAGGGACTACCCATGGTCGAACGCATCGACCGGCGGGTGGACCGCCTGCCCGGACTGGCCGGGCTCGGCCTCATGCACGGGGTGGCCGCCGCCGCTTGAGGCGAACGAATACACGACCGAACAGGTAAACTTGGTCGGGTTGAAGCCGTCAGGCCTCACCCGGACCCCGGTGCGACGGGTCCGCCATCCGATTGCGGAGACCACCGATGTCGGCACCCCTATCTTCCCTGTTCCGCTTCCCCGATCCGGTTAATGACTACGCTGCCCGCACGGTGGCCACCGGCGTGCTGGTCATGTGCATCGCCGCCATCGCCTTCGGCCAGCCCTGGCTGCTCGTCCCGCTGGCCTACGGGTTCTGGGCCCGGCTGGCCACGGGTCCGACCCTCAGCCCCCTGGGCCAGTTGGCCACCCGGGTGATCGCCCCCCGCCTTCCCCGGGAGCCCAAGTTGGTTCCGGGACCGCCCAAGCGATTCGCTCAGGGCATCGGGGTGGTCTTCTCCTCCACCGCCCTCGTCTTGTGGTTCGGATTCGGTCAGACCACGGCCACCTGGGTGGTGATCGGGCTCCTGGCTGCGGCTGCGTTCCTGGAGGCGGCCTTCGCCCTGTGTCTCGGATGTCGGACCTTCTCCCTCCTGATGAGGATCGGGGTCATTCCCGAACACATCTGCGAGGCCTGTGCCGACCTCTCACGACGGCACCCGGAACTGGCCCGGTCGACCAGCACCTGAGGCGGGCTGCCTCAACGCAACCGGGGGGCGAGGTCGGCACAGAGCTGAGCCAGCTCCTGGGCACAGCTGACGTACACGTCCGCTTCACCGCCGGCCGGGTCCTCGACGTCCTCCCAGGGCTCGATGCCGACCGAGGCCAGACCCAGGGCCGCCACCCGGTCGACCAGGGGATCGGGACCGTCGGACAGATCACGGACCAGCCGCTTGATGGTGGCCGTCCGCCCGGAGGCCTCGGGGTGGCGTCGACGGACATAGGCGACGTGCTCGCCGGCCATGGCGATGATCACATCGGCGTCGGTGGCGTCGGCCTCGGTCAGCTGGTGGCTCCGGTGGGCCGGGAGCGTCTCGACCCCGACCGAGGCCAGAGCGTCCCTCGTTCGCCAGCTCATGGGCTGTCCCTCGACCACGAACGTGCCCGCGGTCACCACCGCCACGGGCCGGTCGGCGAACAGGATGCCGGCCATGACCGATCGCGCTGCGTTTCCCGTGCACAGGGTCAGGACGGTCGGGACGCCGTGCGCAGAGGAACGGGAAGCGACCATCGGGTCACGCTACCCGGCGTCATGGGCCATCCCCGGGCGACACCAGCTCGGTCCCCACGGCCCGGTCCCAGCGCGTCCACTTGGCCATGACCGCTTTCATCCATGCCGACAGCTCGGCACCACCCTCGACCTCGACGGTCACCATGAGCACCGCCGGTCGTTGGCCTTCTCCCATTGACCGCCCGCATGTGCCGACCCTTCGGACTACGACCGGGCCTGAGTGTCCCCGCGGTCGCCACGTCAGGCTGCTACAACCACAGGGTTGTCATCCATGAAACACACACCGTCCACCGATCCGTGGGATCACCAAGGGGGCAGTCAGATGTCAGAGCTTCGTCCGAGAAAGCAGTTCCTCGTCGGTGCCGTCGTCGGCGTCGTCGTGGCCGGTGTGGGTGTGGGCTTGGGGGTGGCACTGATCAGCTCCCCGAGCTCGGCCAAGACGATCTATACCACCGGCGCCCGGGGGCCCGAGGGGCCGGCCGGTCCGCGGGGATTCCCCGGACCGGCCGGACCCCAGGGCCCGGTAGGTCCCGCCGGCGCGGCCGGGGCCAAGGGGCTGGCCGGCACGACGGGACCAGCGGGCCCGGCCGGGGCCAAGGGCGCATCGGGAGTCGCATCCAGCACCGTGGTCCAAGGGACGGCCGTGAGCTCGGCCGCCAACCCCACCGCGGGAACGGTCACCACCGCCACCGCCAGTTGCCCGACCGGACGTGTGCTGTTGGGCGGTGGCGGGCAGGTCAGTGACGGGCCCAGTGCCACCGGATCGACCACGACCACGACGGCCAATGCCGTCACCAGCGGAACCGGCGTGGCCCTGCTCACCTCCAACCCGACCACGACCCGCGGCTGGCGGGCAGTCGGCGTGGTGACCGGGCCGCTGACCTCGGGGATGGCCATGTCGGTCCAGGCCTACGTGATCTGCGGCACCCCGTAGCCGACCCAGTCGCCTGACCGGGCTACCCGGGGGCCACCCGCCCAGCGCTCAGTTGACGTGGACGCCGGAAATGGCCCGGGCGATGATGAGGCGCTGGATCTCCGAGGTCCCCTCGAAGATGGTGTAGATCTTCGAGTCCCGGTGCCACCGTTCCACCGGGTGCTCCCGGATGTAGCCGTAGCCGCCCATGATCTGGATGGCCTCCTCGGTCACGTAGACCGCGGTCTCCCCCGCGAACAGCTTGGACATCGAGCCCTCGCCCGCGGTGAACTGCTTGCCGGTGCTCCCCATCCACGCCGCCCGCCACACCAGCAGCCGGGAGGCGTCGATCCGGGTCTTCATGTCGGCCAGCTTGAAGGCGATGGCCTGGTTCTCGATGATGGCCCGACCGAAGGCCTTGCGCTCCTTGGCGTAATCGAGCGAGTACTCGTACGCGGCCCGGGCGATGCCCAGGGCCTGGGCCCCCACCGTGGGCCGGGAGGCCTCGAAGGTCTTCATGGCTGCCTGGCTGGTGGACCGCTTGCCCTCACGGGCCCGGGCCAGTTTCTCGTCGAGCTTGTCCTTCCCGCCCAACAGGCAATGGCCCGGCACCCGCACGTCGTCCAGCACCACTTCGGCCGTGTGGGAGGCGCGGATGCCCATCTTCTGGAACTTCTGGCCCTGGGTCAGTCCGGGGGTGTTCGGCGGCACGATGAAGCTGGCCTGGCCCCGCGAGCCGAGCTCGGGCTCGACCGAGGCCACCACCACGTGGATGTCGGCGATGCCGCCGTTGGTGATCCACGTCTTGGTGCCGTTGATGACCCACTCGTCCTTGGCCTCGTCGTAGACGGCCCGGGTGCGGAGGGAGGAGACGTCGGAGCCGGCGTCGGGCTCCGAGACGGCGAAGGCGGCCGTCTGGATCTTGTCGGGGGTGCCGAAGCACTGGGGGCCCCACTCCATCAACTGCTCAGGGGTCCCGTTGCCGGCGATGCCGGCCAGGCCCAGGGTGGACCCGAAGATGGACAGGGCGATCCCGGCGTCGCCCCACGACAGCTCCTCGTTGGCGATGGGCAGCAACAGGCCGGTGGGGTCGAGGAAGCACTGGGTGATGAAGTCGAACGAGTACAGCCCGATCTTGGCTGCCTCCTCGATGATGGGCCAGGGCGTCTCTTCCCGCTCGTCCCACTCGTGGCCGGCCGGGCGAACCACCGACTCGGCGAAGTCGTGCACCCATTTCTGGATCTGGAGTTGGTCCTCGTTGAGGTCCATGGAGAAGTCGGACATGGCGTCCCCTTCCTGTCTCGGCCCTGGGGCCTCGTCGTCTCGTCAGGTCTGCACCGTCGGGCGCACCGTTCGGCCCACTGGCGTGCTACCCGTTGTTACTGAATAGTAACCCTTGGGGGCGTCAGACACCAGTGACCGCACCTTTTCCCAGGTCAGATGGACTTGACCCCCCTCGGTCCACGGCCACCAGCACCGATGCGGCCACCGCCACCACGGTAACTGCCGCCCCCACCAGGAAGGCGCCGGTGCCCCCCCGCAGGGTGAACAGCCACCCGCCGAAGGCCGGACCGATGACCCGGGCCAGGCTGGAGAGCCCCTGTTGGATGCTGAGGGCTCCGCCCCGGCGCCACCAGGAGGCCCGTCCGGCCACCAGCAGGGACAGGGTCGGGCTGACCAACCCCTGCCCGACGGTCAGCACCACCAGGGGCAGGGCCAGCCCGGCCAGCGAGTGGGCCGTCGGGAGGAGGACCAGGCCGACAGCCTGGGTGACCAGCCCGACCACCAGGGCCACGGCCTCGCCCAACCAGGCCACCACCCGGTCGACCAACTGGGTCTGCACCACCACGATGAGCAGCCCGATGACGGCGAACACCCCGCCGACCCCGGACAGCCCCAATGAGGCTCGGTGGTTGGCGTACAGGGCGAAGACGGCCTCGAAGGCGCTGAAGGCGCTGATGGAGCACACAGTGGCGATGCCCAGGGCCACCAGCACCCTCCGCTGCGAGGTCTTCGCCGATGCAGGGAGAGCCCGGGCCGCCTCCGACTGGCGCCGGGCCGAGGCGGGATGGGTCTCGGGCAAGCGGATGATGGCGACGATGGCATTCCCCGCGGCGATGCCGGCGGCGATCAGGAAGGGGAGGCGGGGACCGCCCAGCGCCGACAGGGAGGCCAGCGCCGGTCCGGCCACGAACCCGACCCCGAAGGCCGCCCCGAGGAGGCCGAACAGTCGTGGTCGCTTCGGCGGCTCGGCCAGGTCGGTCACGGCGGCGTGGGCCACCCCGAGCGAGCCCCCCGATCCCCCGTCGACGATCCGAGCCGCGAACAGCAGCCAGATGCTGCCGGCCAGACCGGTGGCCAGGCTGCCCACCGCCGTGCCCACCAGGGACATGATCAGGACGGGCTTGCGGCCGATCCGGTCGGACAGGCGCCCCCACACCGGGGACAGCACGAACTGCGCGGCCGAGAACGAGGCGACCAGCAGGCCGATCGTGGCCGGGGACGCCCCAAATCGTCTCGCGTAGAGCGGGAGCAATGGGAAGACCATGCCGAAGCCGACCATGTCGACCGCCACAGTGGTCCAAATGATCCCGAAACCGGGCGGCACACGCCGTCGGGCACCCGCAGCAGATGGGGGCTCGATCGGCGGTGCATCGCGATCTCGAGCATGGAACCGGTACTTCACCGCCGCGTTCGCCGTGACGACGATGGGTGGGGAGCCGGCCGATGGTCCGAATACGGGCCGGTGGCCCGTCCGGACCCGATGTTGCTAGCCCGCCGCGGGGCGGACGTCGACGGCCTGCAGGCCCTTCGGGCCCTCCTGCACGTCGAACTCGACCGCCTGACCTTCTTCAAGGCTGCGGAAGCCGTTCATCTGAATGGCGGAATGATGTACGAAGACATCAGGCCCGCCACTGGGCTGCGAGATGAACCCGAAGCCCTTCTCGGCGTTGAACCACTTAACTGTTCCGGATGCCACGGTGGCATTCTCCTTTTTCTGCAAACGTGTCTCTTGCAGAGAGGACCGCCTCGGAGGGCGATGCGATGCCACCCAAATTTCGAGCAACTCGACGACGCTGAACCTTCTCGGACCTTCTCGGCGAGAAACGCTAGCAGCCCAGATCCGATCAGCCCACAATTCGCGGGCCGTTCACCAAGCGTTCACCGACGCCGAACCCGGGTCCCTTCGGCAGAGTCCTCCACCACCCAACCTCGGCTCACCAGCTGGTCACGGAGCTCGTCGGCCCGCGGCCAGTCCCCGGCGGCCCGGGCCGCATCCCGCTCGGCGATGGTCGACGCCGTCTCGGCGTCGATCTCCTCGGTTCCGGCGGTCGCCAGGGCCAGCCCGAGGGCGCCGCACAGGACGGCGACCGTGGTGGCCAGCCGGGTGGCGGTGGCCGCGTCGCCGTCGTCGCTGGCCCGGTTGGCCCGGCGCACCAGCTCGAAGACACCGGCCAGGGCTCCCGGCGTGTCCAGGTCGTCGTCCATCCGGTCCCGAAAGCGGGACACGGCCTCGGCGTCCAGGTTCTGGGCCTCACCCTGCCCCTCGACCACCGGCCCGTCGGCCAGGGGATCGACGGGACGGAACTGGCGGGCCAGCTCGTCCAGGCGGCTCAGTCCGGCCTCGGCGTCGACCACCGTCTCCGGCGTCACCTCGATCGGCGAGCGGTAGTGCGAGCGCAGGACGAGCAGCCGGTAGGCCCGGGCATCGCTGCGGGCCAACAGGTCGTCGAGCGAGGTGAAGTTGCCCAGGGACTTGGACATCTTCTCGCCGTCGACCGTGACCCACCCGTTGTGCACCCAGTGGTGGGCGAAGTCCCGACCCAGGGCCACGGCCTGGGCCCGCTCGTTCTCATGGTGGGGGAAGATCAGGTCGATGGCCCCACCGTGGAGGTCGAAGCCGTCGCCCAACAGATCGAGGGACATGACCACGCACTCGGTGTGCCACCCGGGACGGCCCGGGCCCCAGGGTGACTCCCAGGTGGGCTCGCCCGGCTTGGCCTTCTTCCACAGCACGAAATCGAGGGGTGAGCGCTTCTCCTCCAGGGCCTCCACCCGGGCCCCCGACCGCAACGACTCCAGGGGCTGGCGGGCCAGCAGCCCGTAGCCGGGCACCTGGTCGACGGCGAGATAGACGCCGTCGGACGTCTCGTAGGCCACCTGCCGCGACACCAGCTCGCCGATGACCTCGACCATGCGGGCCACATAGGCGGTGGCGTGGGGGATCTCGTCGGGGCGCAGGACCCCCAACGCGTCCATCGCCTCCCACCAGACCCCCTCGTAGCGCCGGGCCAGCTCCTCGGTTCCCGTGCCCCGCTCGGCCGCCCGCTCGATGACCTTGTCGTCGATGTCGGTGATGTTGGAGACGTAGTTGACCTCGAGGCCGCCGAAGAGCAGGTAGCGACGGAGCACGTCGAAGACCAGGGAGAACCGGCCGTGGCCGAGGTGGGGGGCGTCGTAGACGGTCGGGCCGCAGACGTACATGGATACCTCGCCGGGGGCCCGCAGCTCGAGCTCGGACACCGTGCCGGTGGCAGTGTCGTGAAGGCGCAGCACGCAGGGTACGGTAACCCGGTCATGAGTGCCGACGCGACAACCCCGACCCCCCGGGGGGACCGTCCCGCCGGCGTGCCCGACAAGCCCGGGTTGGAGGGCCTCGAGCGCACCTGGTCCGATCGCTGGCAGCGGGACGGGACCTATGCGTTCGACCGGTCGGCTCCTCGGGACCGGGTCTTCTCCATCGACACCCCGCCCCCTACGGTGTCGGGCTCACTCCACGTCGGCCACGTGTTCTCCTACACCCACACCGACGCGGTGGCCCGCTACCAGCGCATGAGGGGCAAGTCGGTGTTCTACCCCATGGGGTGGGACGACAACGGCCTCCCGACCGAGCGCCGGGTGCAGAACTACTTCGGCGTCCGCTGCGATCCCGCCCTGCCCTACGACCCCGGGTTCACCCCCCCCGAGCAGCCGGGCAAGGATCCCATCGCCGTCTCCCGGCCCAACTTCGTGGCCCTGTGCCACCAGCTGACCGAGGAGGACGAGCGCGCCTTCGAGCACCTGTGGCGCACCCTGGGGCTGTCGGTCGACTGGTCGCACACCTACGCCACCATCTCCGAACGGGCCCAGCGGGTCTCGCAGCGGGGGTTCCTCCATCTGCTGGCCGGGGGCCACGCCTACCAACAGACGGCCCCCACCCTGTGGGACATCGACTTCCGCACCGCGGTGTCCCAGGCCGAGCTGGAGGATCGCGACCGGCCCGGCGCCTACCACCGGCTGCGCTTTCAGCGGGCCGGGAGCGAGCCCGGCAGCGTGGACATCGAGACCACCCGCCCGGAGCTGCTGCCCGCCTGCGTGGCCCTGGTGGCCCATCCCGACGACGAGCGCTACCGGTCCCTGTTCGGCACCGAGGTGGTCACGCCCCTCTTCGGCGTGCGCATACCGGTGATGGCCCACGAGCTGGCCGA
>DATMMO010000387.1:0-4774 GCA_035569695.1 Acidimicrobiales bacterium | reverse complement strand
GAGGGTGTCTTGGGGATGTAGACGGTGCCTTGTCGGGCTGCTGGTGGCCGACTTGCGGACTGCTGGGGGACGGCTCAGTTTCTCCGGAGCGACCCCCGCCAGCCTAGTGGGCGCCCGTGTTCACATCGCCGCCGCCGGTTTCATGGGGCGAAGAACAGCCACACAGATTTGGACGGGCCGGGGTGCCCTTCGTACCTGGTCAGCCTGACTCCGCGACCGCGCCACCAGGCCGAGAACCCGGACGGTGGCCGGGCAGTGTAGGGTCGGCGCCCGGCACCGTTGGGGGGTTCCATCAACGAGAGGAGCTGGCCGTGGCCATGCGCAAAGAAACCGACAGCATGGGCGAGATCGAGGTGCCGTCCGATCGCTACTACGGCGCCCAGACGGCCCGCTCGCTCATTCATTTCCCCATCGGCGACGATCGGATGCCCGAGCCGCTCATCCGGGCCATCGGCATCCTGAAAGAGGCCTCAGCCCGAGTCAATGCCGACCTGGGAAAGCTCCCGGCCGAAAAGGCGGAGCTGATCGTGGCCGCCGCCCACGAAGTGTCAGAGGGCAAGCTCGATGAGGACTTCCCGCTGAGCGTGTGGCAGACGGGCAGCGGCACCCAGAGCAACATGAACGCCAACGAGGTCATCTCCAACCGGGCCATCGAGATGGCCGGCGGCGTGCAGGGATCGAAGGATCCGATTCACCCCAACGACGACGTCAACATGTCCCAGTCCTCGAACGACACCTTTCCCACGGCCATGCACATCGCCGCCGTCGAGGAGCTGACCCACCGCCTGTTGCCGGCCATTCGTCATCTGCGCGACGCCTTGGCCGCCAAGTCGGCGGCATTCGCCGACATCACCAAGATCGGCCGCACCCACCTGATGGATGCTGTGCCCTTGACGCTAGGCCAGGAGTTCTCGGGTTACGTGGCCCAGCTCGATGCCGATCTGAGGCGCATCGAGCATTCGCTGGGCGACCTGTACGAGCTGGCTGCCGGAGGGACGGCCGTGGGCACCGGGCTGAACACTCACCCCGAGTTCGGCGACCGGGTGGCCCAGGCCATCGCCGAGATCACGGGTCTTCCCTTTGTGACCGCCCCCAACAAGTTCGCCGCCCTGGCCGCCCATGACGCCTTCGTGTCGGCCAGCGGCGCACTGCGCACCCTGGCCGTCTCCCTGATCAAGATCGCCGACGACATCCGGTGGTTGGGCTCGGGCCCTCGATCCGGTCTGGGCGAGCTCCGCTTGCCCGAGAACGAGCCGGGATCGTCCATCATGCCCGGGAAGGTCAATCCGACTCAGAGCGAGGCCATGATCATGGTCTGCATCCAGGTCCACGGAAACGACACGGCCATCGCCATGGCCGGCGGTCGGGGCAACCTGGAGCTGAACGTGGCCAAGCCGGTGATCATCCACAACTTCCTCCATTCGGTAGACCTGTTGACCGAGGCGTCGGATGCGTTCACCACGTTCTGCGTGGTCGGTCTGGAGCCCAATGAAGATCGCATCCGCATGCATCTCAACAATTCGCTCATGCTGGTCACCGCCCTCAATCCGCTGATTGGCTACGACAATGCGGCCAAGGTGGCCAAGAAGGCGCACCAGGAAGGCACCACCTTGCGTGAGGCGGCCATCGAGCTCGGGCTTCTGACCGGGGAGCAGTTCGACAAAGCCGTGCGTCCCGAATCGATGACCCACCCCTGAGGCCCGGCACCCTGAGGGCTCGTTCCCCGTGGCTGCCCTGAGCGCCGGACTCCTGCTCTTTCGTCGCGGTGCCGATGGGAATCCTGAGGTGCTGTTGGTCCATCCCGGCGGTCCCTTCTGGTTCCGGAAGGACGCGGGGGCGTGGTCGATCCCCAAGGGCGAGGTCGAGGCGGGTGAAGAACTGGCCGCCGTGGCCGAGAGGGAATTCGCCGAAGAGCTGGGCCGTCCAGCACCCGACGGGATCCGCACCGATCTGGGCGAGATCACCCAGGCCGGCGGAAAGCGGGTCCGGGCCTGGGCCGTCGAGGGCGACTTCGACGCCACTGACATCTCGTCGAACCAGTTCGAAATGGAGTGGCCGCCTCGTTCGGGCCAACGGCAGTCGTTCCCGGAGGTGGACCGGGCGGCCTGGTTCTCGCTCGACGACGCCGGCCAGAAGCTCATTGCTGCCCAGGTGGGCCTGCTCGACCGGCTCCCGCCCCTCGGGAATCCCGGACCGGGTCGCGTCTGACGCTCAGACGCCATTCGCCTTCGGGACGACATAGGGTGAACGTGTTCTAATTGGCCCCGGAAATCGGCCCCCGGATCGTGACCGGTACCCGTCCCCGACATCGAGGGAGCATCGTGACCCGACCACCTGCTGACATCGAGATCAACCTGGTCGACGGACAGTTCTACGGCGGTAACCCCTTCCCGGCCTATGCCTGGATGCGCGAAAACGCCCCCGCCTACTTCGACGAGGAGTCGAACATCTGGGGCTTCACCCGCCATGCCGACATCAAGGAGATCTCCAAGGATCCCGACACCTTCTCGAACGCCGGTGGCATCCGGCCCGACTCCGGTCCGCTGCCCATGATGATCGACATGGATGCGCCCGAGCACTTCCGTCGCCGCCGGCTGGTCAGTGAGGGCTTTACCCCCAAGCGCATCAAGGAGGGTGAGGAGGCCATCAGGACGATCTGCGACCAGATCATCGACGGCGTATGCGAGCGGGGCAGCGCCGACTTCGTCCGGGACATTGCCGCTCCGTTGCCCATGATCGTCATCGGCAACATGCTCGGGGTGGCCCCCGAGGACCGGGACGACCTGCTGCGGTGGTCCGACGACATGCTCAAGTCCCTCGGCTCTCCGGACCCCAAGGACATGGAGGCTGCGGGGGCGGCATTCGTCGACTACACCGCCTACTGCACCAACGTCATCGAAGACCGCCGACGCGACGGTCGCCGGGACGACCTGATCGGCACGCTGGTGCATGAGGACATCGACGGCGACCATCTGGACGACTCGTCCCTGATCCACGAGTCGCTCCTCATCCTCATCGGTGGTGACGAGACGACCCGCCACGTGATCAGCGGGGGCATGTACGAGCTCATGCGCCATCCCGACCAGCTGGAGGCGCTCCGGGCCGACCGGTCCAAGATGCTCCTGGCCGTCGAGGAAATGCTCCGGTGGGTATCGCCCATCAAGAACATGGCCCGAACGGCCACCCGCGACGTGGACCTGCACGGCGAGACGGTGGAGAAGGGCCAGAAGCTGCTGTTGTTGTACCCGGCGGCCAACCGGGACGAGGCCGTGTTCGAGAAACCCGAGAGCTTCGACATCGAGCGGCAGCCCAACGATCACGTGGCCTTCGGGTTCGGGGCCCACTTCTGTCTGGGCAACCGCCTGGCCCGCCTGGAGCTGTCGGTCATGTTCGACCGCCTGTTGACGCGACTGCCCGACCTGGCCCTGGCCGTCGACACCGAGCTGCCCAGGCGAGCGGCCAACTTCGTGTCCGGGTACGACGAGATGCCGGTCACCTTCACGCCCACCCAACCAGTGGGGGCCTGAGGTGCGCGACCCGGTACTGACTCCAGACGAGATCACCCAGGCGCTCGAGCAGCTCCAGGGCACGGGATGGACCCACCGCGACGACCTCCTGGTGCGGACGACCAAGTGCCAGGGGTTCGCCGGCGCCCTGGCCTACGTGAACGCAGTGGGTGCGCTGGCCGAGGCGGCTGACCACCATCCCGACATCGACATCCGCTGGAACACGGTCACTCTGGCCCTGACCACCCACGATTCAGGCGGGATCACCCGGCGGGACGTCGAGCTGGCCACCCAGATCGCCGCCCTCAGCGAGGGCCAGTCAGCCGACGGGTAGGTCCCAGAGGGGGAACCAGCGATCGAGATCCTGCTCGATGACCAAGTCGTTGGCCAGCAGGCTCTTGAGCTTGAACTCCTTGTCGGTGCTGCGGTGCTCTTTCCCGTCGGGCACGAACGGATAGAACGTTCCCCGCTTGAACAGATAGACCAGGTACTCGGTCGACGGGATGATGATGGCCGGCGGCCCGTCGACCGGATCGGCGTCCGCCGGCGCGGGTCCGATCCCGAAGACCGAGCACAGGAGCTGTGGGCCCCAGCCGGCGTCGCTCAGCGAGGAATTGACCAGGTGGACTTGGGTGACCAGGGCCTGGGTGTCGGCGTTCTCCACTACCACCCAGTGGTAGCCGTAGTTGTCCTCGGACGAGGTCAGCGTGCCCCCACCCTCCATGGCCAACAGCTTCATCACTTCGGCCTGCATGTCGTCGAAGGACTGCCCGGTGGGTGGCTTGTAGCAGACGCCGGCCCGGCCCGACGCCGTCAAACCCGCTGCGCTCTGCAGGGTGATGGCCGCTGAGGGCAGGGCGAACAGGGCATCCAGGTTGGCCTGGATGGGCTTGGTCCGGCCCATCAAGGCATCAAGGCGCTTTCCCATGCCCTACCGCCCAGCCCGTCGGCCCGACCACAGCCCCGGCATCCAGCCCGACCACAGCCCCGGCATCCGGCCCGGCATCCGGCCCGGCATCCGGTTCGGCATCCGGTTCGGCATCGAGCCCGGTTCCCGAACCGCCCGCTGATCCATGGCCGGGCTCAGGCCGGTCGGCCCAGCTCGGCCTCGATCTTGGCCAGCTGGTCGAGCCGCGTCTGCAGTGAGGGGTGCGTGGAGAACAGAGAGGAGATGCTGAGGCCGCTGCCGCCGTTCTTGTTGTTGCTCGACAGGGCGGGTGTGAAATAGAAGGCGTTGAACGTCTCGGCCGAACGCAGGTCCCGGGTGG
>DATMMO010000386.1:0-11380 GCA_035569695.1 Acidimicrobiales bacterium | reverse complement strand
CATGTGGGAGTTGTTGCTGGCCCTGCTCGACATCGATGGCATCAAGAAGGTGGTCCGTGAAGCGCTACTCCGGCGCGATCCCGCCCGGGAGCGCATCCCGTCGCAGCGATTCGCCGTCAATTAGTTCGGACTGAACCCGGCGAGCTGGTCGACGACTTGCCGCAGATGGTGCGACGTCCCAGCCCCGCGCCAGTGATCCTCCCAGCCGGGCTCACATTCGCCTGCAGCACACTCGGCGATCTGACGATCGCCCCAGGTGAAGTCGCGCCCGGCGAACTCAGGCTGGTTGATGAGTAGCTCGCACAACTGGCGGTACTGCTCTCGGCCCTCCTCATGACGGGGTGCCTTCGCCCGCGGAATGACGGTCTCGGTCTCGTGGGTGTAGCGGATCGCGCCCCGGATACCAAGGGGTATCTGGCCCTCGACGATGTCCATTGGCGGCTCAGGGTGCTGGATGGCGTAGTCGCCGTACGTCGGCATGCGATCCAGGCTGGACTTGTTCAGCGCCGACCACAGCAGCCACTCGCGCCGCTTGAGCCGGCCGATACTGCCCGCGACGACGACGCCACCTCCAAGGGAGCGCGGTATCGACGTGCCCAAGAGCACAACGCTGCGCCAGGGGCCGATCGCCACCAACTCGTCAATCATCGGCGCCAGAAACTCGGGATCAATCTCGGCGTCCTCCGGCAGATAGCCCAGGTCCATCAACAGGTCTGCCCCGCCGACCTCGACCTGAACGGCGTCGAGAGCTTCCTTGACGAGCGACTCCGCACCCCGGCCGTCGGCGTCAACCGTGCCGAGCATCGAGTACCGCAGAGCGACACCGCGGCCGTCGCAGGCAGCGGTGTCGGCGATCTGGGTCACGGTCGCTTTGGCGTCGCCCAGCCGCATCACCGGTACGAACGCCAGGTTTCGCTTACGCGCCGCTCCGTGAATCACCGACAGCACGGGTCGATTTCCGCCGTTCATGGCGGTGGGGTGATTCGGTCCGAGGCGAAGCACGTCGAGGAAGCACGGATGCACGCCGACTGCCGCTACCACCTTCTTGACCCAGCCCTCGACACGGGTCTTGGTGAACGGCTCCGCCCCAGGGCTCTTGGGGCCCACGATCTCGATCAAGGGCGTGAGGTGAGCCCAGGTCTGAGGCGACGCGTTGATGAGCGCAGTGAACTCGCCGATCTTGGTCTGGAGCGCGGCGACATAGTGACCCGTGCCAGCGGGCACCGGCTGAAAATCCTCTGGATTGGTCAGCGTGAGCTGAAGAGCATTGGTCACCGTTGTCCTCCTTGGACTAGAGTAGTCTTCACCCTAAGGGTGAAAGATGTCAAGGAGTCGGGTCATCGAGGTTTCGTGGTCCAGCCGGAAGCTGGAGAAGACGTGCTCGGACGACCGCCAGGGCAGCAAGCATTGGGGAGCCGACCACTGGAAGCTCCTCAAGCGACGCCTGGCGGCGCTCCTTGGCGCGCCCACCCTGGCCGACATGGACAACGCTCCCGGCAACTGTCACCAATTGACGGTGGACCGGAGTGGGGATTTCGCCGTCCACTTGTGGGGTTCGTACCGACTGATATTCGGACTGAACCACGACCCGGTCCCGACGCTCGACGATGGGGGCATCGACAAGGCCAAGGTCACGCACATAACGATCAAGGAGGTGGTTGATTACCATGGCAGCTAACCCGCAGTCCGACTGGCAGCCCGACTGGACCGTGGCGCCTGGCGACATCCTTCTTGAGGCGTTGCAGGATCGGGAGATGACCCAGTCGCAGTTGGCGCTGCGTTTGGCGCGCCCGCTCAAGACGGTCAACGAGATCATCAAGGGCAAGGCCGCCATCACCCCCGAAACCGCGATCCAGCTTGAGCGTGCGCTCGGGATTTCGGCACGCTTCTGGACCGGCATCGAATCCCAGTACCGCGACACCCTGGCACGCCAGGAATCCGAGAGCGAGTTGGAGTCGCAGGCGAGTTGGATCGATGCCTTTCCGATCGCCGATCTCGTGAAACACAAGCTGATCGATCGTGGCCGATCCAAGGCGGCCACGTTGGCCAATCTGTTGTCGTACCTCGGAGTCAGCAGCCCGGCTGCCCTGGATCGGCTCGATGCGGCGGCGGCCTATCGCGCCTCGCCAGCCTTTGAAGCATCGCCCAAGGCGGTCACGGCGTGGCTGCGTTGGGGAGAGCTTCAAGCGGCTCGCGTTGAAGCACCACCCTTTGACGCTCGCCGATTTCGTCAGGTTCTCGACGAAATACGGCCACTGACACGCAAGGAGCCGTTCGCTCAGGTCTTCAAGAAGGTGCAGGCGATGTGCGCCGAGGCCGGCGTCATCGTCGTCCTGACGCCCGAGCTGACCGGCACGCACCTGAGCGGTGCGGCGCGCTGGCTCGGGTCCAAAGCAGTGATTCAGATGAGCGTGCGGCACAAGGCCGATGACCAGTTCTGGTTCACCTTCTTCCACGAGGCTGGCCACCTGCTCTCAGGACCCCGCCGTCGTGACTTCGTCGACGGCGCCGACTCGCTGTCGCCTGATTCTGGCGACGCCGATGAGGCGGCGGCCGACGCATTTGCCCGAGACGCCCTGCTTCCACCCGATGACTACAAGACTTTCGTGGACGCTGGCGACTTCAGCCGGGAGGCGGTCCGCAGCTTCGCTCAGCAGCAGCAGGTCGCCGCCGGGATCGTCGCTGGCCGTCTTGAGCGGGATGGTCACGTCGGACCTACCCAACTTCGAAACCTCAAGAAGGCGGTCCATCTCAGCACTGACCGGATCTAGCCATCCCTAATCCATCCCTACTTTGTCGGGACGGACGTCGCGAAGCTCGTCCTGGTCCGAGGCGATTACTCCGGTAAATGCCCAGTTCAACGTCAACTTCTGACTACGGCCTGTTACTCGATTTCACCGGTCAGACAGGCCAGATAGGGCTCATGACCTGAAGGTGCTATTTGAGGGACAGGTGGGGGCCGGCCACGAAAGGCAAGCGGTTCGTATTGTGTGACCCGAGGTCCACCCGAAAGTGCTGGTCAAGGCAATATTCTTAGAATCGGCATCTACAATGACCCTCGCCACATCTCGCCTACGACGACGGGGAGGTTCGCCAACAGTTCGCGATCTGCGTCCGAGCGAAGCCACAGGTGCGACAACTCGAGCAACTCGATATACGGACGTAGTAATCCCGCATGCGTGCCGACCGCACAGGCAGCCGCTTGTTATTTCCCTGTATCTTTAATCCAGCCGAGCGAACCGCACCCCAGCCGGCGCTATCGGTCTTCGAGCTCTCCCCGGTAGGCTTCGGGCGTGGACAAATGGCCGTTGGTCGGCCGAAAGAGAGAGCTAGCTCAGTTGAACGCTGCGGTCATCGCCCACCGAGGGGCCGTGATCACTGGTCCAGCCGGAGTGGGTAAGACGACGCTAGCAACTGTGTGTCTACAGGTGGCCCAAGACCGGGGGATGTCGCTGACCCGTACGACCGCCACCCGTGCGTCGCGGGCGTTGCCCTTCGGGGCGTTTGCGTCGATCCTGCCGCCCGACCCCGGCGACGACATCCTGGGGTGGGAGGACCAAGGTGCGTTACTGCGGCGGTACAGCCAGTCTGTAGTCAGAGGAGCTGAGGGGCATCCGCTGGTCGTCTTCGTCGATGACGCCCATCTCTTGGACGACGGGTCAGCCACGCTCGTTCACCAGCTGGCCCTGGCACAAGCGGCCACAGTGCTCGCCACGGTGCGGTTGGGTGAGTCCGCCCCCGACCCGGTAGTCGCCCTGTGGAAGGACGGTCCGGCCGAACGCATCCAGGTGGGCGTTCTCGCCGACGCGGCAATTGAGGAACTGGTGGTGACGGTGTTGGGAGGGCAGGTGGACGCAGCGTCGCTACGAGAACTGGTCCACCACTCCCAGGGCAACCCACTGTTCTTGCGGGAGCTGGTGACGGGAGCGCTCGAGTCCGGCGCGTTGGTCGAGGAGGGCGGCTTTTGGCGGCTTCGGGGCGCGCTGCAGCCCACGGATCGACTGGTCGAGTTGGTGGCACTGCGTTTGGGCAACCTGACTGAGCCCGAGGTGGCCGTGTTGGAGCTCCTCACCTTGGGCGAGCCTCTCGGGCAAGCGACCCTGGCGCAGCTGGCCGATCCCACGGTCGTCGACACTCTCGAAGACAAGGGCCTCATCGCCAGCCGCGTCGATGGCCGCCGGGTCCAGGTATGGCTCGCCCATCCCGTCTACGGAGATGTGGTGCGAATCGGCATCAGCGCAATCCGCGAGCGGGCCCTGGCCCGGTCCTTGGCCGAGGTGATCGAGGCGACCGGCGGACGGCGCCGAGAGGACACCTTGCTGTTGGCATCGCTACGTCTGGTCAGCGGTGGTGGGAGCGCCGAGCTCTTTGTGTCCGGGGCGATGGCCGCCCGGACCCGCCACGACTACTTCCTCACCGAACGACTGGCTCGCGCCGCCATCGACGAAGGATCGGGATTCGAAGCCCGCTTTATGGCCGCCGAGGCCGCCCACGTCCAAGGCCGGCCCGATCAGTCCGAGCATGAGCTGGCCGCCCTTGCCGTGCAAGCGACTAGCGACGCCGAGCGGGCCCGCGTCGCCTTGCTTCGCTTCGACAATGCCTACCGCCTTCAGGGCCGAGAAACGGACTTGCGGCTCATCGACGACGCGGTCGATGCCATTACCGATCCATCCTGGCGAGACGAGCTGCTAACCAGACGTGCGTTAGTTACGATCGCAAGCTACGGGCCTCGGGCTGGGATTGAGGTCGCATCGACCTTGCTGGAGCGTCCCGGCTCAAGACCGCTCACCGCCGCCGACACTGCGGTGTCCTACAGCTTGGTCCGGATCGGTCGTCTCGACGACGCTATCCAGCTGCTCACTCCACCTCCCGGTAGCCCAGAGGTACCAGCGACCGACGAGCCTTGGGATCGGTGGACCCTATTCGACATCCGCACTCTTGCGCTCGTCTACGCTGGTCGCTTAGTCGAGGCCGAGGAGCTACTCACCCGTGCTTATGACCAGGTCGTAGTGGAACCACTGGCCGAAGCAAAGGCACTCGTCTCACGTCGACTTGCCGTGTTGCACCTCGAGCAAGGCCGCCTGCAACGCGCGTTTCTGCGAGCGAGCGAGTCCTCCGTCCATTTCCAACAGATCGGGCGTACGTTTCCCGCCCGGTGGCCCTACGTCGCCGCCGCGCAAGCACTGGCGCTTATGGGACAAGCTGACCGCGCGGCCGAGACGCTTGCTGCACTCGACGCCCTCGGCCTTCCGACCTGGCCGATTATCGAATCCGACCTCCTCCAGGCCCGGGCCTGGACGGCGGCAGCCGCCGGTGACATTCCTGGCGCCCGTGCCCAACTCGAAGCTGCGGCGGACGTCGGCGAAGAGATCGGCGACCTCATCGGCGCGACCAGCGCGCTGCACAGTCAAGCCCGCCTCGGCCGGGCTCGCCACGTGGCCTCCCGACTTTCCGCTCTGGCCCAAGACGTCGACGGCGATCTGGTAGCGGGCCGAGCCGCCTACGCCAATGCCGTCGCCGCCCGAGACGCCGAAGCCCTCGACAAGGTCTCCCTGGACTTCGAGGATATGGGCGCGATCCTCTACGCCGCTGAAGCCCGAGCCGAAGCTGCGGTCCTACTCCGCCGGGCCGGCAAGACCCGCCAAGCCGCCGCTGCTGAGCAGAAGGCGGCGCGCTTCCTTGCCCGATGCGAAGGGGCTGCCACGCTCCCGGTCCAGACGATCGCGGCGCAGGTGCGCCTCTCGCCCGGCGAGCTCGACACCGCCTTGCAGGCCGCGGCAGGTCGCACTAACAGACAGATAGCCAGCGACATGAATCTCTCCGTTCGAACCGTCGAAAACCACCTTCAACGGGTCTACGAGAAGCTCGGGGTCTCTGGGCGCCATGAGCTTGCAGATGCGCTGCTGTCGAGCCAACCGCCTAACCATCGACCACGGCCTTGACCCGGTTGGTCCGCGCACTGATCGCCTGGGTTCAGCGCTCGCGGCGCTGCACTTCCCGAGGTGCTGGGACCGAGCCCGAGAGTAGTCACGCCCTCGAAACGAAGTAGGGACTACTCAAGACCGATCGCGTTCGTTGTGGTCGGCTGTACCTTGAACTTCGAGTCTGAGTCGAAAGTTTGTACGGCTCCCGATTCGCCCCTTGGATCGCAAACTCAGGGCCGGAGCGGTTGTCCGGCGGCGTCGAAGCAGCGGACTCCAATTCACCAAAGAGGTTGAACAACAGAACAAAGGAGGGGATAAACATGCCAATCGCCGAGAAAGATAGGTCCGCATTCCCCACCCTCGGTTTTCTGATCGACGGGGAAACGTTCCTCGAGAGATCCCGATTCTCGCTGGCCATTTGCCGTCTGGCTTCAAAAAGGCCCACGCTCCACGTTCCCATTGCGGCGGCATCGGGGGTTGATCTCAGGAGAACCATCGCCCGCGCCTGGCTGGGACGTGAGCTCCCCTACCTCGTTCGCGACCCCCAGGTGGCCGTCGCCCGATTGGTCGGGAACCTTTGATGGCCCTGACCTGCAGGATCTACGAGACAACTCAGTACTCCGCGAGGTGCTATAGGTGCGGATGGTCGAGCCCCGACCTGGCTACGCATCGTGACGCTGAGTGCGCCGCCACTGACCACGAGGACACGATGCACGGGCACATACCGTCATGAACGGTCATCTCATCGTCATCCGTCGTAACCGTCTCGGCCTCTGGCGTGCTGTCTGTGTATGCGGCAGTCGCTCACCCTGGAAGGCGGATGCCCGTTCCATCGGTTTGTGGAGGCGCAACCATCCACGCCTGGCTGAGATGAAGTCGGCGGCGTGAGGGATGAGATCGTTTGGTGTGAACGAGTCACCTTTTGAGGAGCCGCCGACCTAGGGGCGAGCCTCGAGAAGGAGGTTTTGACACCCCGCCGGCCAGGAAGGGAGGACGATTGTGGGCACTGAAAGTCGAGAGGAGGCGATGATCCGAGTGGGAGAGATGGCCCGCCGGACCGGGGTCAGCGCACGGACCATCAAGTACTACGAGGAGCGAGGCCTAATCCAGCCGGCCCGTGGCCAATCCGATTACCGGCTCTACGGTCAGGCCGATCTGGAGCGACTGGAGCGAATCCTCCAGCTGCGGGGATTCGGCCTCTCGATGGCCACCATCGAAGAAATCCTCCGGTACCCAGCCCAGCCCGACGGAGACGGGACCCAGCGTTTGTCTCTGTCCGCCATCCGGATGATCTATCAGTCCCTCGGCGAACAACGGGACGCTCTGCTCACCCGCATGGAACAGCAGCGCCACGAGCTGGCCGAGGTCGAGACCGTGACCAGAGAACTCGTGAACGATCTGGACTACCTGCGTGGCCACCTGGAAGCCCAACGGGCCAGCGACAGCAATGACGACGGGACGGTGGACGCCAGCGTCGTCCGCTGCACCGGGAGCCGGTCATGACCGTCGCATTCGCGCTCTCCGGTGGCGGCAACCTGGGTCCCATGCAGGCGGGAACCATCCTGGCCCTGATGGAAGCCGGGATCAAGCCCGATCTATTGGTCGGGACCTCGGTGGGCTCCCTCAACGCAGCCTTCCTTTCGACCCGTCCGGGTATTGAGGGGGCCCGGACACTGGTGGCGGCTTCTGCTGCGCTCCGCCGCCGGGAGGCGTTCCGCTTCCACGTGCTCACCGTGCTGGCCGGCTTCTTCGGGGTGCGGGACAACCTGGTCTCTGCCCAGCACCTACGCGGCTTGATTCGACGGTGGGTCGAGATCGATCGGATCGAACAGGCAGCCATCAGGCTCGCGGTCACCACCACCGATGCGCTGACCGGTGAGCCAGTCGTGTTGACCACTGGCGCCATCGGCGATGCCCTTGCGGCTAGCTCCGCCATCCCTGGTCTCTTTCCCCCGGTCCGCATCGAGGGTCGCTGGTTGATCGATGGCGGCCTGTCGGCCAACCGACCCGTCCTCCAAGCTCAGGAGCTGGGGGCGGACGACGTATACGTGATCACGACGAGGACCGCCCCTCGGCTCCGCCCCCCACGAGGAGCGGTGGCCATGGCCATGAACTCCGTGTCACTCGTGACCGCCCGGGCGGATCACAACCAGCTTGCGGTCGCGGCCAAGCATGCGACAGACACTGGCGGCCGGGTCTTGGTCGTTCCGTCCCCACAGCCACCAGCGCCGGGACCGTTTGACTTTCGGAGAAGCGCTGCTCTGGCCAAAGCCGCCTATCAGCGAACAATCCTGTGGCTGACAAACGAAGCCCCGCTGGCGAGCAGGAGCTTCGTTTCAATTCCAGTGGACAATTCGTCTGTCCCCTACACATCTCCCATGCTTTCGAGACCGCCGTCTCTCAATGTGGCAGCGCAACGATGAAGCGAACGACGATCCCCCTCCGCCGATGGTCGTAAGACACCAGGAGTCAACGCCCAAAGGCGAGCTGATATGGCCGACCGGTCAGGCGTCGGTCGCCACCTGGCTAGAGCTGTTTGCCGGCCCAGCCTGGTATGCCGACGCTGCCTGTCGGGAACACCCCGAAGTTCGTTGGGTCGGCTCGGACAACTCGGGTCCCAAAGTGAGAGCGGCTAAGGCGATCTGCGCTGAGTGCCTCGTGCAGGCCGAATGTTTGGCTACCGCTATGGATGATCCAACGCTGGTCGGCGTGTGGGGCGGAACCACGACCCGCGAAAGGCAATTGCGACACCGTTCTGACCGACGTCGACCCAGCGGAGACGATCGACGGTCGCTTGTCCAGCCCGATACACGTTGCAACAGTCAAACACAGGTCCTCAGTGATGACTAGCTGGCGTTGGGTCAGGAGGCAGCCTCAAACTGAGCGGAGCGACAGCTCAGGGGCGTGCGAACGAGGGGGGTAGTAGTCGGGTTTCGTACGGGACTCAACTGGGACTCAAGTGCTGGCCGAGCACGACTCTCGATGCCCCTTGGTGCACGTCCTTGTTGACTCTGACCGGCGGCTGCATGCGGCCGCCCAGCTCATCAGGGGTGCCGCTGCTACGTTCGAAGTCGAAGGTTCGAGTCCTTCCCTCCACTGAAAGCCCAGTTCAGAGGCCTAAGAGTGGGAATCCCGATTGCACGATCTCGCCTATTTCTTCTGACTACGCGCAACTGGCGAAGGGCGGTCCGTACTTTGCGATTGTGGTCATGATCTGACCGTACCCACAGGGTGTTTGATGTCGTTCAACCGAGTCGACGCACTGCGAGTCAGGCCCGAGCGCTGGGCGGTATCAGGCCCTCCAGGGTCAGGGTTAGAGCGCGATTGGCTGCGGCCGCGCGTGCGGCAGCCCCGTACGCCCTCGTCATGGCGCCCCTGGCCATGAGCAGAACCAAGAAGACGTCGTCGAGCGACGTATCGCGGCGCAGTGCGCCGGCGGCCTTGGCATCGGACAGAGGGCGTTTCATTAGCTCGGCGATGCGCTCTCGGTGGCGCTCGAGCTGGGATCCAACGCAGGCGTCGCTCCGCGCCAGTTCACCCAGGGCATAAAGGTCGGCTATGTCCTCGACAAGGCTCCGTAGAAGAACAAAGAACGCGTCCGGATCGCCAGCGCGCTCGGCCGCAACGTCGGAGAAGCGCTCGATCTGCTCGACGAGGACTTCCGCGGTCAGCGCCCGGAGGTCGGGAAAGTTGCGATAGAGCGTCGCCTGTCCGACTCCGGCACGACGCGCTACCTCGCACATGGAAACGTCCGCTGAGTTAGAGAACAACTCGCGGGCGGCATCGACAATCCTGTCGCGATTTCGTACGGCATCCCTACGGAGCTGACTGTTGGCCACTACAAACCCCCTTTGAGCAGTGTACAACCGGACAAGCTGATCCGCAACAAGAAGGTCTCTACCATTGATGCAGGTAGTTAGCCCCAATTCAAGTGGACAGAGCTGTCCGATTATTGCTAAACCCGACAGCAGGCAAGGCGACCTCCCAATCGCCGCTTCGTCAGTCCAACGCTATGAGGAGACCGATGCACCGCTCTTACCACCAATCCCCGTGCGGCGCGGTGACCTGCCCGGCCCAGTGGTGCGCTCTGGAGGTGGGCGACAGCGGTGAAACACCGGCGTCCAAGGGAGAGACCAACTAATGCGCCAGGGCCCGCTGGCCGGTCGGTACCCAGCGGTAGCGGCCATGGTCATGTTCGCTCTGATCCCCTACCTGGCGTTGTCTTCCGCACTTGGCCCGATTACGCCGTTCATCGCGAAGGATCTCCACACGAGCCTGCAGACGCTGAGCCTGGGCTCGGGCTTGGCGAATGCCGGATACGCGGTCGGCACGGTGTTGGCAGTCCAGTTCGCCCAGCACCTCCCACAGCGCAGGATGGTCGTCGCCTACGCGATGCTGCTGTTGATCGGGTCCGTATTAGCGGCGGGAGCGCAGGATCCAGCCATGTTCATCGTCGGCCACGTGATCCAGGGCCTCTGCACCAGCCTGTTGTTGATCGCGGCCGTGCCGCCGCTGGCCATTGGCTTTTCGAAGGACAAGCTGCGCATCACGGTTGTGATCATGAATATGTGCATCTTCGGGGCGGTCGCACTCGGCCCCTTTGTCGGCGGCCTGCAGGCGCAGTCGCATGCCTGGCGGCCGTTGTTCTGGATCGTCGCCGGGATCGCAGCTGTGGCCCTCGTCCTGACCGTGTTGACGTTCGAGGACTCGCCACCCGCCAATCTCGACTCGCCGCGTGACATCCGGGCCATCGGGCTGGCAACGGTCGGTTGCTTCGCCGCCTTCTTCGGCGCCTCGGAGCTCACGACTCACCGCTTCCTGAACCCGGCGACGATCATCCCACTATTCGGCGGCCTGGCTGCGATCGTCGTCCTGGTCATCTATCAATACCGGGCAAAGCGGCCGCTGCTGACGATCCGTACCATGCTGACCAGCTCGATACCGGTTGCCGGGATCGCAGTGGCCTTGTTCGCGGCGGCGGCGTCGGTGTCGGCGACGGTTCTCACCGCGAGCGTGCTGGCTGCACGGTACACCCCCCTGCATGTCGGTCTGCTCTACCTCCCGGAGGTGGGCGGTGCGATCATCACGGCGCTCGCGCTCGGGATGGTCATCAATAGGCGGTCGCTGCACTATCTTCCACTGGTCGGCATGATCGCGTTGGCGGCCGGGATCGTGGTGTTCCGGATCGAGGTGCCCTCCAGCCAGGCGCTTACGCTGGTCGGTTCGGGATTGACGGGAATCGGGCTCGGGGCCACCGTGGCGCCGGCGCTCTTTGTGACCGGGTTTTCGCTTGCCGCCGCAAACCTCCAGCGTGTGCTTGCGATCGTCGAACTCCTGCGAGCTGTGGCCGCGTTTCTGGTAGCACCAATCTTCGTGTACTTCGTCTCGATCGGCCCCGGCGGCGTCGATGCGGGCACGGCCACCGCGCTCTGGGTCGGGCTTGGGCTCGCGGTCGC
>DATMMO010000385.1:0-3223 GCA_035569695.1 Acidimicrobiales bacterium | reverse complement strand
GTCATCGCTCTTTCCAGCGTCGTGGTCACGGGTTACGCCGGTCAGATCTCTCTGGCCCAGCTCACGCTAGCTGGAGTTGCAGCATTTGGACTTACTCACCTGCAAATTAATATGGGGATTCCGTTCCCATTTGCGCCGCTCCTTGCGGGACTATTTTCCATGGTGATCGGGGTAATTGTCGGATTACCGGCCCTCCGGGTCCGAGGTCTTTCGCTAGCCCTTGTTACCATCGCATCGGCGGTCTTTATCAGTGATTTCTGGTTCTCGAACACATCCCTCAATAACAACGGCAACACCACGATCGATGGACCCACCCTCTTCGGATGGAACCTCGCCGTTGGATCGGGCAAGACCGTGGGCCGACTGCAATTCGGAATCCTGTGCTTGGTAGTGCTGCTTCTGGCCGGCATCGGTATCTCATGGCTGCGGCGGTCACGGTTGGGAGCGGCAATGCTCGCCGTCAGGGCGAATGAGCGTTCAGCGGCAGCCGTGGGAATCGACGTTAACCGAACGAAGCTGGTCGCCTTCGCCATCGGCTCCTTCGTGGCAGGCATCGGCGGGTGCCTGCTGGCCTACCAGCAGACCCAAGCTGTAGGGGAATCGTTCGACCCGATCGTGGGGTTGGCCCTGTTCGCCACGGTGTACCTAGGTGGGATCACCTCCATAAGCGGAGGGATGATCGCCGGCCTCCTGGCCAGTGGCGGCCTCATATATACGCAGCTGACGAACCATCTGTCCCTCGGAATCTGGTATGGCGTCTTGGTGGGGATATTGCTGGTCGTGACGGTCATAAAGAACCCCGAGGGACTGGCCGCAGGTGTGCACGCACTTTCCGATCGGCTGCAGGCCACCAGGTTGGCTACGAAATTGGCGGCATACGCTCCTGTCACCGTCGAGGCTGCACCGACGTCGGCGCTAGCGCGGCCAGACATCAGCCAGGTGCGTGCCGAGGAGCAACCTGCACCGGAGCAGGATGTGATCCTGAAGGTCGATGACCTTGTTGTCAGCTACGGGGGGACCAGGGCTGTCGACCAGGTCTCATTCGAGGTCAGAGAGGGAGAGATCCTCGGCCTCATCGGTCCGAACGGAGCCGGAAAGACCACTTTGGTCGATGCGCTTTGCGGATTCGCTGCCAGTTCGGGAGAGCTCTGGTTCGACGGTAAGCGGCTGGATGGGCTCAGGCCCCATGAACGGGCGCGGCTGGGACTCGGACGCACGTTCCAGGGGCTCGATCTCTATGACGACCTGAGCGTGCTGGAGAACGTCGTCGTCGGCCGACAGGCTGCCGTGCGTCGCGAGGCGAGTGGCCATGCTCCGACGCTCAGCGAGCCAGAGCGGCTCTGCGCCAATATTGGTCTCGGCGAGCAGGTGGCAACGCCGGCGAAGGAACTATCCCAGGGGCAGCGGCAACTCGTATCGGTGGCCAGGGCGCTTGCCGGTAGACCGCGCGTACTGTTGCTCGACGAGCCAGCCGGTGGGCTCGATACCAACGAGAGCCTCTGGCTCGGAGAACGACTCCGGCGAATCCGCGACGCGGGAGTGACGATCGTTCTGATCGACCATGACATGCACCTCGTGCTCGGGCTTTGCGATCGCATCCTCGTTTTGGACCTCGGAGCGAAGATTGCTTCTGGGACTCCGTCGGAGATCCGGCACGACCCCGAGGTCGCGAGCGCCTATCTCGGAGATGCGCACGACGGGACTGAGCCAGGTGCGACAGAGACCGACGAGCAAGAGGCACCAGCGATATGAGTGTCTTGGTATGCCAAGAGCTCGATGCTGGTTACGGCGGCAAGGCCGTCGTCCGCGGCTTCTCGCTATCGTTGGAATCAGGCGAAATCGTCGCCCTGCTGGGGCCGAACGGTGCAGGGAAGACGACCATCATGCTGACGCTGGCAGGGATCATTCCCCCTGTGCGGGGAGAGATACAGGTGGATGGGACTAAGGTCCATGGCGGGGATGCCGTCGGCATGAACCGGGCTGGCTTGGTTCTCGTTCCTGACGACAGGTCATTGTTCACGACGCTTACTACGAAAGAGAATCTGCAGCTCGGCAAGAAGAAGGGCATGTCGATAGATGAGGTGGTCGACCTCTTCCCGTCCCTTCAAAAGGCGATGGGTCGTCAGGTGGGGACCCTCTCCGGCGGTGAACAGCAGATGCTGGCAATCGCGCGCGCCCTGGTGCAGGGGCCGAAGGTTCTGCTGATCGACGAGCTGAGCATGGGGCTCGCACCGATCGTGGTGGAAGCGATACTCTCGAAGCTGCGAGCGGTATCGGAGGCAACCAGCGCTGCAATCGTGCTCGTGGAGCAACACGTACGGCTAGCCGTGCAAGCAGCGGATCGCGCCTCTGTGGTCGTGCACGGGCGAGAGGTGTTGAACGGTTCGTCGAGCGAACTTCTCAGCGACCCGGGCCGACTCGATCGGGCCTACCTCGGGTAGTAGAAGCTCGGACGAGTGGACTCGACCCCCATGTGGTCGAATCAGCCAGTGCAGCCGCGAGCGTCCACGAAGGTGTCAGCTGTTTTGAGGGCATTGGTGCCAATTGTTCGCAGGTAGTGTCCGCCACGTATTCCGGTCACTCCACGTCTGGCTGGCCCTCCCCTGCGGAGAGGACTTTGGCTCTCGGAGCTAATGGGCCTCGGGCGCGCCAATACGTGCAGTGCGGGATTGGGGCGCATGTCAAGAGCCCTTGGGAAGGGCCAAAGCCCCGAAACACGCGCACTCGACAGAGGTGACGGTCTCGCCCCTTCGTTCCTCGCTGGAGCGGCTCAGGGACCTGCTGTTCCTGTTGCGATACCACAATGGGATTGAGTTTTGACGCGGTCCCAGGCCTGATCGCCACGCACGACATGTCGGCGAGTATTTCCTGTCCGTCGATCAAGTCAAAACACATCACTGTTCAGAAGTGTCGGCGTTCAGGGAGTTCCCACACCTGATGAGCTGGATCATGACAGAAATAGGACGGCGTCCTGCGATCCGGTAGCGATCGCGAACTGGGCAACGTCACTAGTAGCAACAGGGATTTGGAATGGCTCGCTAAGCCGACTAACGAGCTGATCCCAGCCACCGGATTGAACGACTGTCCGTGGCCAATTTGAAGTCCCCGCTTTTGGCCACCAAAAGTCCCCACCCCTCGGGATGAGTCTTCGTTCTCGTTGAGCCTATGTTTTCCTCCCTTGGCGCGCCTCTTTCATGCGGTAGGACTCGCCTTCGGTGACGAC
>DATMMO010000384.1:0-5289 GCA_035569695.1 Acidimicrobiales bacterium | reverse complement strand
AGGTGAACGACCCCGACGCGCAGTCAGTGGGCTGGGTCAGCACCACCGTGTACTCCAGCTCCCCCGGCGTGGTTGTCGACGTGGTGGACGTCGTGGTCGTGGTCGAGCTGGGCGGGAGCTGCCAGACAGCCAGGCTGGGCTCGGTCTGCAAACAGGTGAACGCCGGATCGGTGGTGGTGAATGCGGTCAGGGTGCCCACCTGCTTGGCCCCGGGCCCGCGCAGGATCTCGGGGGCGATCGCCTTCCCGGGATGGAGGACGACCTGCTGTGTTTGCCAGTGACCCCCATAGGCGTAGGTCGGTGGGCCGACCGGGTTGGGACCGACGGGGGTTCCGCCGGGGATGGTGGTCGTGGGCGAGGAGGGGTCGGCCGGGCCGGTCGATGGTCCCGACGGGGGCGTGACCCCGGATCCCCCGCCACCCGCCGACGGAACGGGGGTGGTGGCAGGGCTCGGGGCGGCCGGAGCAGGCGAGGGGTTCACCGGACCGTTCAACTGGGGCTTGGTCGGTGGGGCGTTGCCGTCCAGGGCGGCGATCATGGCCGCGTCGTTGCCGTCCATGCCCAGGGTCCAGATCCCGAGGCCGCCCAGGGAGAAGGACTGAGCCATCTGGGCGATCATGTAGAGCGAGGTCGGGTCCTCGAAGAAAGTCTCATGCCACTGGCTCCCCACCTGGTAGGAGGTCCAGGCCGTGTTGGTCACCGAGTCCCAGTACAAGGGATGACCGCTGGCTTTGACCTGGCCGTAGGTGGGCGTGGTGGGCTCACCCCCGGTGGCCTGGGCCGTCAGGGAGCCGTCGGTGGTGGCCCAGTCCTCCCCGTAGTAGGGGACACCGAGGATGACCTTGGCCGGGGGCACGACTGCCGCGTACTGCTGGGCGGTGGTGAGGTCGCTGAACATCGAGCTGGTCAGGGGGGACGTGGCCCCCGGAGCGGCATTGAGGTTCAACTGGTAGGCCATGACGAAGAACCCGTCGACCGCGGGGGCCAGGGCGGCCACGTTGTAGAACCCGCCCGGGTCAGCGGCCGAACTGGCGTAGGTGTCCACGGTCACCTGCCAGTGCGGGTCCACATGGTGGAGGTTGGCCGAGACCTTGGTGATCAGGTTGGTCAACCCGGCTTGGTCCGCACTCCCCTCCCCCTCGAAGTCGATGTTCACCCCATCCAGGTTCTTGGCCTCGATGGCGCTGATCAGCGCGGCCGACAGGGTGGCCGGGGCGGTGGGATCCGACGTCAGCTGGTTCAGGGTGCCCTGGTCGAACTGGGTCACCGTGAGGACCACCCGGTCGCCGGCACCGTGGGCCCGGGTCACCAGGTCGCTCAAGGCCTGGCTCTGGTAGCCGTTCCAACCGGCACCCGATTGGTTGAGGGTTCCGTTGCCGTTGGCGTCGATGGAGAAATAGGCCAGGGTGGTCAAGCCGTTCACGTCGAAGCCCGAGCTCGAGCCGAGCATCCAGTACGGGGCGAAGCCGAACACCTCATGGGACCCGAGCGGGGCGGCGTTGGCCACCGACGGCGGCGCCGGCGCCGGAGCCGAGCTGGCCTTGGGTAGCGGTTTGGTGGTGCCGTGCTTGGGCGCGAGGAACCTCGGGAGCTGACCGTCGCCCAACCGGTTGGAGAGGAGCAAGCCGGGGCTCTGGGCCCCGGCATCGGACGACGTGGCGTTGGACAGGGTCAGCCCGACCAGCGAGGCGAGGGCGAGCACCGTGACCAGCCCGACCACCCGGATCTGGGCCGGCAGCCGGTTCATCCGGTGGAACTGGACACCGAGCCAGCCCGTGGCCCGGCTCGCTTCGGCCCTCATAGCCATGCCGGGAACAACCGGCCGGCCGCTTCAGCGCCGAGAATGGTGAACACGATGAGCGGTGCGGTGGTCAGCAGGTAGGCGGAGCGCAGCGAGGCCCGCCGATAGAGGGCGGCAGCGCCGATGATGGTGGCGCCGAGGGCCAGGAGGGCCAGGATCAACAGGGGCAGGGAGCTGGGATCGCCGGCGTTGCCCACCTGGCTGGGGCTTCGGGACTGCTGAGGAGTGGGGGTGAAGGGCAGGCCCTGCATGCGAGCGTTCACCACTACCGCCTGATCGGTGTTCCATGGCATCGAACTGGCCGAAGTGACCAGGGTCAACCGGTCGTCGGGGGTGGGGCCGTAGAGCTTGTTGACCGTGACGATGGCTGGGGGCGCCGAGGCCCGGACCGGGTTGGTCACCGTGAGCCTCCGGGTCGGGGTGGCTCCCTTGGACGCCGAGGCCGCGCCCTTGGTCCTCGGCGCCGCAGTGGTGGCGGTAACCGGGAGGGTGGCGGCCGTGCTGGCGGCGGCGGACGGCGTAATCAGGATGACCGTGCGGACTTGGCGGACGACATAGAGCGAACGCCCCTCGGTGGTGGACACCACGATCTTGTCACCCCGGCGCAGCTGGGAGAGGTCGGCGAAGGGCGCGCCGAAACCGGCCCGTCGTCCGACCACGGCCGAGTTCCCCGGCTGGCCCAGCCCGGCGGTGCCGGGGACATGACCGGGACCGGACACAGTCTGAGCAGGCCCCACCCCCTCGGTCACCGTCTGCTGCAGACCCAGGACGGGAATCTGCACGATCCCCACTGTCGCCCCGGTCAGGGGTGGTTGTGTCGGAACGGTTACCCCTCCCAATCCGTTGGTCTCGGCCGCGGCATGGTTGATGGCCAGCTTGTAGGCGGCCAGCGTCGACCGTTGATCTCGTTGATGGGTGAGCGGTCCCAGACCGTAGAAGACGGCAGCCACGCTCAGGGCCAGCACGACGACCGTAGCAATGATCCAGGTGATGACCCGCCTGGCCGTGAGCGGTCGCCGGACGGCAGGCCCCTCCGCTCGGTCGTCCAACCGGTCAGAGCCGTCTGCCGTTGTGGCCCCGGGAGCCGATGCCCCCACCGCGCCGGCTGTTGTCTCGCTGGTTCCAGGAGACTCCACCTCGGTCAGAACCATCAGCGGGGGCCGGGTGGTCGGAGTCCCCGACGCCGCCGGAACCAGCTGGCGCCGCCCAGACCGGCCAGCGCCTCACGCAACGAGGCGCCCGAGGCGGCCAGGACGAAGGCGGGCAACACGATGGCCAGGGCCAGCAAACCGATCAGGGGTCCGATCCACGACGCGCCGGAGTGGGTGGTGAAGCGGCTGAGGTCCACGGCTGCCTGTTGCGGGGTCTTCGTGGCCGAAGAGTTCGACCCGGTCCCCGCCCCGGTGCCACTGCCCGAACCACCCAGAGCCGTCGACGGGCCGAACGAGGCCAGACCGATGCCGCTGCTCGATCCCAACGAACCGATACCGCCTCCGCCCCCGAACGAACCGGAACTGGAGCTGGGCGCCGTTGGTGACGGGCTCGGGGCCGCCGGCGGGGCGGCGGGAGTGGGCGTACAGGCGGGGGCGGCCTGGCCGACCTTGGCGATGGCGGCGGCAGCCTGTCCCTGCAGGGTGGGCGGCAGGGCCTGGAGGCCGTTGGGCAGTTCGGACTGGCCGACTCCCGTCACGTAGTTCAGCCACGCGGCCAGGGTCTGTTGGGCCTGGGTGTTGGGCGAGCAGTCGGGATTGAGCAGTGGCTGGGTCGGGACGATGGCGTACTCGACGTAGGTCAGCGGGTAGGGCTCGATCCCACCCACCGGCGGGGCCTTGGGGTTGGGCACCAGGGTGCCGTCGGGCTGTGCGGTCATGTCCGATACGGCCGCCGACATGGACGCGTTGGTGGGGGTTACGTAGGCCGGAGTGGCCGAGCTGATCGAGTCAGGGGTCTGTAAGGCCACGTCGGCCTGGCCCCCCCACGCCGCTGCTGCGCTGGCCGCATCGGTCAGGACCCAGGTGGAGGTGGGCGGGCTCAGGTCCTTGATCATGGCCGCCGAGCCGGTATAGGTGTTGACGTAGTAGAGGGCCGGGTCGGCCGTTCCGAAGTTGGAAGTCACGCCCAGCGGCTGGGACGGGATGCCCTGGGAAACGTTGGGGTTGCTGATCAGGTCCCCGGCCGGAGCGAGGGCTTGGAGGAACGTCGTGGTGAACTGGGTCGTGCCCGCGGTGCCCGACGTGACCACAATGGGCTGGGCCAGGGTGGAATTGGGACCGCGGTACCCGACGTCGGTTTTCAGCTCGGGGTTCTCGGCCAACAGGGCCTGGCCGAACGAGCTCTTCCACAATCCCCCGTTGGCACCGCTGAGGGAGCTGCCGTTGCTGAGCAAGATGGCCATCTGGTCCACGGTCATGTTCAGCTGGTTCTGGAAGGGCCCGACCACCGGATTTTGGAGGGCGAAGATGGCTTGGGTCTGGGAGTGAGCCATGACCACCGCATTGACGGCGATGGGGACAGCCACATAGGGCCGGGCGGGCTGAGGACCGCCCGGACATTTCGAGGGGTCGAAGCCGGCGGCTGTGTACCCGACGGAGGTGTAGGCCAGGTCGCTCTTTCCGGCGGCAAACGAGCACAGGGCGGTGGCATCCGTCTGCTGTGAGGACGTGTTGGTGGTCAGGGCCTTGCCCCCACCGGTGCCCGCAGCACAGGCCCCCAGGGTCCAGGCATTGATGGCTGAGTTGAGCCGGTCGTCACCGGTGCTGTTGATCTGCCCCGGCGCGTTACCCCCGCACGACGCGCTGAGGGAGTCGGGCAAGTACGTCACCGGCACACCGAGCACATGGGTAACGGTCGCCGTCGTAGGGTCACTGGCGTCCGAGGCGTACACGGCCACGGCAAAGGTGCACGGATCAGTGGAATCGCACTTGAACGGAGTCCCGTTGCTGGCGGGCGGGCCCGCCGCGATCTCACTGGGTGTCGCGAACGCTGACGTCCCGGTCTCGGCTAGGGCCGTGCCGCTGACCGTCGGATAGTCGCCGGGAACGTTGTCGACGTTCGGCGTGGTGTTTCTCGCCGGGCTGATCGCCGTCAGTGGGATCGGGAAGACGTTGTTGACGTTGCCGAGGCAGGCGTATGCTCCCCTCGGGTCCTGCGGTGCCTGGACGAATGGGAAATCGCCCGTCCCGAACAGCGAGCCCAGGTCGCCGGCGACCGAGGCCGGCTCGGTGACCGGAAGGGGGACACTGGGCTGGCACCATCCGGTAATCGCCGCCTTTATCTCCAGCCCGGCGGCCCTACCCGCCGCCGTCCGGGTCACGGTGAACTGCAGGGCCTGGCCGTTGGTCACGTTCTGGACCGGGCTCGACACCGACAGGGTGAAGTCGGCATCGGAGCTCATGCCCGACGGGCTATCGGCGTGGGCCGCCGACAGGCGGCCCGGTAGACCGGTCGACACCGTCGTCACCGCCAGTGCGGCCACGAGGAGCGCGACC